>URDS01000044.1 GCA_900546635.1 uncultured Eubacteriales bacterium | reverse complement strand
TTTGAGCCGACCGGCGCGCAGCGGCGCACGATTGCCGAAATTGCCGCCGATCTCTCCGCCGGTACGGATGACGGCGCGCCGCGCATGTCGCGGATTGTGGTCGGCGATGTCGGGAGCGGAAAGACGGTCTGCGCGGCGGCGGCGATCTTTTTTGCCGCGCGCAGCGGCGCACAGGCGGCTATGCTCGCGCCGACCGAGATTTTGGCCGAGCAGCATTATACGGTGCTGTCCGCGTTGTTTGAACGGTTCGGCTTTGCGTGCGCAAAGCTCACCGGCGGAACGCCCGCCGCGGAAAAGCGCCGGGTAAAGGCCGCGCTTGCGGACGGGACGATTCAGATTGTTGTGGGTACGCATGCGCTGCTGGAGGAGGATGTGCGCTTTTGCGGACTCGGACTGGTCATTGCGGACGAGCAGCAGCGTTTTGGCGTGCGTCAGCGCGCGGCGCTGCTTGAACGGGCTCCCCGCGCGCATATGCTGGTCATGAGCGCTACGCCGATCCCGCGCACGCTCGCGCTGGTTTTATACGGGGATTTGGACATTTCGCGCGTGGACGAGCTTCCGCCCGGACGGAAGCCTGTGGAGACTTTTCTTGTGGATGAGCGCTATCGCGCGCGCCTGAACGGGTTTATCGAAAAGCAGGTGGCGGACGGCGGACAGGTCTATGTTGTGTGTCCCGCCGTGGAAAAGCCGGAGGATGACGCCGAGGGCGGCGCGCAGACGGTCGGCGTGTTCGGAAGCGCTGTGTCCGAGGAGGCGCCCCTGCATTCCGCGGTGGAACATGCAAAAGCGCTTTCCGAGCGTTTTCCGCAGTATACGGTAGCCTGTATGCACGGCCGGCTGCGCGCCGCGGACAAGCAGTCGGTCATGGCGAGCTTTGCCGGCGGAAAGGCGCAGATTCTGGTTTCGACGACCGTGATTGAGGTGGGTGTGGATGTTCCGAACGCTTCGCTGATGATTATTGAAAACGCCGAGCGTTTCGGCCTGTCCCAGATTCACCAGCTTCGCGGTCGGGTCGGACGCGGAAAGCGTAAGTCTTACTGTATCCTTGTGTCCGATTCCGAACGTGAGCGCGCAAGAGAGCGCCTGCGTTTTCTGTGTTCGAGCACGGACGGTTTTGCCATTGCCGAGCAGGATCTGAAAATGCGCGGTCCGGGCGATTTGCTCTCGGCGTCCGACGCGC
Organism: uncultured Eubacteriales bacterium; assembly: GCA_900546635.1. GTDB lineage: Bacteria > Bacillota > Clostridia > Oscillospirales > CAG-272 > UMGS902. The sequence goes on along the minus strand of URDS01000044.1, from coordinate 17,924 downwards.
GGCAGAGCGGTGAAGAAAAGCAGTTTCGCATGTCGGCGCTCTGCAATGACCCAAAGCTTTTCGAGGAGGCCTCCGCGGCCGCCGACCGGCTGCTTGCGTCTGATCCGGCCCTGTCGGACGAAACGCTTGCGCCGCTGCGCGGGCGCGTTTCGTCCGTGCTTGAAAACGCCGGACGCACGCTCAACTGATTTTTTACGCGGCGGGAGAAAAAAAGTACCGGTATAGTGGATTTTAAGCCGGGAATATGTTAGAATTACGTTGCAACATGCTTTTTCCTGTACTGAAAAAGCGGCAAGCAAAAAAATCAGCCGCTCCGGCGGCTTTTGGAGGCAGAATATGCAAAATCAACCGCTTGCGGACAGGCTTCGCCCCGAAACGCTGGACGAGATTGTCGGGCAGGCGCACCTGTTCGGCAAAAACGGCGTGATCCGCCGGATGACGGAGAGCGGCCGGATTACAAATATGATCTTTTTCGGTCCGCCCGGTACCGGCAAAACGACCGCGGCGCGCATTGTGGCCAAACAGTCGGGCATGGAACTGCATCGGCTCAACGCCACGACCGCTTCGCTTTCGGATGTCCGGGATGTGATCGCGCAGTCGAAAAATATGTTCGGCGCGGCGGGGACGCTCTTGTATTTGGATGAGATTCAGTATTTTAACCGAAAGCAGCAGCAGTCGCTTTTGGAATACATAGAGGACGGCCGGATTACGCTGATTGCCTCCACGACCGACAACCCGTATTTCTGTATTTATAACGCGATCCTTTCCCGCTGCGCGGTGTTTGAGTTTAAGCCGGTCGCGGCCGCCGACATTCGGCGCGCGCTGCTTCGCGGACTTGCGCTTTTAAACCGGGAATGCGGCAGGGAGACGCAGATTGACGACGGCGCGCTTGACTTTATTGCGGGCGCCGGCGGCGGAGACGTTCGCTCGTCGCTCGGCGTGCTTGAAAACGTCTATTCGGTCGCGCAGGAGAAAATCAGCGAGGAGGACGTCAGACGTTTTGTCCCCGCTTTTACCGGCAATTTTGACCGTGCGGGCGACGTGCATTACAATCTGCTTTCCTGTCTGCAAAAGTCCATTCGGGGTTCCGACCCGGACGCCGCGGTCTTTTATCTTGCGCGGATTTTAGAGGGCGGCGATCTTCTGTCCGCCTGCCGGCGGCTTCTGGTCATTGCGAGCGAGGATATCGGACAGGCGTACCCGCAGGCCGCGATTCTGGCCAAGGCCTGCACCGACGCGGCAAAGGAACTCGGATTGCCGGAGGGGGCGATCCCGCTTTCCAATCTGACGGTGTCGCTTGCCACTTTCCCGAAATCCAACAGCGCGTATATGGCGTATGCGGCTGCGAAAAACGATTTTTTGTCGGGACTCGGGCAGGAGATTCCGACGCATCTGGTTTCCCCGCTCTTCAAGGGCTACAAATATCCGCATGATTATCCGAATCACTATATTCCCCAGCAGTATCTGCCAAACGATCTTGCGGGGCGTCGCTATTATGAATTCGGAGAAAACAAAACCGAGCAGGCCGCCAAAGCATATTGGGAAAAAATAAAGCATTCGTAACAAAAGCGGAGGACAATATGGAAGCAAGATATGTCGCAGTTCAAAAATACACAAAAGAGCTTTGCCGTAATTTTGGGGCGGTCACATGGCGCTCAGTCAAGTACAGATGGCTTTTTCCGGTTTACATTGTTCTTTTGGCGCTGATGGCGGCGGTGAACTTTGTGGGCGACAGCGTGGTTCGGGGCTTTTTTCTTGTGGTTTTTGCGATGGTGCTTCTCTTTTTAATGGTTTTTGCACCTGAAATTAATGGCAAGCAAATTTATCAATCGCTTCCCACTACATTGTGTACGGATGGTTTTAGCGTGGCTTTTTTTGACGATCGATTTGAGGAGCGTTCGGCTGTTTCGGCCACGTCGTATCTTTATGCGGCGATTGTACGTATAGCCGAAACGGATACGGGGTATTTTCTGTATACCGGGAAGAATAAGGCGCTCTTGATCGACAAAAGAGCGTTCACCAAAGGGGATGCGGCGAGTTTTTCGACTTTTATTTCTCAAAAAGTCGGAAAAGCGGTTGAAAAAGTGAAGTATAGAGAAAATACCAAAAACAAGTGTATCGCGCTTGGCGCGTCCTTGGCGGCGCTTGTTCTGATAATTGCCTGCGTGGGAATTTACAGCGCGTATCAGAAAGCACAGCCGAGGGATTTTTCCATTGCAGAATACAGCATTACGCTTCCCGGCACGTTTAAAGAAGAGTATCGGGAGACGGAGGAGGATTATCTCGATTTGTATCTTGTTTCAAAAGATGTGTGTGTAAATATATACATCGATGATTTGATCTATTATGAGGAAGAAAACGGAGAAGAACGGCTGTTTCCCGGTGTGTGTGAGTACGCAGAATATTGGAAAAAGACATATATAGAATGGGAATATTCAGATGTTTCGCTTTCGGAGATCAAAAGCGGCGTGTATCGATTGACAAGTATTGCGAATGACACTTGTTATTGCGAATACATTTCGGAAAATGACGGAAAAATTTGGGTGACCCAGTTTTACTGTGACCTCGATGATTGGGAAGAATACGAGCCCCTGATTAAAGAATGGGCAAAAACGATTCGCTTTGACGGAAAATAGAGAACGCTTTTGCAATCCGCAAGGCGGATATACCGAAATGATGCATTTATATAGTCCAAAACAAAATTGCGCGGACAGACAGATGGATTTTCGATGCGGTAAATAACCGCGCGTTTTATGCAAATACTAATTTCGCTTGCCGAACTTTGCAAAAAGATATGAACAAAAAACTTTTTTTGTGCGGTTTTGCCGTAGGCCTTACGGTCTGCATGATTTTACTTGCCGTGTTTGTATTCTGTTTCGGCGGCGTGTTCTGGTTTTGAGGAGAATGATGAGAATAGATAAATTTCTTTCTGAATGCAGGGTCGCTACCCGGCGGGAGAGCGCCGCGGCCATTCGCCGCGGCGCCGTCTTGCTTGACGGCGAGGTTGTCCGCCGCGCGGATACGCAGGTAGATCCCGAACGCTGTCAGGTTATTTTTTGCGGGGAGCCGGTCGTGTACCGCCGCTTTACATATGTGCTTTTAAACAAGCCTGAGGGGTTTGTGTGCGCCACGGAGGATGCGAGAGAACGAACCGTGATGGAGCTTTTGCCGCCCGAAGTGCAGAAGTTTGATCTGTTTCCCTGCGGCCGTTTGGACAAATACACGCTCGGACTGGTTTTGCTGACCGACAATGGTCCGCTTGCGCACCGTTTGCTCGCTCCGCGGCGGCATGTCGAAAAAGAATATGCCTTTACCTGCGCAAATCCGGTGACGACAGAGGATTTGGAGGCGCTTTGCGCGGGTGTGGACATCGGCGGTTACCGGACGAAGCCCTGCCGGATCCGGATGAGCGGCGCCGATACGGGGCGCATTGTCCTTTCCGAGGGAAAATATCATCAGATCCGCCGGATGTTCGAGGCGCGCGGCAACCGGATTTTGTATCTTGAGCGCGTTCGCTTTGCAGCCCTCACGCTGGACGGACTTCCGCGCGGGGCGTGGCGGTATCTGACAACCGAAGAAATCAGCGCGCTGGAAGCGCATGGAGAATAAAAATGGACATTTTGAACACACTGTGCAGAGAACTGAATATCGAGCGTTGGCAGGCGGAGCGCGCCGCAGCGCTGCTTGACGACGGAAACACCGTTCCGTTTATCGCGCGCTACCGCAAGGAGGCGACCGGCAATCTTTCGGATACGGCGCTGCGCGCTCTGGCCGAACGCCTTGAATATCTGCGCCGCTTTGAAGCGCGCAGAGAGGAGATCCGCGCGGCGATCGACGCGCAGGACAAACTGACCGACGACGTGCGGCGCGCGCTGGACGAAGCGCAGACGCAGAGCGAACTGGAAGACGTGTATCTGCCTTTCCGGCCGAAGCGGAAAACGCGGGCTTCTGTCGCGCGGGAACGGGGACTTGAGGATTTGGCGCTTTTAATCTATGCTTGTGATCCGTCCTATGACCCCTCGATTGAGATTGCCGCCGAGCGCTTTGTCAGTTCGGAGCGCGAGGTGCCCGATGCGCAGAGCGCAATGGAGGGCGCGCTGGATATTCTTGCCGAGGAGATTGCGCAAAACGCGAAGTACCGCAAGGCGATCCGCGAGGGGAGTATGCGGCTGGGCGAGATCGTTTCTCATGCGACAGGGGATGCGGAATCTGTATACGCGCAGTATTACGATTACCGCGAGCCGATTGCAAAAATCCGCCCGCATCGCTATCTTGCGCTCTGCCGCGGCGAGCGCGAAGGGTATCTCAAAGTGGACGTGTGTGTTCCCGAAGAAAACGTGTACGCTTATCTTGAGCGCGAACTGATCGCGCATCCCGAAAGCCCCGCCGCACCCTACCTTCGCCGCACGCTTCGGGACGCGTATAAGCGTTTGATCGCGCCTGCGATCGAGCGCGAGATCCGAAACAGCCTTTTTGATGAGGCGAGCGAGGGCGCGATCGGCGTGTTTTCCCAGAATCTGCGCGGACTTTTGATGCAGCCGCCCGTGCGCGGCCGCGTTGTGCTCGGATTTGACCCGGGATACCGCACCGGCTGCAAGCTTGCGGTCGTGGATGCTACGGGGCGGGTGCTGGAAACCGCGGTGATCTATCCGACAAAGCCGCAGGAAAAAATCGCGGAGAGCCGCAAGACGCTGGCCGCGATGATTCGCCGGCATCAAGTGGATGTGATCGCCATCGGCAACGGAACCGCCTCGCGTGAGAGCGAGCAGTTTGTGGCCGACACGATCCGCACGCTTTCCAACGATGTAAAATATGTGATCGTCAGCGAGGCGGGCGCGTCGGTTTATTCGGCGTCGCCGCTCGGCGCGGAGGAGTTCCCGGATTTTGACGTGACCGAGCGCAGCGCAGTTTCGATTGCGCGGCGGCTGATCGACCCGCTGGCCGAGCTTGTCAAAATTGAGCCGCGTTCAATCGGTGTCGGGCAGTATCAGCATGACATGAAGCCGCAGCGGCTGGACTCGGCGCTCGGCGGCGTGGTGGAGGACTGCGTCAACAGCGTCGGTGTTGAACTGAACACGGCTTCCTGGCCGCTGCTCTCCTATGTGGCGGGCGTCGGCGCGGCCTGCGCAAAAAATATCGTCAAGTATCGGGAAGCGCACGGCGCGTTTGGCAGCCGCGAGGAACTGAAAGCGGTTCCACGTCTCAGCGCGCGCGTGTTTGAGCAGTGCGCGGGCTTTCTGCGCGTCAGCGGCGGGCGGGAAATCCTCGACTGCACGGGCGTGCATCCGGAGTCGTATGCGCCCGCGCGCCGTCTTTTGGAACTGTTCGGCTGCACTGAATCGGACGTGCGCGCCGGACGGCTTTGCGGTCTTTCCGCCCGTGTATCGGCGCAGAATGCGGATGCGGTAGCCGAAAAGCTTGGCATCGGAACGCCGACGCTGCTCGATATTTGCAGCGAACTGGAAAAGCCGGGCCGGGACGTGCGGGACTCGCTTCCGGCGCCGGTTCTTCGTTCGGATGTACTGGGATTTGATGATTTGCGCGAGGGCATGGAACTGACCGGCACGGTGCGCAATGTCGTGGATTTCGGCGCGTTTGTGGACATCGGCGTGCATCAGGACGGCCTTTTGCATATCTCGGAGATCGCGGACCGTTATATCCGCCATCCCGCCGAGGTGCTGACTGTGGGGGACGTTGTGCATGTGGTCGTCAAGAGCGTGGACGCGCAAAAGCATCGTATCGGTTTGACAATGCGCAGGGAGAAATCTGAATAAAGTTAAAAATTCTAATAAATTATAATAAACTTTGCAAAAAACAGGCGCATCCCCGCGGATGCAAAAGAGAGATGTGCATTTTGCACAAAGGCGTTTCTGAAAGTTTGGGAATTTCCCCACTTTCTTTTTTCGGCCGACTCTGCTATACTATTAACATAAAATTTGCTGATTCAAGCAGGCAAAAATTTTGGGAGGATACTCAATGGCAAGCTTATCACTCAGACATATTTATAAAAAGTACCCCGGCGGCGTACTTGCGGTTTCCGATTTCAATCTGGAAATCAAAGACAAGGAGTTCCTGATTTTCGTCGGCCCCTCCGGCTGCGGAAAATCGACTACGCTCCGTATGATCGCGGGACTTGAGGAGATTACCGAGGGTGAACTCTTCATCGAGGACAGACTCGTCAACGACGTTGCGCCGAAAGACAGAGACATCGCGATGGTGTTCCAGAACTACGCGCTGTATCCGCATATGACCGTGTTTGAAAACATGGCGTTCGGTCTGAAGCTCCGCAAGACTCCGAAAGAGGAGATCAAGCGCAGAGTTGAGGAAGCGGCCCGCATCCTGGACATTGCGCATCTGCTTGACAGAAAGCCGAAGGCGCTGTCCGGTGGTCAGAAGCAGCGTGTGGCGCTCGGCCGTGCGATTGTTCGTCATCCGAAAGTGTTCCTGCTCGACGAGCCTTTGTCAAACCTTGACGCAAAGCTCCGCGCGCAGATGAGAACCGAGCTTACCAAGATTCATAAGAGAGTCGGCACTACGTTTATTTACGTAACGCATGACCAGGTCGAGGCTATGACGATGGCTTCCCGTATCGTCGTTATGAAAGACGGTCTTATCCAGCAGGTGGATACGCCGCAAAACCTCTACGACAGCCCGTGCAATGTTTTCGTCGCAGGCTTTATCGGAACGCCTCAAATGAACTTTATCGACTGTATGCTGGAAAAGAAAGGCGAAGATATGTTCCTCGTGTTCGGCGAGAACCGCATCAAGCTGCCGGCTGAAAAGGCTTCCAATCCGGCGCTTGCGGACTATGTCGGTAAAGAGGTCATTGCAGGACTTCGTCCGGAGTGTGTGCATGACGAACCGATGTATCTTTCCAGCATGGCGGAGAGCGTTATCGAGACGTATGTTGACGTAACCGAGCTTATGGGCGCGGAGATTTATCTGTATCTCACAACCGGCGAGCAGAAACTGATCGCGCGCGTTTCTTCGCGCAGCCAGGCGAGAGCGGGCGATACGATCAAAGTTGCGCTGGATGCCGCCAGAATTCATCTGTTCGACAAGGAAACCGAGCGCGCGATTCTGCACTGATTCGGTTGATCCTGCGTTTAACACAACCTGAAAATTCCGCCGCTCAAGCGGACATATGCGCTCAGAAAATCCTACTTTATCGCGGCACATTCTTTGGATGGCAAATATCCGGTTGGATTTTTTGGGGGATATGTGTTTGACAGATTTTATCAGCCACCCGTATCGGGTGGCTGATTTTATAGACTGCTCTTGCGCGGCGGTATACATTTGGAGGCCGATCTTTGTTGGAAACGAAAAAGGCGGTGCGCACCGCTTCCTGCATGATGCTGCTTTGGACGGCGTTTTACCTGTTTTCCGCCCTGATTTTGCCGGCATATATCGAAATTTTTTCCGCTGCCGGATGCGTTTTCCCGCTTTTCGTGTTTCGCGGCCGTTACAGGCCGCATGGTTTGCGCGGCAGCCGTGCGCGCCGCTATGATTTGCGGCAGTATGCGCCCTTTTTCGGGGCGTTTGTCAGCGGGTGCGCGCTGCTTTCCTTTTTCGGTGCGCTTGCGGCGCGGTTTTTCGGCGCGGCTGAGGGCGCCGAGGCCGCCGAGAAAGTCAGCGGAAGCGTGTCCGGCGGCGAAAGTTTTCTGTATTTGCTGGTCTTTGCCTGCGTGTTCCCCGCGCTGTTTGAGGAGGCGCTTTTGCGCTGCGGCGTTCTCGGCGCGCTCTCCCCGCTCGGCGGTACGGGCGTGCTGCTTTGCGGCATGCTGTTCGGGCTGATGCATTTTCGGTTTGACCGGCTCTTGTATGCGGTTTTTGCCGGCATTTTGCTCAGCGCGCTTGTATTTTTGACCGAGAACGTGTATATCGGGATGCTGCTGCATTTTGCAAATAATTTCTGCGCCCTGCTTTTGTCCTATGTGCACGGTTTTGCGGCCTCGTGTGTATTTGCCGCGGGTTTTGCCGCTCTGTTTTTGCTTTGTCTGTGCGCGCTGCGCGGAAAACCGATTTGGAAAGATATGCGCGCACTGTTTGCCGAACCTTGCAAAAAAGAGACATTTGCGCTTTTACCGCCCGCGTTTTGGGTGTTTGTTTTCATCAGCATGGCGGTATCGGCGGCGATTTTATTTGTATGAGGGATTCTATGGAATATCAACAGCCTGCGTATCCCCCGGAATTGGGGGCAAGCGATGCGGCGTTTATGCGCGAGGCGCTTTTGGAAGCAAGAGCGGCCTTTGAAGAGGGAGAGGTTCCGGTGGGCGCGGTGATGGTGCGCGACGGAATGGTGATCGCCCGCGCGCACAATACGCGCGAAAAAGACAAAAGCGCACTGCGCCACGCGGAAGCCACCGCCATCGAGCTTGCCGGCCGGCGGCTCGGCGGCTGGCGGCTGCCGGGCTGCACGCTGTATGTAACGCTTGAGCCCTGTCCGATGTGCGCGGGCGCGGCGGTAAATGCGCGCGTGCCCCGCGTTGTGTTCGGCGCGTTTGACCGCCGCGCGGGCGCGCTTGGCACGGTGCTCGATTTGAACGCATTGCCCTTAAATCATAAAGTGCAGGTCACAGGCGGCGTTTTGGAGGACGAATGCGTGCGGCTTTTACAGGATTTTTTCAGAAAAAAGCGGGAGGGATAGACAATGGATCGCGTGATTCTGCATTCGGATCTCAATGCGTTTTTTGCTTCGGTTGAGACGGTGCTGAATCCATCGCTTGCCGGTGTGCCGATGGCGGTTTGCGGCGATCCGGACAAGCGGCACGGGATCATTCTGGCAAAAAACGAGCTTGCCAAACGCTTTGGCGTCGTTACCGCTGAGACACTCTGGAGCGCGCGGCAGAAATGTCCGTCGCTTGTGCTCGTGCGCCCGCATCGGGACTTGTATGCAAAGTACAGCCGGGAGATCAATGCCATTTACGCGGAATATACCGACCTTGTGGAGCCGTTTGGCATTGATGAGTCCTGGCTGGATGTGACCGGTTCCAAGCGGCTTTTCGGCAGCGGCGAGACCATTGCGGAGAGCCTGCGCCGCCGGATTCGCATTGAGACCGGCCTGACGGTTTCAATCGGCGTTTCGTTTAACAAAACCATTGCCAAGCTCGGCAGCGATCTGAAAAAGCCGGACGCGGTCAGCGTGATCGACCGCGCGCATTTTGAGGAGATTGTTTGGCGGCTTCCGGTAGAGGCACTGTTGTATGTCGGCCGCGGCGCAAAGAAGACGCTTTTCGATATGCGAATCCGAACCATCGGCGATCTTGCGCATACCAGTCCGGATTTTCTTTCGTATAAGCTGGGGCGGCCGGGACTTTTGCTCTGGGAGCGCGCCAACGGCCGGGATGACGAGCCGGTGCGCAGCTATTATGAAAAACGCGGTGTGAAAAGCGTGGGAAACGGCATTACCTTTTCCCGCGATCTGTACGGCATGGAGGAATTGCTTGTCGGACTGGATGCGGTCTGCGATCTTGCCGCCGCGCGGATGCGGCAGAAGAAGGTCAAATGTACGACGGTTCAGCTTTCGATCAAGGATAAAAATTTCGTGGTTTCGCAGCGTCAAAAAGCGCTGAAAGTACCGACGCAGCTGGCACGGCAGATGCGCGAAGCGGCGGCGGAGTTGCTTCGTGAAAGCTGGAATCCGCGGCTTGGCGTTCGTTCGATCACCGTAACCGGAACCGGCCTTGTTTCGGAGGATACCGCCGAGCAGATTGATTTTTTCGATAGTGAAAACCATGCGGAAAAAAATGACCGGCGCGAGCGCGCCGTGGATGATATTCGGAAAAAATTCGGGCAAGGGTCTATAACAAGCGGCGGCGTGCTCGGCAGTGATTTCGGTATCGACGAATAAACCCGGTGTTCGCTTGAAAAGGCGTCTCCGGGTGTTTTGGCTGAGTTTGGGGAGGATTTTTTGATCTCATGCCCGAATATCGGTTTTGTGAACAGACTTTCCGGCGATTTGAGAAATTTACTTTGCAAATTTTAAAAAAGCACTTTCTTTTTGCCGCGCGATCATGTATAATCGTTGTATAATGACGTTTTTCGACCGATGGGTGAGGTAAAATAATATGAGAAAGTACATGAAAACAATTGTCTGTGCGCTGCTTGCCTGCGTACTTGCAGTTGGCGCTTTTTATATTTACGCCGACCAGGAGTATTCTTCTGCGGACGATCCCCTGATCTCTTTGAGCTATGTCAACGAAGTGCTGCTCCCGCAGGTTAAGGAACTGATTATGCGGTATGCGGGCGGAGAGGATATCGGCGATGTTGTTGTGACGACCGAGCCGGAGGACACTGAGCCTGAAGATACCACCCCCGAAGTTACCGAGCCGGAACCGGATATTGAACCGGACTTTCCCGAAGGGACGATCAGCACCGGTGCCCGCTTCGCGGTCGTGCAGATGCAGGCCGGACAGACGCTGTACGCCTCAGTCAATTCCTGCGAGGTGATTGTGCGTTCGGGCGCTGCCGGTGTCGTGTCGCCGTTTACGGTCCGTTTTGAGGAACAGGGACTTTCGGATACAACCGACGGCCGTGAACTGTATAATGAAGAAGTCGTGCCGAACAACCATATGATTTTGATTCCGCGTGATGACGGCCGCGGGATTGTCGTCGGAGAGGGCGGCGCATGGCTGATGGTTCGCGGGGATTACCGCATAGCGACGCCGGAAGAACTGTTTGAGGGAGGGGCCGAAACTACGGACGATACCGCTGATACGGGCATTTCTGAGGATACGGATGCGCCGGACAATACCGAGGAATCCTCGGATGCGGAAGAATAAATAAGCAAAAAAGGAAAGGAGGATGCCGTGATGAAAAATAAACTCTGGGTCAGAATCATCACGTGGGTGCTGGTTATTTTGATGATCGGCAGCTGCGCGTATGTTCTTCTGGCCAATCTGTTTGCGGCGCATGCACAGGAGAGCGCGCCCGATTACATCACTGTCGGACTTATGTACGGCAGTGATGTGACCGTCGGATTTGAGACGGTCAGCACCGTCGGATTTTCCGTGCAGGAGACGGTTACCGACGCGGAGCGTTCCTTTCATGAGATCTATACGATCGAAGTTCCCAAAATTTCAGTGGTGTGCGACGACAGTCTTTCCAAATCGGCGTACACCTATTCTATTTTAAGCGGGGATAAAAAGTGCGCTGTCGGCGGCTATCATCTGGAAGTGCATGAGGATTTTGACACGCTGGACGAGGCGCTGGAGATGCTCGACATCATCCTTGAAAAGCTTGAGGACGAGGACAGCGACATGCAGCCTTTTCTCGCGTATATCGACGGTGTATATAAGGTGCGCATCGGCAATTTTGCCGAGCGCTCGGACGTGGCCAAGAATGCGGCCACGATTCCGGAGTTGAAAAGCGAGATCACGCTTGTGGCGGCGCTCCCGTCCGATACGGGGGTATCGGTTGTAGACCCGGAGACCGATGAGATCCTCTTTGAATACGACTGCGGCACCTCCTCAAGTCTCGGCCTTACGGCGCTTCCGCGCGGGCGGGAAAAACAGTATCTCAAAACACCCGCCAACCGGCTCTATGACGGTGTATTCGTGTATTCGCGTTATAAAACGGAGGATACCGACGGCGTTCAGCTTGTCAATATGCTCGATATGGAGGATTATATTGCCGGCGTCGTCCCGTATGAGATCAATCCGAACTGGGAGTATGAGGCGCTGCGCGCCTTTTCGATCACGGTGCGGAGTTATACGGCAAAAAATAAAAGAAGGCATTCGGCCTATGGCTTTGATCTGTGCAATACGACGCATTGCCAGGTGTATCGCGGTATCACCAGCGCGAATGACAGTGTGTTTGACGCCGTAGCCAGTACCAAGGGAATGGTCCTCGCGGCAGAGGATAAAATCGCCGATATTTACTATTCCTCCTCGATGGGGGGGTATACGGTCAGCGCAAAGGATACCTGGGGCGGAAGCGACTCTGCGTATCTGACTTCGGTTCCGACACCCTGGGAGCGGTATTCGGAATACAATAACGGACTTTGGATCACCGAGGTGAGCGGCGAGGAGCTTGCCGATTATCTGCGCGAGAAGGGGTATGATGAACTGACCGGCCGCCGAATCGTGGATATTGAGATTGAATCGTTTGCGGGGGACAGTCCGTATGTATATTCGATTACCTATACTGACTCAAAAGGCAACGAACTTACGGTTTCACGGTGCGATAAGGTGCGCACCAGTATTTCAAAATATGTAAAAAGCGCGAACTTTATCGTAGGGCAGGGAGAACTGGAATATACCTATGACGAGGTGCAGCATATCGATATGGACAGCCCGTTCAGTTTTACGACTGGAAATTACTCCGCGCTTACCGAAATGGAAAACAAGGTGCTGAACGCGCTCGGCGTTTCGGATATGGAATCCAAGCGTATCTATGTGCAGAGCGCGGACGGCGTTTCGCGCATACCGTATGACGAAGCGTACGTGGCGACCGGTTCGAGCGGAGTTTATGCAAGCGTGGATGATGTGCCCGGTGTGATTTTGCGCCGCCGTACTGAGGTTGTCACGGCGGAGGACAGCGATAATTTCCTGTTTGTCGGAAAGGGATGGGGGCATGGCGTCGGCATCAGCCAGTATGGTACGCTCGATTTGGCAAAGGCCGGCGCGACGGCTGAACAGATTTTGGCGCTCTATTTTCCGGAGACTGAACTCTGCGATTATTTGTCCCTGCGCTGACCGATATATTTTTCATCTTTTTATTGTATAAAAGCGGCCGCTGTGCAGAAAATAATTTTATATGAGGATTTTTTCATTTGGCAACGACTAAAGAGCAGAAAACCATTTGGAGGATAAAGAAATGAAAAAAATTGTTACATCTATACTTGCCCTGGTGCTTGGCCTGTCGCTTTTCGCATGCGGCGGTAAGGACAATGAAAACAACCCGGCCGACACGACGCCCGATGCGTCCGTAACGACGCCTGAGGCGTCTGATACGCAGACGCCCGACAGTACCGGCGGCGAAAACGGAGACGAGGATCTGTCCGTGGAAGACGCGCTGTCCGGCGTGATCGAAATGCTGTATGAAAAGAGCCCGGTTGAACTTGCGCTCGGAAATATGCCCGTTGATTTGACGAATGCGGATTCCGTAAAAGCGTTAACCGGTCTTGAGGACGGCAGCAGACTGGAAGGCGCGCTCGTTTCCGAGACCATGATCGGTTCGCAGGCGTATTCGCTCGTTCTGGTTCGCGTGAAAGATGACGCGGACGCCGAGGCTGTCAAAAAGGATATGATCGACGGCATTAATCCGAGAAAATGGATCTGCGTGGGTGCAGATGAAGTCAGAGCGATTAACAGCGGCAAGGTTGTAATGCTGGTTATGATGTCCTCTGAACTTGAAGCGGGCAAGGCCGATGCGCTCTGCGATGCGTTTGTGGAAATTTTCGGCAGCGAAAATTGCGGCGAGCGTCTTTCCAGAGTCGGCGAGTAATTAAATTTGACCAATTTGATAAAATCCCCGCATTTTGCGGGGATTCTGACCGTCGAAAAACGAAGGTTTTTCGACGATGGGGCGCGTTCGCTCGCGCCATCGCGCCGCCAATGGCGGCACTCGCGCGCCTGTAAGGTGTTTACAAGGCGGCACATGTCCGCCTTGTAAACTTATTTCATTTACGATTTTCACTTTTTCGGCAGACCGATCCCCGCACAAAATGCGGGGATTTTGATTATCGAAACTTTTGAGGTGTGATATGCTGTTTTCAAGCGTGCCATTTTTATTTTACTTTCTGCCTGCGGTGCTGCTCTTGTATTTCTTATCGCCTAAAGCGCTTCGAAACACCGTGCTGCTTTGCGCAAGCCTGTTTTTCTACTTTTGGGGCGAGCCGAAATATTTGATTTTGATGGTTGCGTCGATCCTTGTCGGATATGTGTTCGGTATTTTGATTGACCGGTGCAAACACAAACGGCTGATGCTGACGCTCGGCATTGTATGCTGCCTTGCTTCCTTGCTTTATTTCAAATATGCGGATTTCTTTATCGCAAATCTGAACCGCCTGACCGGCGCGTCGCTTGCGCTTTTGAAAATTGCGCTTCCGATCGGCATCAGTTTTTATACTTTTCAGATTTTAAGCTATCTGGTGGATGTTTATCGGGGAGATGCGCCGGCGCAGTACAATCCGATAAAACTTGCCACGTATGTTGCGCTTTTCCCGCAGCTGATTGCGGGGCCGATTGTCCGGTATACGACGGTTGCGGCCGAACTGGACGAGCGAAAAACCACCGTTCAGGATTTTTCGGAGGGCGCGTTCCGTTTTATTACGGGTCTTGCCAAAAAGGTGTTGATCGCAAACGTTTTGTTCGAACTTTGTGAAATTTTCCGCGCTTCGACCGAACAGAGCGTTTTGTTCTACTGGATGTATGCGGCTGCGTTCACGCTTCAGATTTACTTTGATTTTTCGGGTTACAGTGATATGGCCATCGGTCTTGGGCGGATTTTCGGGTTCCATTTCAACGAGAACTTTGATTATCCCTATATATCGGTCAGCGTGACCGAATTTTGGCGCAGATGGCATATGTCGCTCGGACAGTGGTTCCGTGATTATGTCTATATTCCGCTCGGCGGAAATCGGTGCGGACAAGCCCGCTGGTTCTTGAATATACTGATTGTCTGGCTGCTGACCGGCTTTTGGCACGGCGCGGACTGGAACTTTATCATTTGGGGACTGTATTTTGCGGTGTGGCTGGTTTTGGAAAAGCTGTTTTTGCTTCGTTTGTATGAAAAGCTGCCGCGTATATTCCGCCGTGTATTCGTCCTATTTTTGGTTTTGGTCAGCTTTGTTATTTTCAATGCGAACGGTATGGCCGGCGCGCTTAGCGATCTTGCGGGCATGTTCGGCGCGAAAGACATTCCGCTTTGGACGCCGGAAACGCTGTATTACCTCCGCAGTTTCGCCGTGATATTCGTGCTTGCTGTTCTCGGTGCGACGCCGTTTGTTAAAAAGTGCGCGCAGCGGCTTTACGGCGGCAATGCGTTTTCCGGCGCGCTTCGCGCCGTTTGCGCGTTTGCGCTTCTGATTTTGATCAGCGCGTATTTGGTGGACGGTTCGTTTAACCCGTTTTTGTATTTTCGGTTTTAGGAGGCGGACATGAAAACAAAATTCAATGATATTTTGATGGCGGCTGTATTTGTCGTTTTCCTGTTTGGTTTTGCGGTCGCCGCATTGCTGACGCCGGATCAGTCGTTCAGCGAATATGAGCGCCGCAAGTTGGCCGAATTTCCGAAGCCGAGCTGGAAAAGCGTGCAGAGCACGGGCTGGATGGATAATTTTGAAAAGTATACGCTCGATCAGTTCCCGCTTCGTCAGGAATTTCGAAGCGTAAAGTCGATGCTCGAATTTTACGGCTTGGCCAAGCTTGACATGGAGGGAATGTATATCGAGGACGGGTATCTGTCCAAGCAGGAATATCCCCTCAGCGAAAGTCAGGTGACGTCGGCCGCTGAAAAACTTTCGGGCATTCAGGCGGCGCTGTTCCCGAACAACCGGGTTTTTTATTCGGTGATTCCGGACAAGAACTATTTTCTCGCGGATGCGGCCAAAAAACTGGATTATGACCGTCTGATGGAAATTTTCTCCGCGGGCATGAGCGGAACGTATATCGATATTTTCGATACTCTTTCCGCCGAGGCTTATTATAAGACCGACACGCATTTCAGACAGGAAAAGATCGAGAGGACGGCGGAGCGGCTTCTTTCGGGACTCGGCGCGGACTTCGTTTTGCCCGAATATGAGCCGGAGCTTGTCACAGAGTCGTTTCGCGGCGTGTATGTCGGACAGTTTGCGCTGGGCAGCGGGGGCGAACCGCTGTATATCATGCACAGTCCGGATATAGACGGCGCGACGGCCGAAAACTATGAGACCGGTGCTTCGGGCGGCGTGTATACGCTGGACGCGCTCGATACCTATGATCCGTACGGCGTGTATCTGTACGGTTCGGCGGCGATTGTAACCGTGACGAATCCGAATCAGAACAACGGACGCGAATTGATTTTGTTCCGCGATTCTTTCGGCAGCAGCATAGCGCCTTTGCTGCTTTGCGGCTATGAAAAAATCACGCTGGTGGACGTTCGGTATGTTACCCCCTCGATTCTGCCGCAGATTTTGACGTATGACGACAATACGGATGTTTTGTTCCTGTACAGCACGCTGATTTTGAACAGTTCCTCGACCATCCGCGGCATGAATTGAAAGAGCGAGCCGAAGCGCAACAGCAAGCGTGCAAATTTGACGAGCCGGCAGCGTCGTGCGTTGCACGGCCGATTGCCGGAGGTCCAATTATGCTGCAAAAATCGAAAACGGGGAAAGCGCTGCTGATTTGCGTGTTTATTTTGTACGCTTCGGTGATGCTTTGGCTCTTGTTTATACGGAACCGGTCTTACGTCGGCGGAAATTATTGGCAGCAGATCGGAACGCATATGAGCCTTGTGCCGTTTCACACGATAGGGCAATATTTGATGGCGCTGATCCGAAATCCGAATCCGTATGCGGCACCCGCTGTTTTTATCAATTTGATCGGCAATATTGCGGTTTTTGTGCCTTTGGGATTTTTGCTGCCCTGCCTTTGGAAAAAGCTTGAAACCTTTAAACGGTTTCTGCTTTACATAGCTGCCCTGATTTTGGCAATAGAACTGATTCAGCTTTTTACCCTGCGGGGAATCTGCGACATAGACGATTTTATCCTGAACGTGCTCGGCGCCTGCATCGGCTTTGCCGTGCTGCGGGTAATTGGGCAAAAGCGCCCGGCGGGGGCTTAGTATAAAAGAGCAGCCGAGAGAACGGCTGTTTCTGACCGTCGAAAAACGAAGGTTTTTCGACGATGGGGCGCGTTCGCTCGCGCCATCGCGCCGCCAATGGCGGCACTCGCGCGCCTGTAAGGTGTTTACAAGGCGGCACATGTCCGCCTTGTAAACTTATTTGATTTATGATTTTCACTTTTTTGACAGACTGAAGCAGCCGAAAGTCGGCTGCTTTTTTGGCTGCATGAAAAAAGTTGTTTTCTTTTTTGAAAAGAGTGGACTTGCTTTCAAATTTTCGGTAAAATAAAAAGGACACAAGGCAGATTGTTTTGCTTGCGCTTGCATTTTGGAGGACAGTATGGCAGATATTCGGCACAGCATATTTAAAAATAAAAAAGTGAACCTGTCAAAACTCGTGCCTTTTGGATTTGAAAAGGCCGGCACTTGTTATCTTTACCGCCAAGCGCTTTCGGACAGCGGATTTCTACTGACCGTTCGGATTACGGAGCAGGGGGAAGTTTCGTCTGAAATAATCGACCCTTTATCCGGCGAGCCTTATACGCTGTATCTTGCGGACAATGCGGTCGGGCGTTTTGTAGGCATGGTCAAAAGTCAGTATGAAGAAACGCTCGCCGAAATTGCCGCGCAGTGTTTTGACGCGGATGCGTTTCAATCAAAGCAGGCAAATGAACTAATAAATTATGTGCGCAATACATACGGAGACGAACTTGAATTTTTGTGGGAAAAATTTTCGGGCAATGCCGTTTGGCGCCGCAAGGATACAAAGAAGTGGTATGCGGCTTTGCTTACCGTATCCAAAAACAAATTGGGGATAGAGAGCGATGCGTGCGTGGAAATTATAGATCTGCGGATCTTGCCGGAGGCTTTGGCGGATTTGATCGACCATAAACAATATTTTCCCGGCTACCATATGAATAAAAAGCATTGGTATACCATGATTTTAGACGGTTCGGTTCCGTATGAGGAACTTTGCCGGAGAATAGACGAAAGTTATCTGCTGGCGCAGAAATAGAGCGCGACTGATTCGGTAAAAGCGCCGTTTTTGGTCTGTGCAGAATATAAAAGAGCGAAAGCCAAACGCTTTCGCTCCAGTCTGTCAAAAAAGTGAAAATCGTAAATGAAATAAGTTTACAAGGCGGACATGTGCCGCCTTG
>URDS01000043.1 GCA_900546635.1 uncultured Eubacteriales bacterium | reverse complement strand
CGCCCGTAAGGTGTTTACAAGGCGGCGCATGTCCGCCTTGTAAACGTATTTTATTGCAATGCTTACTGTACCCACAGACTGGATCAGACAGAAAATATAATTTCTGTCTGATTTTTAAAATTTTTTCAAAAAAAACAATTCCGGTAAAAAAAAACGATCAATTTGTGATATACTTGTTTGAAAAAGCGGTTGTTTATTTCAAAGAGGTGCGGAAATTGGATGAGAAAATACAAAAGAAAAAGCGGATTTTAAAGTGGTATGCGTCTCCTGTCCTGATAACGCTTATATTTATTGTTGTTTTCGGGATTGTCTACATATGTTATCAAAAAATCAACATACAGTTTTGCGAGGAGCGTTTGCGTACACTGGATGCGGTCTCGTCTAAAATTACGATCAGCACCCATACCCGTTTTGAAGCGCAGTGGACAAGCCTTGACTATTCGGCTAAAATTTTACAGGCGCTGGAAACAGGGAGCGAAGGCGATTTGTTTGTGGAACTGCGTACAATCGAAGATTCTCTCGGTTTTTCCGAGCATGACGGGATGCTGTATCTGTTTGACGATAAGGGGTATTATTACGGAGAACAGGGGAAAATCGGACTCTGGGGCGACCAGGAGATGCTGCTGCAGGAGCAGGAACACAGTTTATATGTGACCAATCTCCCAAAGCAGGCGACGCATTTGGGGGACTTTATGATGTTTTTTTACCGGCTTCCCAAACCGATGGATATGGATGGAATCAACGTTACGCATGTGGCGCTGGCGCGCGATATTTCGATTTTTGATGACGATCTTGAAATCGGAGATTACGGCGATGTGGACAGTTCCTATATTATTCGGAAAAACGGAACGCGGATTTACCATCAGTCAAACAATGAAGTTTTTACGAATGTATACAACGTTTTAAAAGCGCTTGACGGCTGCCGGTTTGAGCACGGCGTTACCATGGAAAAAATCAAAAGGGACATGCAGTTTAATAAAGCCGGTTCGGCGCATATGTTCTATAAGGGCGTGGATTATATTATCGCGTATCAGCCCTTGGACATCAGCGACTGGTATGCGATTTATATTGTATCGCTGAACTCGATGAGTCAGGATACGCGGGAATTTATTTTCCAGACGGTACTGATGATCAGCGGCGCGGGTATCGCCCTGCTTTTGCTGTGTCTTATTTTGATTCATATAAACAATTACAACTGGCGCCAAAAACAGAAAATGATTAACGATCAGCTTCGCGACGCGGTTGAGGAAAACAAGCGCGCGAACAACGCAAAGAGCGATTTCCTTTCGCGGATGTCTCATGATATCCGAACGCCGCTGAACGGCATTGTCGGGATGGCGGATGTTGCGCAGAAAAATATCAAAGATCCGGAAAAAATCAAAGACTGTCTTGAAAAGATTGTCAACTGTTCCGAACATCTGATGTGGCTGATTAACGATGTGCTGGATATGTCCCGGATAGAGAGCGGGAGAATCGAAATACGGAGCGCCCCGTTTGATCTTGGAAAGGCGCTTCGGGAGTGTACGTATATGATAGAAGGGCATACATGCGAACATGATATTGCTTTTCGGTACGATTGCAGCGGAATCACGCATCATCTTGTCCTTGGGGATGAACATCACCTCAAACAAATTTTAATTAATATTTTAGGGAATGCCGTAAAATTTACGCCGAACGGCGGAAGCATTGTTTTCTCCGTAACCGAAACGGATACCGGGGATGCGGACAAGCTGTATCGGTTTGAAATATCGGATACCGGCATCGGCATGAGCGCGGACTTTCTTGAACATATTTTTGAACCGTTTTCACAGGAATATAACGGTCCGCGTACCGATTATAGCGGAACGGGACTCGGTATGTCCATTGTGAAAAGGCTTGTTGAGCAGATGCGCGGCGAAATTCAGGTGGAAAGCCAAAAAAATAAAGGCAGCTGCTTTCGCGTCCTGCTGCCGATGCGTACGCTCGCGGAGGAATGTGCGGATGATCTGCAAAAGCAGGGCGCGCTTGCATGCACTGAAATGCATGGAAAAATTCTGCTTGCCGAGGACGGTGTAATCAACCGGGAAATTGCGGAATATTTGCTGCAGGACGCCGGAATGACTTGCGTTTCAGTGGAAGACGGACAACAGGCTGTGGAAGTTTTTGAAAAGTCACAGCCGGGAGAATTTGACGCGATCCTGATGGATATTTTGATGCCGGTGCTGGATGGACTTGAGGCGGCGCGAAAAATTCGCGCGATGGACAGACCCGACGCCAAAACGATACCGATTCTCGCGATGACGGCCAACGCCTACCGTGCGGATGAGGAAAAATCAATAGAAGCCGGAATGAACGCACATCTGACCAAACCGCTGAGTCCAAATGATGTGGTTGCCGCGCTTAAACATTTTATTCAAAAAAAGAGAGAAACAGATGAAGAAAGTACATAAAATAATCGGCTGCCTGTTTGCGGGAATTTTGTTTGCGTCCCTTTTCGGATGCGCAGATGAAAAAGCGCCGGAGCCTGTGTCTTTGAAAGTAACGGTTGGGCATAATTCCCGGCGGGCAGAGAAAGCGCTTTGCGAAGAGTTCCCGGAAATTGACTTTGAATTTGAGTGTTACAGGGGTGCGAACACAACGGAATATCTGCGTCTGCAGCTTGAGCATGACGACACGGGCGATATTGTTTTGGGCACACTCAAATATGACGACGAGATGTGCCGGCAGCATTTGCTGGATTTGTCGGGGTACGGTTTTGTCGGCAATTACGAAAGCTCCATGCTGAACCAATATGATGTGGACGGCGCAATTTATTTGCTTCCGGGCCCTATCATGATCCGCACCATGGCATATAACAAAACGCTGTTTGAGGAAAAGGGATGGAAGGTTCCGACCGACCACGGGGAACTGGTTGCGCTGGTAAAACAGATTCGCGCCGAGAGCGATTTGACGCCGATTGCGTTCGGCGCAAAGGGGTTGGGTTATTATTTTACCACAATGACCACCTATGCGCAGACCGCGTGCCTGGCCGATGCGCGCTGGCGGGAGTGGGAGAGCGGCTATCTTGCGGGAGCGGTTTCCAGCAAGGCGGGATTTCAGCCTGGTATAGACATGCTGCAGCAGTTGATTGACGCCGATGCTTACGATATAGAACTGGATAAAGATCATTGGGACGGGGGCGCGATGGATCGTCTGATCCGGCGCGAAGCCGCGATGATTGCAATTTGGGGCGGACAGTCCGCATTTGTCGATAAGATTGCCGACTGCACGGATGAATTTGCTCTCTTTCCGTTTTACAATGAAAACGGCGAACCGTTTTTGGGAACGAATATTTCGTTTCATACCGGGCTTGCCAAACGGCTGGGGGAACCGGGCAATGAGGAAAAACTGAAGCATGCGCTGAAAGTGTTGGAATGGCTCTCCACGCCTGAGGGAATGTCTTGCCTGAATGTGGAATGCGCGGATATTCTGCCGCTTACCGCAGCGGATAATCTCAGCACAGCCGAGATTTACCGCGATGTATGGGAGACAAATCTCAGCGGTATGAAAGCGCCGATGCTGTATACAGGATATGAGGATATTCTGATTGAGACTTCCGAGATTATCCGGGACGCCATGGAAAACGGAAAAAGTCTCGATGGACTGACCGAGCGAATTGATGAATTGCATAAAGAAGCTTTGAATACGCCCAAGGCGGCTTCTTTGGGATATATTTCCGAGCGTTTCAGTCATGAGGAAACGGTGCAGCTGTTAGCAGACGTACTGTATGCTTCAGGGCTTGCCGATCTTGCGCTGGTGTCATTGGGTGGCCGTATAAACGATGTGGTGAACAAGACGGGTGTGAGCGGGAAATTGTATGAAGGCGATTTATACATGAACAATATTACGGTGTATTTGCCGGGGAATGCCGTAAATGCTCCCCTTGTAATCATGACGCTGACCGGCGGGCAAATCCGTGAGCTTTTGGAAACCGGAAAAGTTTTGTACGGCGCGGAGAAGCCGGATACAAATGCTCAGGTCTTTGCCGCTTTTGATTATTATTTCGCGGGTATGGATGTTGAGATGAACGAGGGAAAAGTCATTTCAATGAAACTGGCCGACGGAACCGAAGTTGCACAGGAGCGCGTATATACGGTCGCTTTGGCCAAAGGAGATTATGACGACGCTCTGGCGAAAATCGGCAGTCCTGTTTTGCAGGAGGTCGGATGTCGGGATTTGTTTAAAGCTTATCTGGCCGAAAACAGTCCGATCTCGGCGCCGGAATTATCGCGGTAATCTGATTTTTATAAATGGGGGAAATGAAATGACGCTGCAGGAATGCTATACTGCGATGGGCGGCGATTATGCAGAGGTCAGCGGCCGGCTGAAAAAAGAAGAGATGATTTTCCGCTTTGTGAGAATGTTTGCGCAAGAGGACATGCTTTCAAAGCTGAAAACCGCAATGGCATCCGGCGATGTGCAGGCGGCGTTTCGTGCCGCGCATTCGCTGAAGGGGAATTGTATGAGCCTTGGTTTTACATCGCTGCTGAAAACCGCGGTGGCTGTTATGGAGCCGCTGCGAAACGGCGATTTGGCCGGAGCCGCAGAACAGCTTGAGCCGCTGGAGCGGGAATATGAGCGGTCGGTTAACCTGATTGTACAGCTTGGCGCTTGATTGTAAAGCGGACCGGAACGTAGGCGTTCCTGCCGAAATCGGAAAATGTGCGCATATACGCCGCAGGATGCGGCCTTGACACGTTTTTTCCGCGCGGAAGCTCTGTTTTCTGTCAACTTTTATCTATGCATATTTGAATTTGGTATTTCCACTGCAAAATGCCGGATACAACGATCATTTCGATGGAGAATTTCGGCTGAACGCCGTATTTTTCGGTTGCCGACCGAAGCAGTTCCCTGCATGCGGCTTCTCGATTTTCTTCGGTACAGTCGATACAAAGATAGTTTCCGGCAGGCAGGACTTTTACGGCGTCTGTTTGTGCATAACGGATGCACACGGCAAACATTTGTGAACGCCCGTTTTCCGTGTAAATCCCGGCTGCATCCGCAAATGTAAATCGGTCTTTCACACATGGGTCGATCGCTTTATAAAAATGTCTGTGATAATTCCACAGCGTATCGAGCGACGGTCTTTCCAAGGTTTCAGACAGCATAATGACGCGCGCGGGAAACGCTTTGAGAAAAATTCCGTTGTTTTTTTGCCCATCGGGCAGCTTGCTTTCATAATCCGCTTTGGCTAACTGAATTTTGGTTTTGCTGTTTTGGAGCGCTGCAATTTTTGCATCCGCTTTTTTTTCTGCTTGTGCCAGGTAGTCAACGATTTTTTCAAGATCATCGTATTCCAAAACCCGTTTGATTTCCTTTAAGGGCAAGTCCATTTGCTGCAAAGCCCGAACCGTATTCAATCGGACAATATCCTGTTCTGTGTAATAACGGTATTGCGTCCATTCATCTTTTTTGCTTGGCTTTACCAGTCCGATACGGTCATAATGGCGCAGCGTTTCACTCGTCGTATGGACTGCTTTGGCGGCTTCACTGATGGAAAAATATTTTTTCAATTATTTTTTCCTTTCCTATTGACATTTGTGTAACACAAAAGATTATTCTATAGTATAGCACGAATCATTGTGCGAATCAACAAGAATGACGCGCATTACAGGAGGGAATTGAAATGAAAAAGTTGCGTATGTTGGTCGTATTGGCCGTAGCTGCAATGCTGTCGCTTGCAGCCTGTTCAAATCATGATGAACCGTTTATGCAAAAAACATATGAAGCGGACGGAACACAAATCAGGGAGATCCGGATGGATGTCCGGGATCGGCAAATTGAAGTTTCGCTGTCCGCCGATCATCAGATTCACATTGATTATTTTGAAAATAGCAGGGAATATTATGATATTTCTGTTTCGGATAGCGGTGTTCTGACGATGAAAGCGGTCGTGAATAAGGAGTGGACGGAGTATATCGGCGGCAAAGCCGCCGCTGAAAATCGAAAAATATCTTTACAGATACCGGATGCACTTTTGTCCTCTTTGAAACTGTCTACCACAAATGAGGATATATTGCTTTCGGCAGTTACCGTAACCGATACCCTGTCGGTTTCCCAAAACGGCGGCAATCTTATTTTCGATAAAGTGAACGCGGGGAAAGCAATCGTATTCACAGCCAAAAACGGAAATATCAGCGGTACGATTGTCGGCGGCTATGATGATTACGATATTGCGTGTGAAATCAAAAAAGGCAAGAGCAATCTGCCGGCCGATAAAAAAGGCGGCGAAAAAGAACTGCGGGTATCTGCAAATAACGGTGATGTGACGATTGATTTTTATAAATCCTGACACGCATGGATTCAGTTCGTAAGCAAGGCGGTTTCTACCGTCTGCAATACGGTTCTTGAACGACAAAAAGCGAAACGGCCTTATATGGTCGTTTCGCTTTTTGAAATTTTATGCGCAATCAAAAGGGACGACGTTCGCAGATATAAACCGATTTTATATATCCAGCGTTACGCTACCGTCCTCATTGTAGACGACGGCGTCCTTTTCGAGTGTGAGTGAATCGATAAACGCAAAGTAGTCCGCTTTGCTTGCAAATCTCGGATGGGCTCCGGCGATGATGTTTTTCGCCTTTTGCGCATCGTTTTCAAGGAGTTTTTTCAAAAGCACAAGCTGCGCTGCGGCGGAGTCCATACACGCGCTGTCAAAGTCAACGACAAGATACTCTACGCTGTGTCCGACGCCTTTTGCGCCGCTGCCGAACGCATGGATAACCGGCATCACGGCGGAGAGGTCGCCCATGTCGGTGCAGCCGGTATCCCAGCGCAGTTTGGATTGGTTGTATTTTACATTTTCGGCGCCTACAATCTCGGACATGGCCTCAACAGCAAGTTCGCTCAACCCCTCATCATACTGTGCCGGGAGGTATCCGGAGCGGTCGCGAAGCGTGACCTGCGCGCCCATTGCGGCGGCGCCGGCGGCCACGGCACGGTTGACTTTTCGGTTCATTTGCACACAGACATCGGTTGTGGACGCGCGCACCTGATTTTCCATAACCGCTCTTCCGGGGATGATATTGACCGCGGTGCCCGCCTCGGTCAGAATGGGGTGAACACGAACAAATTCCAGATTCCCAAACGAGGTTTTCAGCGCGTTGATGGCGGACAGAGAAAGCATGGCCGCGTCCAGCGCGTTGATTCCCCGGCTCGGCGACGCCGCGTGACAGCTTTTTCCTTGAAATTCCGCTGTTTTGATAATGCATCCGTTGCATCCGAGTCCGAGGCTGAATTTGTGGTTTCCGCCTCCGGTATGTACCATATAGGCAATATCGCAGCCGTCAAAGTATCCGCGGCGCATAAATTCCTGTTTGCCGCCGAGATGGTGTATGCGCCCCTCTTTGATGAGTTCTTCACGGAATTTGACTTCCACAATCTCCTCCGCGGGGACGGCGCACAAACGCACGCTGCCGCAAAGACCGTCAAAAAAATCCGGATCTCTCAGGACGGACGCAATGCCGAGGAGCGCGGTGCTTTGCGCGTGGTGACCGCACGCGTGCGCAACATGCGTTTCGGGATCCGCATATGGGTGTCCCGGACAGGGCAGACCGTCAAGCTCTCCGAGAATCAGTATGCGCGGTCCCGGACGGCCGGTGTCAATGTCTGCATAAAATCCGGGAATATCGCCCGCTTCATGCAGTTCGTATCCGAGTTCTTTGTATGCGTCTGCCAGATAGGCGGAACATTTACATTCCCGAAAGCCGCTTTCGGGATTGTGCAGGATAAAGTCGAATGCGTCCTGCATGCGCGGCCGCGCTTCTTCAAGGGCTTGCTGAATTTTTTCGTTGGTCATGGTTTTCTCCCTGTTAACTGTATTGTTGAATCAATGAATCTGCAGTTTCATTTTATCATATAAAATAATAAATGCAAGTCTATTCGCAGATATATAAAAAGTTAAAATCACGTTCTCACAGGTTCAAAAAAGTGAAATATGTATACGGTTTCAAAGCAGCTTGAAGAATGAATGTGTAATTTTTGAAAACTGAGCATAATGGGCGGAGAAAATTTTTCGAATACATAATGTAACAAAATTTGTAACAAAATTGAATTTTTATTTTATTTATGCTATACTAATAACAGAATTGATTCTTTGCTCTCTGTTTTTTTCGTATATACTTTTGTGTAGGGCGGAATGTGCGGAAATCTTGTTGAAATGGAGAAATGTGTGAATTTGCAAAATGCCGAACGATATAAGGAACGCCTGAATATCGCGCTCAAAGCAGCAAAAATCTGTGTGTTTGAAGTGGATCTTGCCAAGCAATTATATACTTTTTTTGAAAACGCGGAGGATATATTCGGCGTATCCGGAGAAGTTATTCTGAAAGACGTTCAGCCTTTCAGCCATTTGGAGCCGGCCGCATATCAGCGCGCAGTTTCCGCATATTTTTCGCATCCGGATGATAGTTCGGTCATTGAAGAAGCTTTCAAATCTATCTTTGACGGAAAAGCGGTTACATATGAGGCGCGGATGCGGGCCGGCGGATCGGATTTTGTCTGGTGCAAAATTGATGTTACGCCGATTCTAGAGAACCGCGTACCTGTTCGGATGATCGGTGTGATAACCGATATAATGGCTGTAAAAACAAAAATCAATGAATTGGAAAACGCCGTTAAACACGACAGCTTTACCGGTCTTTGGGATAAGAAAAATTCTATAAAGCTGATGCGTGAAGTGTTGTCTCAAAAATCTGAGCAAAGCCACGCGCTTATAATTACGGACATTGATAATTTTAAAATGATTAATGATCTGCGCGGCCATGCCGTCGGAGATATAATTATCAGTTTGGTTTCGGAAGCTTTAAGAGACGCTTTCAGAGATACCGATATTATCGGCCGGTTCGGGGGAGATGAATTTATTCTTTTGGTTTGCAATATCCCGGATATTCAATGGCTTACGCAAAGGCTGCGGCAAGTGATTTCCTGTCAAAAGGATACCTATTGCTGCACAAACAGCATCGGTGTGTCGATCTTCCCGCAGAATGCAACTGATTTTGATTTGCTGCTGAAACAGGCTGACAAGGCTTTGTACCAGTCTAAGCTTTCTAAGGCATCGTACACGTTTTATTCGGAAAGAAAATTTTGAAAATGCTGTTTTCCCGCGCGGCATTTTGGACGTGTCCGTCAAATTACCGTGTATATCCCGAAAATGCAGACGATTTGTCTCCATTCGGGATTTTTTTCTTTATGGTGCGTCCGGTTTAATCTGTGTGCCGGTTCGGATTCCGCTTTGCGAACGGATTTGCGGCGGCATGAAGGGCGTCTGTTCAAAAAATTGACGAAAAAATGCAGGATTGAAATAAAAAAAATTCAAAAAAACTGTTGCGCATTGGCCATTTGTCGTGTATAATAAAGAAAAGCGGTATTTTTCAACCGTTAAAAAGAAGTACATTGAAAAATAAATTGCAGGAGGCAGCATATGAGCTATACGGAGCAGATTTATCAGCGGGTTATGGAAAAGAACCCAAATGAAAAGGAGTTCTTGCAGGCCGTTAAAGAGGTCTTGGACTCTCTGAAAGTCGTAATTGATCAAAATGAGGAGCAATACCGCGCGGCGGGACTGCTGGAGCGTCTGACCGAGCCGGAGCGCATTATCACGTTCCGTGTGCCGTGGGTGGATGATGCGGGGCATGTGCAGGTAAACCGCGGATATCGCGTTCAGTTCAACAGCGCGATCGGCCCCTATAAAGGCGGTCTGCGTTTCCATCCTTCGGTGAATCAGGGTATTCTCAAGTTCCTCGGCTTTGAACAGACCTTTAAGAACTCCCTTACCGGTTTGCCGATCGGCGGCGGCAAGGGCGGATCGGATTTTGATCCCAAGGGCAAGTCGGACAGAGAGGTTATGGCGTTTTGCCAGAGCTTTATGACCGAGCTTTGCAAATATATCGGCGCGGATACGGATGTACCGGCGGGCGACATCGGCGTCGGCGCAAGAGAGATCGGGTATCTGTTCGGTCAGTATAAGCGCATTCGCGGGCTGTATGAGGGCGTACTGACCGGAAAAGGCTTGACGTACGGCGGTTCGCTTGTCCGCACGCAGGCAACCGGTTATGGTTTGATCTATATCCTGGATGAAATGCTGAAAGCAAAAGGAAAGCGTATTGAGGGGCAGACCATTGTCATTTCCGGTTCGGGCAATGTTGCCATCTTCGCTGCCGAAAAAGCAATGCAGCTCGGCGGCAAGGTTGTTTCGCTCAGCGATTCCAACGGATACGTATATGACGCGGACGGAATTAAGCTTGACCTTGTAAAAGAGATTAAGCTTGTGCGCCGCGGCAGAATCAAAGAGTATGCGGACGCGGTTCCGGGTGCGAAGTATACGGAGGGCAAGGGCGTTTGGACGATCCCCTGTGATATTGCGCTGCCCTGCGCGACGCAGAATGAACTGGATGAGAACGACGCGAAAACCCTGATCGCCAACGGCTGTTTTGTCGTGGCGGAGGGAGCCAATATGCCCTCTACCCGTGAAGCGACTGATTACTTCCTTGAAAAGCAGATTTTGTTCATGCCCGGAAAGGCGGCAAACGCGGGCGGTGTTGCGACCTCTGCGCTTGAAATGAGCCAGAACAGTATGCGTTTGTCCTGGAGCTTTGATGAAGTGGATGAGAAGCTGAAAGGCATTATGGTCGGGATTTATCGGAAAGTATCCGAGGCGGCTGAGAAATACGGCATGAAAGACAATTTCGTTGCGGGCGCGAACATCGCCGGCTTTGAAAAAGTTGCGGAAACCATGCTTGCGCAGGGAATTTGCTGACACTGTATTTTTAAATTAATTCGGGGATGTGTTCGCGGTGTTTTGCCGCGACGCATCCCCGTTTTATGTCCGTTCGGTATGCGGATTCCGAAACGACGGATGCGCTCGGTATTTTTTACGTCAAGAATGAAATGAATATAGAGAAAAAACCGTTGCGTATGGTTTACGCAGCGGTTCAGACTGTCAAAAAAGTAAAAATTTCAAATACAATACGTTTACAAGGCGGACAAGCGCCGCCTTGTAAACACCTTGCGGGCGCGCGAGTGCCGCTGAGGGCGGCGCGACGGCGCGAGCAAACGCGCCCCATCGTCGCAAAACCTTGGTTTTGCGGCGGAAGAAGGCGGACAAGCGCCGCCTTGTAAACACCTTACGGGCGCGCGAGTGCCGCCGAAGGCGGCGCGACGGCGCGAATACACCTCCCGAAAGAGGACTCCTTTGTGGCGTCAGGACTCCTCCCGGCTTACGCCGGGCCCCTCCTCACGCCTATACGCGCCCCATCGTCGGAAAACCTTGGTTTTTCGACGGTCAGAGCGATGCGGGAGACCGCATCGCTTTTCTGTCCTTGCGGAATTTGATTTTGGCGGGATAAAAAATTCGGCGCTCAGTCCTCGCGCGCTTTGCATACGTCTACCCAGTCGGAAGACCCGGAGAAACGCTCAAGCTCAGGTATGGTCAGTTCAATTGCGCTGTTTGAGGAACCGCAGGCCGGAAAGACGGTTTCAAAGCGGCAAAGAGACCTATCAAGATAAATCCGGACGCCTGGATTGACGGCAAAAGGGCAGACGCCGCCGATCGCGTGGCCGATTTCAGCTTCCACTTCGCTCGGCGCAAGCATGGCCGCTTTTACATGGAATGTATCCTTGAATTTGCGGTTGTCGATTTTTACATCACCTGCCGTCACAACCAGAAGCGCGCCGTCCGGCGAAGAAAAGGACATTGTTTTTGCGATTCGTGCCGCATCGCATCCGAGCGCGGCGGCAGCTTCCGGAACAGTGGCGCTTGAAACGCTGAATTCTTGTATTTTGTCGTCTGCGTCGAACTTGTTAAGATAATTTCTTACTTTTTCTATAGACATGGCTGTTCTCCTTGGCTTGCATATGAATAGATTGTAGCACGAGCTTTTCCAAAAGTAAATGCGTATTTTGAGATTTTTTGCGTTTTCCATGCGGGTTATGCTTTGTCTGAACCTTTCGTTCTGAAAAATCCGTTCGCTTGCCGAACAGGCGCGTCTTAAAATTTTTATTGCTATTTGAACCGCCAAAGGGTATAATAAATACAAGAAATCTTGTGCGGAAAAAGCACGCCACAGGAGAAAGGGGATTGGAAATGCAAAATTATGCGCGGGAACTGGACAAAACGCTGGAGACGCTCAAAGCGTCCGGCGCGCGTCCGCGCCTTCTGCTCCATGCCTGCTGCGCGCCCTGTTCCAGTTATACGCTGGAGTATCTGACGGCGTATTTTGAAATTACGCTGCTTTTCTATAACCCCAACATTTCGCCCGAAAGCGAGTATACATATCGTGCCGATGAGCTTGCGCGGCTTGTAGACGGCGCGCCTTTTGCGCGCAATGTACAATTGATTGTTGAAGAATATGCCGGCGAGTCCTTTTCGGAGATGGCGCGGGGCTTGGAAGCGGAGCCGGAGGGCGGGGCGCGGTGTAAAAAATGTTACCGGCTGAGACTGGACGAAACCGCACGTTTTGCAGCGGAGCAAAATTTTGATTATTTTTGCACGACGCTCTCGATCAGTCCCTATAAAAACGCCGAGGCGCTGAATGAGATCGGCGGCGAACTGGCCAAACAGTACGGCGTGCGCTATTTATTTTCGGATTTCAAGAAAAAAGGCGGCTATCAGCGTTCGATTGAACTTTCAAAAGAATATCGTTTGTACCGACAGAATTACTGCGGCTGTATTTATTCCAAAGAAGCGGCGGAGCGGAGGGCGCATGAGCAACATTCTTGATTATATTGATTGGCGGGGCGATCTTTCTCTGGACGCTTCGCCGTTTTGTGAAGTGGACAATCTGATCCTGACGCAGCTTTCTTTTGCGTATTTAGAGGGCATCGCGGACGGGATGAACCGCCGGGAAAGCGTTACACTGCGCGAGGCTGCAGGGCGTTATTTTGCGGATCCCGACCGGCGCTCTAAAAGCATGGGCGCGCTGGTTCCGGACGAAGTGCCGGAACTTTTGCGCCGCGCGGCCAAAAGTCCGCGTTTCGGGGACATGCGGCTTGCCCGTTTTGAAAGCATGATGGATAAGACGGTGCAGACCCAGTTTGCCGCGCTTTGTATTTTGCTCGGCGACGGCAGTTTTTATGTTTCCTACCGCGGCACCGATGACTCGTTGATCGGGTGGAAAGAAGACCTGAATATGGGTTTTATGGAGCAGGTGCCAGCGCAGGAGCATGCGCGAAAGTATTTGGAGGACGCGGCTAAAAATCTGCGCGGTGCGATTCGGATCGGCGGGCATTCCAAGGGGGGAAATCTTGCGATTTACGCGGCCGCGCATGCTTCGCACCGCGTGCAGAAGCGAATCGTATGCGTGTATAATAACGACGGCCCCGGCTTTTCGAGGCGTATTATGCAGTCTGACGGGTATTCGGCCATACGGGATCGGATCCTGACGATCGTTCCGCAGTTTTCGGTTGTCGGACTTTTGCTCGAACATGGGGAAGTAGACCGCGTGGTCAAAAGCACGGGCAGCGGACTTTGGCAGCATGATCCGTTTACATGGCAGCTTGTCGGCAGAGAATTTCTTCGCGCGGAGGGACTGTCTCCGGAGAGCCGCCGTGTGGAAAAGGCGCTGCGTGCATGGGTGGCTGAAATGAACTGCGAGCAGCGGCGTGATCTGGTGGAGGCGCTTTATAAAGCCTTTACCGTGAACAATGCCGAAACGCTTTCCGATATTGCCGCGGATAAGCTCGATTTTATCAAGTCGCTCGGCAAGCTGGACGATAAGACGCGGGACGTTATTTTTTCCATGGGGAAGCTGCTTTTGCGCGAGGGGATGCGGGTAGCGCGTGAGGAGCGTTCGCCGCAGAAAAAAACGGTGCGGAAAGCGGCAAAGGGATTGCCGCCTCCGCCGGATAAAGGGGTGAAAAAATGAAGTTGCTGGTCAGCGCCTGTTTGCTCGGCGTCGCATGCCGGTATGACGGCTGTGCGAAGCCGGTTCCGGACATTCAACGTTTGGCGAGGCGGTATGATTTGATACCGGTTTGCCCGGAGATTTTCGGCGGGTTGCCGACGCCCCGCCCGCCCTGCGAATTGGTCGGCGGTAGTGTTTTGACGCGCGAGGGCGCGGATATGACCGCCGCTTATGAAAAGGGCGCTGCCGAGACGCTGAAGCTTGCCCGCTTGCTCGGATGCCATGCGGCCTTGCTAAAAGACAGGAGCCCATCCTGCGGCAGCGAAAAAATTTACGACGGCAGCTTTTCGGGAACGCTCAAAGACGGATACGGAATCACGGCGGAGTTGCTTCACAGAGAAAATATCCGCATTTACAATGAGCGCGAGATAGAAGAATTGTTGAAAAAAGAGGAAAAACTGGTGGACTAAGGTTGAATTTGCCAAAATCTGCCCCGTATATTTTGTGAACTTTGACCATGTTCTTTCACCCGTATTTTGTGGTATAATATATATGTAGATTTTGGGCAAACCGGCCTGAGATCCGGGCAGCGACGGGCGCTGTGTTTTTAGGGGGGAATCATGGAGAGAAAGTTTGGGCTTAACGATACGGTGATGTACGGCAGCCACGGTGTGTGTACGCTGGTGGAAATAGCTGAAAAGGATTTTGGCGGTGAAAGCAAAGCGTATTATGTTTTGCATCCGTCGTATTCGGGAAGCTCTACGTTTTATGTTCCGATCGACAGTGAAACGCTGATTGCAAAAATGCGGCATATCAAAAGCGCGGATGAGATTCGGGGATTGATCCGCAAGTGCCGCGAAAGCACAGTGGAATGGATTGACGATGACCGGATGCGCCAGAATCGGTTAAAACAGGTCGTGGACGGCGGCGGCACCGAGCATCTCATGCGGGCAATGAAAGCTTTGCTGATGCAGCAGGAGCGCTTGGCTGAAACCGGAAAAAAACTTCGGGCGGCGGATGATCGCTTCCTAAAGGACGTGGAAAAGCTGCTTTTTGAGGAATTGACGATGGTATTTGATATTGAAAAAGAAGACATGCTGCCGTTTTTGCTTGGGCAGTATGAACCGGATGAACGCGCCGGCGCGTGACGGATGCGTTTGGCATCGGAACTTGTATATAAACATGTAAAAAAGGGACTGTCGCAAAGATGGAAAGTCTTCCCGTCTTTGCGACAGCCCCTTTCTCTATGTAAAAAAAATTTTGGTCTCAGCGCCAAAACAGATAGGCCGCGGCGGTGAGTACGGCAAGAAACAGCAGGTTTAAAAGGGAAAACAGTATGAAATACCGCTTTGTGCCGCTTGGCTGCAGCAGCCGAAATTCGCTGAACGTGATAAGGCTTGCCAAAGACGCAATCAGTGTTCCGGTGCCGCCGATATTGACGCCGAGCAGCAATTCCCGATAATTTTCGGTAAAACGGGAGAGCAGGATCGCCGTAGGAACATTGCTGATGACCTGACAGGAAAATATCGAGACGAGCAACGTGCTTTCTTTCAGAAGCGAGGACAGAAACGTGTTGATCGCAGTTACGCGGGACAGATTCCCGGCAAAGATAAAAAACATAATAAAGGTCAGCAGCAGGGGATAGTCCACGGCGCGCAGCGCCTCCCGGTCAACGAAAAACAGCACGGCCGGAATCAGAATAAGACCGACGGCGTAGGGGATTACGCGAAAGACGATGAGGATTGAAAACGCAAACAGAAAGAGATAAAGCATAGTCTTTTTTATCGGGAGCCGTTCGGGAAACGTCTCGGTGATTTCGAGCGGATGTTTGCCGAGCAGCATACAACTAAGGGTCAAAAGGCCGATGGATACAAGAAAGGGCGCAAGCATAATTTGCATAAATTCCCCGGTGGGAATCCCATAGAGCGAATAGAGATATAAATTTTGCGGATTGCCGAACGGCGTGAGCATTCCGCCGAGGTTGGCGGAAATATTTTGGAGAATAAAAATATACGCCATGTATTTTTCATTTCCCGTTACCGAAAGCGCGAAATAGCCGAGCGGCAGAAAGGTAATCAGCGCCATGTCGTTGGCGATCAGCATGGATCCGATAAAGGTGATGTATACAAGCGCGAGCGCAAGCAGACGCAGATTCTCGGTCAGCAGAACGATCTTACGCGCCAGAATCGTAAAGAATTTGATGTTGCGCAGCGCACATACAACGGCGAGCGTGATAAACAGGCAGGAAATGGTTTTAAGGTCGATATAGCTTAGGTACTGCCGATCCGGCGGAACCGGAATACAGCTCAGCGCCGCCGCGAGCGAAGCAATACAGAGAACGATGTGGGTTTTGACAAAGCGGAGAATGTGCATGGCGTGACCTTTCTGATTTTCGATTTACCGCTACAATATAGCACGGATAGGCGCCGATTGCAATAGATAAATCAAAATTTCGACCGCATGGATTCAGATGAAAATAAAAACGGGTATATTGCCGGCAGAGCGGCAATATACCCGTCAAACGGTTGGGAAGCGGCGAGCTTTCGGCGATGGATGCCGGCGTCTGTCTGTCGGCGGCAGGCGCGTTCATAATCCAAGCAGAGATGAGGCCATCATGAAATACACGATCAGGGAAATCGTATCGACAAGCGTTGTGATAAACGGACTGGCCACAACGGCCGGGTCCAGCCCGACACGGCTTGCGGCAAGCGGAAGCGCCGCGCCGATCAGCTTGGCGATAAACACGGTTACAACCAGTGTGAGCGAAACCGCAGCGGCGACCAGCACGGTGATTTCACTGCCGTTGATCGCCCGGTCAACCGTCATGATTTTAATAAATTCCGCCGCGGCAAGGCAAACGCTGCACAGAAGCGCCACGCGCATTTCCTTGAACAATACGCGCAGGGTGTCTTTAAATCCGACTTCGCCAAGAGAGAGGGCGCGGATGACGGTAATCGAGCTTTGCGAGCCGCAGTTTCCGCCCGTATCCATCAGAACCGGTATGAACATGGTCAAAATGACTTTGGCCGCGAGCGCGCTTTCAAAAGAGGAAATAATCATGCCGGTCACGGTCGAGGTGAGCATCAACAGCATCAGCCAGGGAATACGTGTCTTGAAAATTCGGAGCACCGGCGTTTTGAGATAGGGCGTTTCGGTCGGTGTAATGGCCGCCATGATGGCGAAGTCCTCTTCGGTTTCCTCGCTGATGACATCCATTGCGTCGTCATAGGTCACAATGCCGACCAGCCGGTTTTCACTGTCCACAACGGGAAGCGCCAAAAAGTCGTATTTGGCGAGCATACGTCCGACTTCCTCTTTGTCCTCCGTTGTTTTGACGGATATGACGTTGGTTTCCATCCGGTCGCGGATGACGCTGTCCGGCGCCGAGAGCAAAAGCGTCCTCGCGGTAATCAGCCCCTCAAGGCGCCGCGTTTCATCCGTTACATAGCAGTTGTAGATCGTTTCCTTGTCCGGCGCGACTCTTCGGATGTAGTCCAGCGCCTGTCCGACCGTCATTTCCTTTTTCAGCCCTACAAACTCGGTCGTCATGATGCTGCCGGCGCTGTCGTCCTTGAACTTCAGCAGCTTGTTGATTTCGGCGCGGTCGGCGGGCGATGTGTTTCGCAGAATCCGCTTGACTACGTTTGCCGGCATTTCTTCGATCAGGTCGGCGGTATCGTCATAGAAAAGTTCGGAGAGCGTCTCGGACAGTTCCTTGTCGCTCAGCGCGTGAATCAGGCGTTCTTCGGCTTCTCCGTCCAGTTCGACAAAAACTTCGGCGGCGAGTTCTTTGGGCAGCAGTCTGTAAATGGCCGGGAGCATTTTTTCATCCAGTTCATCCAGAATCTCGGCAATATCTACCGGATTTTCTTCCTGCAAAAGCGTTCGGATGACCGTCAGATTTTTATTTTCCCAAAGCTGTGTGATTTCCAAGAGCAGATCTGTTTTCATAGCGCTCACCTCCGGCGTCTGTATTTTGATGTTTATTGAAAATATTCTTCGATTTTTTCGCGCGTTGTATGCACGCTGCCGCAGATCATTTGGGCGCTTCCGCCGCCGCGTCCGCAAAGCGCTGTGTTCAGCGCGCCGGCCATTTCGCGCAGATTTTCGGTGCGGCTGGCGATTGCGTAGTTGTAACCGTCCCGGTCGTTTCCGGAAAACGCGGCGCAGAGACGGCATTTTTCGGCGGCGCCCTCCGCGAGCGTGCGCAGCGCCGTTGTGTCAAACAGCGGTTCAAACAGGACCAGATTGTCCTTGCTTGCCGGAAGCGCGGCAAGACGCGCGTCGATCAGCGCGCGCCGCAGGACGCTCTCGCTTTTCTTTCGCTCGCCGCATTCGAGCAGCAGGCGTTCAACCGCGTCGGCGACTTCGCACTGCTTGGCCGACAAAAGATTGGATATTTTCAGGACAGAGGCGTATTTGGTCTGATAATCTGCGAGCGCGCGCATGCCCGCAAGCATGTGCAGCCGCAGGCCGCCCTTGTATTTGGCATAGTCTAACAGCTTGATTTGACCGATCTGTCCGGTGCGGGCGACGTGCGGCGCGCAGCAGGCGCAGAGATCCACGCCCGGTATTTCCACCAGCCGCAGACCCTCGGAAATTTCGAGCTTGCTTCGGTATTCCATTGCCGCGGCCTCTTTTTCCGATGGGAAAAATGCGCGGATCGGTATGTCTTTTGCGATCGTTTCGTTGGCCAGACGCTCGACTTTGCGGATGTTCGCTTCTTCCAAAACGCCGTCAAGGTCAACGGTCACATCGGTATCGCCGAGGTGAAACCCGACGTTATTCAGGCCGAAAAGCCTGTGAAAAAAGCCGGAAACGATATGCTCGCCGCTGTGGCACTGCATCCGTTCAAACCGCTTTTCAAAATCCAGGCGGCAGCATACGGTTTCGCCGCAGTTTACCGCCGTATTTGACAAATGGCGGATCTCGCCGCCGTGTTCTTTTGTATCATAGATTTCCGCATTACCGATGTATCCGGCGTCGCCGGCTTGTCCGCCGCCCTCCGGAAAAAATGCGGTTTTGTCGAGCAAAATTTCATAGTGCCCGTCTTTTTCGCCGCAGCTTAGAACCGTGGCCTCAAATTCTTTTAAAAAAGCGTCTGTATAATAGAGTTTTTCCGTCATCATGTACCTGCCGAACTGTATTGTATTTTGTATTCATTATAGCACGAGACGCATGTTTTCGCAATCGGATTTTCTACAAAAGAACCGCCGTTTTGCCGTGTACCCCAAGAGTTCTTTTAAAATCTATTGACTTGCTTTCCCGTTTCTTTTATAATAAAATTTGTAAATTAGAAATTTCTTATGGATATTTTAATAGAGGTAATGGTGATAAAAGACCTCTAATTGAAATATA
>URDS01000042.1 GCA_900546635.1 uncultured Eubacteriales bacterium | reverse complement strand
CGCCGTCGCGCCGCCGATGGCGGCTATTCGTAAATTACAGTGTTTTTGAAGAAAATTTTTTATCACTTGGTTTGAAGTAAAACGGTAGATGTGGGCGTGGGGCGGCAGCATGATTTCCGTGTGGACGATTTCGCTTTTATGGGAATCGTAGTTCTGCTTCTGGTCGTACTCGGAAAACAGCCGTTCGCCACTCTGGCAGGCGGCGGAAGCAACGGCTGACTGGCGCTTGCTCCGCTGGACGATTCTTAAATCAAAGCGCGGGCATGGTGGCATGACGGTTGTGACCTCCTTTCTCCCGGCATCCGGGCAAAGAAAAAGCAGGAAACCGTTTCTGATTTCCTGCCGGGTGGTGCCGCCGGTGGGTAGCTGGTATTCAGTTTTGGAAGTTCGGGACAAATTATCTCGATGTGTAGAGAGCTACAAACTATAATTCCATTTTCTTTACATATTAAACACAATATCAAATGCAAGAAATAAGAATAGAAATACTGCACAACATAAACTGATTATATTGATAATTTTATCGCACTTACTTTTAAATACCTTGGAAAATAAAAAATATATTCCAATGCCAATTATTCCACCCAATGTATTCATAATAAGGTCTGTAATATCACTTGCACCAACTGCAAAAACAAATTGAAGTATCTCAAAAATCAGGCTCACTCCAAAAATTGGTGCTATCCTCATAATAACAGTTTTTTCTTTCCAAAGCGAGCTAATCAAAATTCCAAATGGAACAAACGCTAATCCATTCTGAATAATCTCACTAAAATCAACTTTACCATTAACAATAACCGAACCTGCAAATGGAATGAGATTTATACTTCTCAAACAGTCTAATTGTCCAAAAGAAAACTGAAATTTGAACAGAATAATCCAAACCAATGCCATAATATAAAATATCAATATTCCCAAAGTTACTTTCTTTGATTTCATATAACTGTTCCTCCTCAATACACTCATATAAATGAAAAGTCCTAATTTCTTATAACGATACTTCTAAACTTAATACACTTCCGCAAACGTGTCACTTACCTTATTATACATCCCTACATCTTAAAAATGTAGTTAAGATTTATTAAGTTTTTTCTTAAGATTATGCGAAAACTTGCTGGACAGGAACAGCTTGCAGCGCAAGGCGTTTCCGTTCGGCAAGTCCACAAAGGGGCAGTTGGCGGCAGCCAGCGCAGGGGAAGCGTAGCGTCCCCTGTGCTG
Organism: uncultured Eubacteriales bacterium; assembly: GCA_900546635.1. GTDB lineage: Bacteria > Bacillota > Clostridia > Oscillospirales > CAG-272 > UMGS902. The sequence goes on along the minus strand of URDS01000042.1, from coordinate 18,365 downwards.
ATTGGAAGCAATCGCAAGTGTGCCGGCAATCATCCACTCTTTTTTACGAAGAAGTTGCTACTAACTGACTTTTGTAAAAACACTCTTTTTTACGGATAACCGCCGATGGCGGCACTCGCGCGCCTGTAAGGTGTTTACAAGGCGGCTCATGTCTGCCTTGTAAACGTATTTTGTTTGCTATTTTTATTTTTTTGACAGGCTGAAGCGGATCGAAAGATCCGCTTTTTTCTTTGGGCGGCAAACAGCGCGTGGGATATAAACAACTGCTTTTGCATGAAAATTTCAGGACAGGCAGGCATACTTTAAAGACAAGCTTCATACAAATTACTGTCGGTGAAAAAAGCGGCTTGCGAGGAAATTATGGATATAACGCTTGTGTATAAAGTGATTGGCGTGGGCATTATCGTGATGTTTTCCGGTTTGGTACTAGATCGCGCGGACAGAAAAGAACAGTCCATGCTGGTATCGGTAGCGGGGATTGTGGCGGTGCTTCTCATGCTGGTGGATAAGTTGTCGGAACTGTTTGAGAAAATACGCTATATATTCGGAATATAATGGAGATTTTAAAAGTCTGTGCGTTTGCTGTTTTAAGCTGCGCTGTGGTTTTGTTGATTTCTCAGCGCGAAAAAGAATTGTCGGCATTGATATCCGCATTGATTTATATTGTGGTTATGGTATTCGCAATTACACGTGCCGGTGAACTTTATGGGTATATTCGGAACAACATACGGCTTGAGGGAGAAATACGGTATTTTGATGTCATTTTAAAATCGGCAGGCGTGGCGGTTGTAGCTTCTGTTGCTTCAACTGTATGCGAGGGAACGGGGCAGAAAGGGATGGTACACGGAATTGAGATGTTGGCTGTGCTGGAAATTATGTATCTTTGTATGCCTGTTTTTACGGATTTAATGATGATGGTATTGAAAATTTTTGGAGACTGAACATGGAAGATACATATGAAAAATTTATACAGGATGCGCAAAACAGCGTAGTCAGCGATTATGCAAAGGACATTCTCAAAAATTACCGGGAATATGACGGGGATACCGGCGGACTGATTCGGAGCGTTGCCGATATTTTCCGCGGTAGTTTTTTAAATATGGATCTTGCCATGGAATGGATTCGTCCGGCGCTCTGTCTTCTGCTTTTATTTTGGCTTTTTCATATGGTACAAAATCTTTTAAAAAGCCGTACGGCAGTCAGTGCGGTTCAATATTTTTTGAATATGGCGATGGCTGTTACGGTCGCTGCACCGGTATATGAACTGTTGTCACGGGCATGTTCTTATATGAACGATATGACGTTGTTTTTCGGCGTATTGACGCCTGTTATGGGGGTTATGACGGCTTCCGGCGGAAATGTAGCCGCAGCCGGCGCCAACAGCGTGTTCCTCACAATTTTTCTTTCTGTCGCGCAGTTTTTGATTGACCGCCTCGTTCCCGCTATGTGCGCGGTGTTTATCGGGCTTGCCATGATCAGCGTCGTGTCGGGAGATGCGGGTACGCTGCAGTTTTCCAAGTGGTTCCGAAACACATTGTTCGGCGCGTTATCTGTGTGTGTCACGCTTTTGTTTATCGTAATCGGCTGTCAAAACTTAACGGTGACAAGTATGGATACATTTACGGCCAAAACACTGAGACTTTTGGTCAGCAATGCGGTACCGGTCGTCGGAGGGACGATTGGAGACGCCATACGGTTTGCGGGCGGCGGGCTTGTCACGGTGAAAAATGCGACCGGAATGGCATCGGTTGTTTTTCTTTTGGCGGTATTTTTACCCGTGCTTTTCATGTTGTGGATAACGGGCTTGATTCTTTCTGTTTTGATCTCTGTTTGCGATTATTTTTCCATGACGTTGCCGCGGACTTTTCTCGGAAACTTAAAATGCGCGTTTGATTTTTCCATTGCGGGATTTTCGGCGATTTTTATTATGGCAATTGTAAATATCGGAATTTTTCTTGGCGGTGTGCCCGCGCTGGTTTTGTCATGAATCATATTCTTTTGCTTTGCATCATAATTTCTGTTCTGGGCGCGGTATACCGCCTGATTATTGCTTCAATGGGGAGCGATACACTTTTAAAAGTGTTCGGCATGGCTATGAATTTGGTGATCGCCGTTTCGGTTGTCAGTATGCTCAGCGGGCAGGGAGAAGCTTTTCCCATCGTGACGTTTGAAAGCACGTCCGATTCGTTCCAATCGCTTTCCGATTCTATGATGGAAAAGATTTATTCCGAGGCGGAAACAAGGCTGGAACAAGAGATTCTGAGCGATTTGGAAACGGAATTTGGTTTGGAGACATCGGGATGCAGGGTTACGCTTGATCGGGAAACGCTGGAACTGATTACGATTGAAATTGATTTGCCGTCTGAGGATATGTTGGTCAGCACATATGCGGTCAAGCAGTTTTTGGGAGAGAAATACGGCGTGAAAGCAGAGGTGCATTTTTTTTGAACTCTTTTTTTTGCAGGCTCGGACAAAAGCCGTGGTTTGTTCCGATGTTGCTGATTGTCATGGTGCTGATCGCCCTTTCTTCACTGCTGGGGGGCGAGGGGCATGACTCAGAGGAGCAAAAGGCGGATACGGTGGCGTCTCAGTTGGAGAGTCTCTGTAATTCCGTGCGGGGGGTGCAAAATGCAAAGGTGATGATCACGTATGAATCTGTTTCGGCTTCGGCATTCAGTGGCTTTGGCAGTTCCGAAACTTCAGGGGAAAATCGTATTCTCGGTGTGGCTGTACTTTGCGACGGCGGGGATGATCCGGCGGTTCAACTCAAATTATACCAATTGATTCAAACGCTGTTTCAACTTCCCACAACAAAAATTACGGTTTCGGGCAGCGGATAGCATAAAGGAAACCGAAAAGAAATATATATTAGTATCAAATAAAAAATATAGCGGAGGTAGCTATGAAGACAAAATTGGATTTTAAGAGAGTCGGCACTTTTTTTAAAAATGCTTATCACAAAATAGGGAAGAAAAATCTGATTGTGATCGCGGCAATTTTGGTCATCGGCGGCGCTGTTTATGTGAATTATATCCTGTTCAGCGATCCTGTCGGCACAATTGGCTATGGCACGAACAATATGTCGGATGTATACGGCGATTCCGATTCGGACAGCCAAAATCCGAAAGACGCTGTGAACATGGATGAATATTTTTCTTCTACCATGCTGAGCCGTCAAAAAGCAAGAGATGAAGCACTTGAAGTTTTACAGACAGTTGTAGACAGCGCAGAAGCGCTTCAGGAGACCAAGGCGCAGGCTTTTTCGGATATGTCTCAGATCGCAAAGGATATCGAATGCGAGGCGAATATTGAAACTTTGGTGGAAGCCAAGGGATTTGCCGATTGTGTGGCGGTGGTGAACGGAAGCACCGTCAGTATTGTGGTAAAATCGGAGGGATTGCTTCCGAATGACATTGCCCAGATTAATGAGATCGTGTATGAGCAGGCAGGCGTGGAGCCGGTTAATGTGAAAATCGTTGAGCGTTCATAAAAAAGAGCGACGGCACAGCCGTCGCTCTTTTTTATGAAATCCAAGTTATTTGGAGCAGCAGCTGCTCTTTGCTTCAAAAGAATGACAGTCGGTGCACTGCGTCATGGTCGGATTTTCTTCATGCGTGGTGACCTTGATGCGTTCGAGAGAACAGAAGTTTTGATCGCTGCAGTGATGCTTGCACTGATCTACCGTACATTCGATGCTCATATTTGCTTTGCAATTGTCCATGTTCAGAAACCTGCCTTATTACAAAATAATAGCGAGGCGAAAGCCTCGCTATTATTTTGTGCATTCATTCAAATTTTATGTATCTCAATCAATGATGCTGTCCGCCCAGTTTTCAATTATTCTGGTCACAATCGCGTTCAGCGTTTCCGCTTCCGAGGTGTAAACCGGCGTCAGCGTCGGTTTTGTGTTTTTCCATATTGTTGTAGGAAAGAGCGCGTTTTCAATGGTTTTAAAGATTTTCGGAGTCAATGTAAATTTTTGCGAGCAAAAATACAAAAGATCCGGATCATAGGCGACAATCACCGTTTTTAACAGATCGATCAGCGGATCGGTAATATCGCGCAGACTTTGCGCATTCTTAAAAAAGTTTGCGTAAGTAAGATAAGGCGCATACGGCAGATCACCGAATTTGCCTGCAAGACCGTTTGCGCCCTGAAGATAGTTTCCGTTTTCACATACCGTGCATTCGATGCTTTCATTGATCGTCAAACAGGCAATACAGCGGTTTTTGTACTGTTCGGTGCTTTCAATGACGCCGGCTGCGCAAAGACGATTGGCATTGGCGATAATGATATTCTTTTGTTTGAAAATTTTAGAAATATTCCGCATGAGTTTAATGTCGGCGAGTTCCGGCTGCATGGTGGAAAGCATTCGATCCTGTTCTGCATCATATATGCCGCTGATGGATACGCCGATACCGAGGGCGCGATGCTTTTCATATTTTTTCTTCAGCATATCCAGCGTCAGAGACAGGAAACGGATAAATTCACCGGCTGTATATTGCGGTTCAACCGTACAGGCATATTCTACCTTATCTAAGATTTCTCCTCGCAGCGTGGTGACAAAAAATTTAAAATTTTTTGTGGATACATCAAATATCGGTATAAGCCAGTCTTGACGCAGCTTAAAAATTTCCGCGCGTCGTCCGACGTTTTGACTGGTGATTTTATTGTGCAAAAGCAGTCCTTCATTTGAAAGGACAGAAACAATTTTACCGACCGTCATGAGGCTAAGTCCTGTTTCCCCGGAGATTTCCAGCTTTGTACTGTATTGCTTTTTTGCAATTGCATTCAGAACCGCTTTGGCATTTTCCTGCTTTATGGATTTTAGTGTGATTTTGGCCATTACTGATTTCCTCATAATTTCTAAAATCTCTATAAAAATTATAACGTCTGCGGTACGGTTTGTCAAGAATTCTATATTTTCCCACGCGCACTTTCTGCATACGGAAAATCGCATGTGTCAATACTTTCAACGAAAGAAATTTCTTAGGAGAAAAGTATGCATTTCAGTAAGGTGGAAATATGCGGGGTAAATACCGCAAAACTAAAAAATTTATCCGATGAGGAAAAAAGAGAACTGCTGAAGCGCACAAAATGCGGCGACGGGGCTGCGCGCCGCGAACTGATAGACGGAAATTTGAGGCTGGTCCTCAGTATCATACAAAGGTTTACCAATCGCCGTGAGAATATGGACGATTTATTTCAAGTGGGATGCATCGGACTGATTAAGGCGATCGACAATTTTAATATAGAACTGGATGTAAAATTTTCGACCTATGCCGTGCCCATGATTATCGGAGAAGTACGCCGGTATCTTCGTGACAATAATTCGATCCGGGTCAGCCGGTCTATGCGGGATTTGGCTTATAAGTCGCTTCAGGCGCGCGAGGCGCTCTCTAAAACACTTTTGCGCGAACCCACTGTAGAGGATATTGCCAAAGAGGTCGGGGAGGCGGAGGATGCGGTATCTCGTGCCATGGAAGCGATCATTGAACCGGTTTCCCTATATGATTCGGTGTTCAGCGACGGCGGAGATTCGATTTTTGTGATTGACCAGGTCAGTGACCATAGTGTTGATGATGATTTGTGGCTGGAGGATATTGCGCTGCGAGAAGCGATGAAGCATCTCGGAAAACGCGAAAAAACCATTATTGATATGCGCTTTTTTAACGGAAAAACACAAATGGAGATTGCGGATGAAATCGGCATTTCGCAGGCGCAGGTGTCGAGACTGGAAAAAAGCGCTTTGGAACGCATACGAAAGCAAATCAATTAAATGGTCAAATGATCTGGCGGCAGATATGGATGCCGCGCCGAAAAAATATCCGCATGGCGTAAGAGCGCGCCGCCGTGATTTTGCCTGTAAATTAAAAATAGGTTCGTACGAACCTATTTTTAATTTACATATAATGCTGCATTTCGTCAAGCATATTCCCGATATAAATTCCATATCCTGTGGTCGGATCATTGATCATAACGTGTGTAACCGCGCCGATCAGTTTGCCCTTTTGCAAAATAGGGCTGCCGCTCATACCCTGTACAATGCCGCCCGTCTTTTCTAATAATACAGGATCGGTCACTTTTACGACATAATTTTTTGTTTTAGCGCTGTTGTCGTGATTGATTTCGGCAATCTCGATTTCATATTCGGTTCTCCGGTTGTCGTCGAGCGTACAGAGAATGGTCGCTTTTCCAACCTCGACTTCCCATTGTTCCGCTACGGGTATCGGTTTGCCTGTGAGCGCGGGTCTGTCGGTATAAATGCCGTATACGCCGACATCGGTATTGGAAAGTAATTTGCCGCATTTTTCGTTTTCAAAGCTTCCGCGAAGTTCACCGGGTTCACCGATTTTGCCTTTGTTGATTCCGTTTATATGCACATTGCTGACATAGCCTCCGCGAATGGGAATGACTTTACCGCTTTCACTGTCGCAAATCCCGTGTCCAAGACCCGCAAATGCAAAATTGTCCGAGTTGATATACGTTACGGTTCCGATGCCGGCGGAAGAATCCCGGAGCAGTACGCCGAGACGAAAATCACCGCTTTCATCCGATTTTTGGGGTAAAAGTTGGATGGAGATTTCCTTTCGATTGCGAAGCAGGGTAACGGATAAGGGGTGGTTTGGAGACGCGTTTATCGCTTCCAAAATTTCGGAAATGCTTCCGACCGCTTTGCCGTTGACAGATTTTATAATATCTTCCGGCAAAATTCCGGCATCTTCTGCGGGGGAAACAGCGATACCGTCCGAAAGAAAGGAATTGGTTTTTATGACGGTTACCTCGCTTGTCCGAAAGCGGATGCCAAATGGGATTCCGCCGGCATAAACCTTTACATCCTTGTATTTTTCAACTCTCTCCGTGGCAGCGGCAGAGCAAATGATGGAATCGGAATCGCGGTCTGTTGCTTCCAGTGCATAGGCGCCTGAAAACAGCAGCGCCAGCGAAACGATCCAGCAGAGAATATTTGATTTTCTGATTTTTGTATTCATAAATTCACCGATATTGCGCCTGCAATATTTCCTTTTGAAATTTTCGCGCAAGATTAATTTGCGCCGGTGCTAATAATTTATGAATAACAAAATTATATGCTAAAGGCAAAAATTTTTCAACGAACCGCCGCTTCCAGATCGAGGTCGGAAACCGCTTTCCGAAGCGCTTCGGCAGAGGCATGCAGCGCTTCTGATTCTTCTGCTGAAAGCGGGATGTCGAGTACATTTTTCACACCCTGTCTGCCAATAATAGCAGGGACTCCCAGACAGATATCATGCAGACCGTAATGCCCCTCGACCAGTGTAGATACAGGAAGTATGCTGTTTTCATCGCGAATTATGCTGCTTACAATGCGCAGAACCGCCTGTGCAATGGCATAATAGGTTGCGCCTTTGTTTTCAATAATTTTATAAGCGCTGTTTTTCACTTCTTCAAACATGTCGTTCAACTGCAATTTGTAGTTTGAATGCGCGTTGATACGACAAAAATCATCCAGATCGATTCCCGATATATTGGCGCTGCTCCATACGGGCAACTCGCTGTCTCCGTGTTCGCCGATAATAAAGGTATGCACGTTTCGACTGTCCACGTTCAGCATACGTCCGACCAAAAATTTCAGTCTGGCCGTATCCAGTACGGTTCCCGAACCGATGACTTTAGAGGCAGAAAAACCGGAGAGCTTTAAGGTGATATACGTTAAAATGTCTACCGGGTTTGAAACCAGCAGCAGAATGGCGTCGGTATTTGTATTTTTAATTCCGTTTAAAATGGAGTGTAAAATTCGTGCATTTTTATGCAGAAGATCGAGTCGGGTTTCTCCCGGCGCCTGGCCGGCGCCGGCGGCGATGATGATGACACCGCATTCGCCGAGATCATCATAATCGCCTGAGTAGATTTTCATCGGGGACAGAAAGGGAAGTGCGTGATTCAGATCCATCGCTTCTCCTTCTGCTTTTTTTCGGTTGGAATCAATCAATATCATTTCGGACAGCAGTCCGCTGTTCATCAGGGAAAATGCGCATGTTGCGCCTACATTGCCGCATCCGATGATGCCGCATTTTTGCATATTCAGCATAATAACTCCTTCGCTTTGATATAGTAGGAGTATTTGCGAAGATGCATGAAATTATTAAATGCAGCTTTTGGAACGACAAACTGCATTTTCCGTTGTTTTTTTGACGTTAAAAGTAAAATTTCAAATTGCAATATTCCGATTCTATCGCAGCAACCGAAAATTTTTGAAAATTTCTCAGTGCATATTGATTTTTCAAATAAACTGTGATATAATCATGAAGCATCGCCGGAATGATGGAATTGGCAGACGTGCTGGACTCAAAATCCAGTGGTAGCGATACCGTGCGGGTTCGACCCCCGCTTCCGGCACCATAAAAACCTCGCTGTATGGCGAGGTTTTTTAATAAAATCGCACTTTTTTGAAATCAAAATGGATTTTGCTGTATAATATATAGAAAATTATGAAAATTATATGCAATATAATATGAAAATTATATGCAATATAAATGGTAAACGGAATTATCATGCGGACAAAACAACAGAAGAAGCAATCAAATGAAAAAATTAAAAATATGATAAAGTATTCCATATTATATTGAAAAAAATAAAAATCTGTTGTATAATGTTTTAAACAATTGCAATGGCTTTGAGGTGCTTTATGCGCGTAATACCACTGGAGGCGGCGGGATATGCCGCAAATTCTTATCTGATTGCGGATGACGACAGCAAAACTTTCGCCGTGATAGATCCGAGTACGGATCCGTCGGCGGCGCGGGACTTGTTTGCGGCCGGGTATAAACTGAAATATGTTCTGTTGACGCACGGCCATTTTGACCACATTTTGTTTTTGGATGAATGGCGCGATGTGTCGCCTGATGTTAAGGTCTGCTTGCATGTGGGAGATGCTGACTTCTTGGAAGATCCATCAAAAAGCTTATATTTGCAGTTTTTTGCGCTGGATGTACGTCATGCGCCGGCGGATATTTTATTGCATGACGGGGACAAGCTGCATCTCGGCGACAATGAAATCCGCGTTATGAGTACGCCGGGACATACAAAAGGCAGCGTATGCTATATGTTTGATCATATCATGATCAGCGGCGACACACTTTGGGCGGGCGGAGTCGGACGGACGGATTTATACGGTTCAAGTGCTGCGGATATGGCCGAAAGCATTGAAAAACTCAGCGCGATTCAGGAGGACTATACTGTTTATCCCGGGCATTATGAGCCCACGACTTTATTTTACGAAAAGCAGTATGGCGGATATTTGCACAACTGAAGGAGAGAATAGTATCATGGATTGGCATCTTTTAGCACAACGGTTGTTTCCGGATGTTCATATGACCCCTGCGGAAATGGAGGCGCGTTTCCCGGCGCGCGAACTTCCCGAGGGAGCGATTGTTTCCAGAATGGCGCCGAGCCCGACCGGATTTGTGCATCTTGGAAATCTGGTGCAGGGACTCACTTCCGAGCGCCTTGCGCATCAGTCAGGCGGTGTGCTGTTTTTACGGATAGAAGATACGGACAGCAAGCGCGAAGTGGCCGGTGCGGTAGAGATGTTAATTTCCTCGCTTGCATATTATGACATTCGGTTTGACGAGGGCGCAACGGTTGACGGTGACAGCGGCGCGTACGGTCCATACCGCCAGCGGCAGCGCAAAGACATTTATCATGTGTTTGCAAAGATGCTGGTAGAAGAGGGAAAGGCGTATCCTTGTTTCTGCACGGAGGAGGAACTCGCGGAAATTCATGCGGAACAGGAAGCTGAAAAGGCAAATTTCGGCTATTACGGAAAATGGGCGCGGTACCGCGACGCTTCGTTTGAGGATATTTGCGAAAAATTGGATGCGGGCGCTTTGTGGGTTTTGCGTTTCCGCTCGACCGGCAATATTGAAAATAAGATTCGCTTTACCGACCTGATTAAAGGAACGCTTGAACTGACCGAAAATGATATGGATCATATCCTTTTGAAATCGGACGGAATTCCGACGTATCATTTTGCGCATGCGGTGGACGATCATCTGATGCATACCACGCATGTTGTGCGCGGAGACGAATGGCTTCCCTCGCTTCCTTTTCATTTGCAGCTTTTTACCGCTTTGGGCTGGAAAGCGCCGAAATATTTGCATATCGGTCCGCTGATGAAAATGGACGGTACGTCCAAACGCAAGCTGTCCAAGCGCAAAAATCCTGAATTTACGCTGTCCTTTTACCAGGAACTGGGGTATCCGATGCAAGCAGTGTATGAATATCTGCTCACCGTGTTAAACTCAAATTATGAGGACTGGCGGCGCGCAAATCCGGCGGCGGATGCGGGAACTTTCAAATTTTCTTATAAAAAGATGAATCCGGCGGGCTCGTTGTTTGACGAGGATAAACTTCGCGATGTGTCCAAAGAGGTTCTTTCCCGCATGAGCGCGGAACAGGTCTATGCGCTTGCAAAGGCCTGGGCGGATATATATGACCGGGATTTTTATGATAAACTGACTGCGGATCCCGCCTATGCAATCTCGATTTTGGCGATCGGCCGAGGCGGGAAAAAACCGCGTAAGGATTTGGCTGTTTTCAGTGAACTGAAAGCATATATGGCCTTTTTCTATGACGATTATTTTCAGGTGGAAGCGGATATGCCGCCGTTTGATCCGGCGGATCTGCGCGGAATTTTGTCGGACTATGCATGCCTGTATACGGAAACGGATGACCAGGATGCGTGGTTTGAAAAAATTCGGACGCTGGGAGAGAAATATGGATTCTGTCCGGATACCAAAACCTATAAAGCCGATCCCGACGCTTATAAGGGACATGTGGGCGATGTCAGCATGATTTTGCGTGTGGCCGTAACCGGTCGCAGAAATTCGCCGGATATGTTTGAAGTAATGCGGATTTTAGGGCGCGAGCGCGTTGCCGCGCGTCTTGAGGCTGCGGAAAAAAAGATTTAAGGAGTTTATTCTCTGTATGGAAGAAGTTAAATCCAATTTTATAGATGAAATTATTGAGGCAGATTTGGCCGCCGATCCCGAATTGCGCGTGCATACGCGTTTCCCGCCGGAACCGAACGGATATCTGCATATCGGCAGCGCAAAAGCAATCTGGATTAACTCGAATGCGGCTAAAAAGTACGGCGGACTTTTTAATCTGCGGTACGACGATACGAATCCTGCAAAAGAGGATACTGAGTATGTAGAATCCATTTATGAGGATCTGAAGTGGCTCGGCGCGGAACCGACCGGCGGTATTTTTTACGGTTCGGATTATTTCGATCAGTGTTATGCCTATGCGGTGAAACTGATTCGCGACGGGAAGGCGTATGTCTGCGACCTGTCCGCCGAAGAGATGCGGGCGTACCGGGGCACGTTGACCGAGCCTGGAAAAAACAGTCCGTGGCGTGACCGCAGTCCGGAGGAAAATCTCGATCTGTTTGAACGGATGAAAAACGGAGAGTTTGAGGATGGCTCTCACACTTTGCGCGCGAAGATTGACATGGCTTCTCCGAATATGAATCTGCGCGATCCGGCGATTTATCGTATTTTGCACACGGCGCATCACAGACAGGGGAACAAGTGGTGCATATATCCGCTGTATGATTTCGCTCACCCGATACAGGATGCGATTGAGGGCATCACACATTCGCTTTGTTCCCTGGAATTTGAAAATCATCGTCCGCTTTATGAATGGGTTGTAAATCATATCGGGATTGAGACCAAACCGAAACAGCGGGAGTTTGCAAGATTGAATGTGACCTATACGGTTATGAGTAAGCGCTATCTGCGGCAGCTTGTGGAGACCGGCCTTGTAGACGGCTGGGATGATCCGCGTATGCCGACGCTCTGCGGTCTGCGCAGAAGGGGCTTTACGCCGGCGTCCATTTTTGATTTTGTAGAGCGCGCGGGCGTGGCGAAAGCTTATAGCTTGGTTGACATTGAGCTTTTGGAGCACTGCATCCGGGAAGAACTGAACAATACCGCGCTTCGCAGAGTTGCCGTACTGGAACCGGTGCGGGTTGTGATTGACAACTATCCGGAGGACAAGGTTGAATATTTTGAGCTTCCGAATAATCCGAATGATGAAAATGCCGGAAAACGCAAGGTGCCGTTTACGAGGGAACTCTATATAGATCGCAGTGACTTTGAGGAAGTGCCTCCGCCGAAATTTTTCCGTCTGAAGCCGGGCGGCGAGGTTCGGCTGATGGGCGCGTATATTGTTCGCTGTGAGGAAATTGTGAAGAATGCGGACGGCAGTATCGCCGAAATTCACTGCACGGCTGATCTTGCAACCGGTTCGGGTATGCCGGCGGACGGACGGAAAATTAAAGGAACGATTCATTGGCTGTCTGCAAAATTTGCGAAAGATGCGAATATCATGCTGTATGACCGTTTGTTTACGATCGAAAATGTTGCGGATATTCCCGATGACAAGACATATAATGATTATCTGAATCCGGATTCGCTGAAAAAAATGACCGGATGCAAGATAGAAGAAGATCTCAGCGGCGCGGTGCCCGGTCAGCGTTTTCAGTTTGTTCGCTGCGGATATTTTGTTAAGGATACCAAATACGAAAACACGTTCAACCGGATTGTCGGCCTGAAAGACAGTTATCCCAAAAAATAAGTATATAAAATTTTTGGAGGTTTTTATGAAAAAGTTATCATTTGTCTTGGTTTTTGTCCTTTTGCTCGGATTGCTTCCTTTGGTGGTGTCTGCTGAAGAGCCCGCTGCAGTGCTCAGCAGCGTCAGCGCAGATGCCGGTGATACGGTGACCTTTACCGTGTCTTTAAAAAACAATCCGGGGATTGCCGGCGCACAGCTTTATATCGGATACAACTCCGATGTAATGTCTTATGTGTCTGCCGCAAAGGGCAGCGGTTTTGAACCGTATGTGCATGCCTTTTCTGAAGAGACCGGTGCAAATCCCGTAAAGCTGCTTTTCCTCAATACGTCGGATATGACCGGCGATTTTATCGTTGCGGATGTTACGTTTAAACTGGCTTCTGATGTAAAGCCCGGCGATTATGACATCAGCCTGTCGGTGCCTGAGTCCTATAAGTTTGATTTGGCGCCTGTCTCTTTTGCTTCTGCAAACGGTGTTCTGACGGTTAAGGGAACGTCTTCGCACAAGCACGCTTATACTGAGACAAAGGTAAGCCCGGTAGGCGCTGAGGACGGTTATACGCTCTATACGTGCGAGTGCGGCTATACATATAAGGGGAATTTCGTATTTTCCGAGTCCGCTCAGGATTCCAAATTCCAGTCGTCCCGCGTATATGAGAATCAGTTTACCGATGTGACAACCGATAAATGGTTCTATGAGTATGTAAAATTGGCCTATGAATATGCGCTTGCAAACGGTACGGGCGCGACGAAATTTTCGCCGGATAACCAGTTTACGGTAGCGCAGGCGCTGACCGCGGCGGCGAATATTCATACCGCCTACTATGCAAAGAGTGTTCCGGCTGCCGCTGCGGGCGAAGCGTGGTATGCTCCGTATGTAAATTATTGCATGGAGAACGGTATCATTACCGCATCTCAGTTTGACGATTATAACCGGAATATCACGCGCGGTGAAATGGCGATTGTGTTTGCCAATATTTTACCGGAGACGGAGTATACGGCGGTGCGTCAGGGAATGTGTCCGGATGTCGCTGAAAACTCTGCCTGCTATGCGGCGGTGACTAAGCTGTATCAGGCCGGTATTGTCGGCGGTGACTCGGGAACGGGAAATTACCGCCCGGATGACGAACTCGTCCGCAGTGAGGCTTGTGTAATCTTTACCCGTATTGCCGTTGCTGACAAACGCGCAAAATAATGGCTTAAAATGTTGCTTTGACAGTATGAACGCCTGTATGCGGTGTATTTTGCACCGCATACAGGCGTTTTTTCGGTTGATAAAACGATATATTTGAATTTCATAACGGGTCTTTTTGAAATGGATCAGTCATACAATGTTGTGGGTGATGATATGTTGAGTAAAAGAGAATCGGCACAACTGACTGTCGGAATTTTTATTTTTTGTATGTTGTTCAGTTTGATAACGTATGGTTTGTATTGTTTGTATGGCATGGTTTCTTTGCCGAGTATCGGTACATTTGCCGAAAACAGCGTGCCGGTGCAGGTAATTCTGGATGCGGGGCATGGCGGAGAAGACGGCGGCACGGTAGGCATTGAGGGTGTGTTGGAGAAAGATTTGAATTTGGATATTGCACAAATTTTGTATGATATGCTGACCGTGTGCGGTGTAGAAACGATTATGACACGGAACGGAGATTATATGCTCTGCGATGTGCAGGATCCGGCAATGAAAGGCAAGCATAAGACGACTGATCTGAAAAACCGGTATGAAATTGCAAAATCCAATGAAAACGCGCTCTTCATCAGTCTGCACATGAATAATTTTCCCATTGAAAAATACAGCGGCTTGCAGGTGTATTATTCGGTAAACAATGATGCCAGTGTCGAGCTTGCAAAGCAGATACAGATGCAGACGGCGGAATTTTTACAGCCGGAGAATAAGCGGGAAGTGAAGGCGGCGGGCAGCAATATTTATTTGCTGGATCGGATTCAATCGCCGGCTGTTCTGATAGAATGCGGTTTCTTGTCCAATCGTGAGGAGAGCCGCAAACTGTGCGATAAGAATTATCGGGAGCAGTTGGCGCTTGTAATATTTGACTGTATTATGGCAAAAATAGAATAATACGGAATAATTCGGCACAGATGCTTGAAACAGCAGGCGGCCTGTGTTATAATATGCAGGAAATGAGCCGATATTTGGAGGTCAAAAATGCACGATAAAGGAAAGTTTTACATTACGACGGCAATCACATACAGTTCCAGAAAGCCACATTTCGGCAACACCTATGAGGTGATTATGACCGACGCGCTCGCTCGGTTTAAGCGTCAGGTCGGGTATGATGTATTTTTCCTGACCGGCACCGATGAGCATGGCCAGAAAATAGAGAATTACGCGAAACTGGCGGGAATTACGCCGCAGGCTTATGTGGATCAGGTATCGGCCGAGATTCGCCGGATATGGGATTTAATGGGCGCAAGCTATGATAAATTTATCCGTACAACGGATCCCGAACATGTTCGTTCCGTACAAAATATCTTTCAAAAATTTTATACGCAGGGCGATATCTATAAAGGATGCTATGAGGGGTGGTATTGTACGCCCTGCGAGTCCTTTTTTACAGAGACGCAGGTCGTTGACGGCAAGTGTCCGGATTGCGGCGCGCCGGTTGTAAAAACCAGTGAAGAAGCGTATTTTTTCAAAATGAGCAAATATGCGGATCAGTTGATTGCGTATATAGAGGAGCATCCGGAATTTATTGAGCCTGTGGCGCGGAAAAAGGAAATGGTGAACAATTTCCTGAAAGCAGGCTTGCAGGATCTGTGTGTTTCCAGAAGCTCGTTTACCTGGGGCGTACCTGTTCCGTTTGACAGTAAGCATGTCGCCTATGTTTGGATGGATGCGCTGTCCAATTATATCACGGCGCTCGGATATGATCCGGAAAAAGCCGAGCAGCCCGAACTGTTTCGGAATTTCTGGCCGGCAGACGTGCATATTATCGGCAAGGATATTTTGCGCTTCCATACGATCTATTGGCCGATTTTCTTAATGGCGCTTGGGATTCCGCTTCCGAAAAAGGTGTTCGGCCACCCGTGGTTTAATTTCGGCGCGGACAAGATGTCGAAATCAAAGGGCAATGTGATTTATGCGGATACCCTGGCCGATTTGTTCGGGGTGGACGGTGTGCGTTATTATGCGCTGTCTGAAATGCCTTACGCTTCGGACGGCAGTATAACCTATGAAAACATAATCAATCGGTATAATACCGATTTGGCCAATAATCTCGGAAATTTGGTCAACCGTACAATGGCCATGACGCAGAAGTATTTTGACGGGGTTGTGCCGCCGTGCGGCGCGCGTGCGCCTTTGGATGAAGAATTGATTGCGGAGGCCAAGCGGGTCCAAGAGGAGTCTTACACCTGCATGGAGGCGTATCATATTGCCGATGCGCTGGAGGCGATTTTCACGCTCTTCCGCCGCGCGAACAAGTATATTGACGAAACGGCGCCGTGGGTGCTTGCGAAAGACGAAGCAAAACGTGATCGGCTCGGTACGGTACTGTATAATCTTTTGGAAACGATTCGGATCGGCGCCGTGCTGCTGACGCCGTTTTTACCCGGAACGGCCGAAAACATTTTCAATCAGTTGAATACGGACGTAGTGGATTATGACAGCATAATCGCTTTCGGCGGACTTGTTTCCGGCAGACCGATCGGCAAAGCCGCGGTTTTATTCGCGCGGCTTGATGAGGAAGAAACGCTTGCAAAAGCGGAGGCGGCCAATCGCGCGCCTTGCGATGGTGCGGCGAAGGCGGAAGAAAAGCCGGAGGGCGTTGCACAAATCGGCATTGATGACTTTATGGGCGTTGAATTGCGCACGGCGCAGGTAATTGCCTGTGAAAAAATCCCGAAAGCCAAGAAACTCTTAAAGCTTCAGATTGATCTTGGGTATGAACGGAGACAGGTTGTTTCCGGTATTGCAAAATTCTATACGCCCGAGGCGCTTATCGGGAAAAAGGTGATTGTTGTGGCTAATCTTGCGCCGGTCAAGCTTTGCGGTGAAGAAAGCCGCGGGATGATTTTGGCTTCGGGTGAAGAAAAAGTGCGCGTTGTCTTTTTGGATCCCGAAACGCCGCTTGGGGAGCGCGTTCGGTAATGTATTTCGATTCGCATGCGCATTATTTTGACAGCCGGTTTCAGCGGGAATTTTCGGGGGGCGCGGACGCGCTTTTGCAGGATTTGTTTGACGGAAAGGTCTGCGGCATTGTCAATGTCGGCGACAGTTTGAAAAGCTCGGCGCAGTGCATTGCGCAGGCCGCCCGGTATAAAAACATGTATGCCGCCGTCGGCATTCATCCGAGCAGCGCGGGAACCGAGGGCACGCTGAATGAAGCGCGCGCCGCTCTGTGCGATATGCTGGACTGCGCGTCTCAGCATAAAATTGTAGCGGTTGGGGAAATCGGCTTTGATTATCACTATGATGATGTCAGCCGGGATGTGCAGCGCGCGTATTTTGAGATGCAGATGCGCGCCGCCGAAATGTACGGGCTGCCTGTGGTGATTCATGACCGTGAGGCGCATGGGGATTGTCTCGAAATGGTTTTGAAATATCCGAATGTTCGCGGGGTGTTTCACAGTTTCAGCGGCAGCGCCGAAATTGCCGCTGAACTCATTAAACGAGGCTGGTTTGTATCATTTTCCGGCGTGGTGACATTTAAAAATGCAGAGCGTGTGCGTTCGGTTGCAGGGCGTGTGCCGCTTGATAAAATGCTGATTGAAACGGATTGCCCGTATCTTGCGCCGCATCCGTTTCGGGGACAATGCAATCATTCCGGATTGCTCGAATATGTTGTGCAGACAATCGCCGAGGTTCATCAGGTGTCCTGCGACACGGTTGCCGATAGAACGGCAGAAAATGCAAAACGATTTTTTGGGATAGAATAATGAAAAATATGACGATTACGTATGAAGTGGGAAACGCGCTTTATATCAATATTACAAACCGATGCTCCAATCGCTGTGATTTCTGCATTCGCAATAACGGCGACGGCGCGTATGGTTCGGATTCTCTGTGGCTTTTGCGCGAGCCTTCAAAAGAAGAAATTCTGGAGGCGGTATTGGCGCGCAGGTTGTCTGATTATGAAGAATTTGTGTTTTGCGGCTACGGCGAGCCGACTGAACGGCTTGAGGATATGATTTGGGTCGCGAAAGAACTGAAAAAAGTCTATCCCGCTAAGGTGCGCGTAAATACAAACGGCCAGTCCTCTCTTTTATACGGCCGGGATACCGCGCCCCTTTATAAGGATGCCGTTGACACGGTTTCCATCAGTTTAAATGCGCCGAATGCTGCGGAATATGATCGTGTATGCCACTCTAAATTCGGCGAGGACGCCTTTGTCGGATTGCTGGATTTTGCAAAACGGGTAAAACAGTATGTTCCGCATGTTTTGCTGACCGTGGTCGATTCGGCTTTGACGCCTGAAGAGATTGAAGAATGCCGGCAGATCGCAGAGAAAACCGGTGTGCCGCTTCGTGTGCGGCGCTATATAGGCAGGGAAGACAGCGGTCAATAAACCCTTATGCCGGAAAGTATGAATTAGAATATTTTCTAAATGGACGCCCGATTTCATTTTGTGTCCTTGCGCCGCCAGACGTGCTTGAAACACAGCGCTTTGCAAGTATCGAGAATATGAAAGAGAATCGGTACAAAATTAAAACAGCCGTGAAATCACGGCTGTTCAGTCTGTCAAAAAAGTGAAAATCGCAAATCAAATACGTTTACAAGGCGGACA
>URDS01000041.1 GCA_900546635.1 uncultured Eubacteriales bacterium | reverse complement strand
GCGCGACGGCGCGAGCGAACGCGCCCCATCGTCGCAAAACCTTGGTTTTGCGGCGAAAGAAGGCGGACACGCGCCGCCCGTTTCGTTTGCCGGTTCGCTATTCGATGCCGATCAGCGATTTTTTGTTGTTTGCGGCGTATAGCGCGGCGGTGACCGCACAGAGAACAACCAGCCAAAACGCCATAATCCAGTCGGCGGGGACGGTGTCTTTCAGGAAAATCAGCAGCGCAACCGGCACAAATACGCTCACAAGGTCAATCAGCATGGCGACCATCGTAGACATGCCCTGTTTGACGGCGCGCGCCTCATTTTCCCAGTTCAGCATCGGCAAGGACAGATTGACCGTAATTCCGGCCACAGCCGAAAATAGCGCATAGGCCATCGGAACGAGGAGAATCCAAAGCGCGACTGTAAACGCGGGCTTCAGCGCAATGATGCTGAGTACAGAAGCGGCAAGGCAGGCCGGTACAAAGATCACGAGGTCAACCAAAATTTTGCTGTCTAAAATATCCTTCGTGCGCACCGGCAGCGTTTTGGCGATCCACCACTGCCTGCCCTCCATCGAAATCGAGCAGGCGGTTGTCGGGGCAAGCGCGGCCGCGGCGCCGAGTACAAAGGGCAAAAATGCGGTCAGTACGCCGGGAAGTTCGAGCGCCGCCTCAATCTTCTGCGGCCCCGCAAACAGCAGTCCAAGCGCTGCGGCCATCATCAAAACCGCGCCGATCAGCGTATTGGTGACATAGATGCTCGAAGCAAAATAGCGTTTGATCTCGCGGGAAAACAGCGCGCGTAAAACCGAGGCGCTTTTCAGCTTTTGCATGGTAAAGCTGTTTTTGGCCGAAGATGCGTTCAGCGCGGAGCAGATCGGGACAAACCAGCGCTGGACGACGCAGACGGTCAGTACAAACAGGGCGGCTGACAGGCAAACGAGCAAAAGAAAGGAGACAATGCTGCCGCCGATCAGCGTCTTGCCGAACCACGCGGCGGGCGGGTAAAGCGTCCGAATCTGCGCCGTGGCCGCGTCTGTGAAATTTTGCAGCATTTCATGGGAAAGATCCTCTGCGCCGCCGCCCATTTTTGCGGGAAACAGGAGAAAGCCGCACACCAGCAGAATCGTAAATCCGGCGGAGACGAGACTTTTGTGCCGCATTCGCGCGCTGATTGCCGTGATGCCCGCGCCGACAGCGGTGGAAAGCGTCAGGGGCAGCAAGGGCAGCAGTAGGACGCCGAGCAGGCCGAAAAGGTAAAAGGAGACGCCGGGCTGCTTCAGAATCCCGTAGAAGATCAGGCCGGGCGTCAGCAAAAGAAAACTCGTGAAAAGATCGGTTGCATATAGGGTCAGAAACCGGCTTGTGACGATGGCCGTTCGCGACACGGGCAGCGAAATCATCATTTCATAGGTTCGGTTTTCAAAAATGACGCTTCCCGCCTTGAACATGGAGAAAAAGAGGATCATCAGACTTGCGGCCGCAAACAGGTATTCGGGAATCAACTGCGCAAGATCAAGCCGCGCAAGTCCCGCGCACAGGCCGAGCACATAGCTTATCAGCATGAGACAGAGAAAACCCCAAACTGCGGCGAGACCTATCCAGCGTTTCCGCTTGCTTTTGTCCTTTGTGTGCCGAAATTCATTGAGGCCGAAGAGATTACTCAGCTGAAGCGCTGTCAGAATCCGAATCTGCCTTCGCATTGTCCATCACCTCCATAAACATGTCCTCCAAAGAGCGTCCGCCGGTCAGCTTGTCGGTTTCTCCGGTGACGACAAGCCTGCCGTTTCGGATGATGGCGATTTTATTGCAGAGCTTTTCGGCCACGTCCAGCACATGTGTGGAAAAGAAAACCGCCGCGCCCTCGCCGCACATCCGGTGCATAATGCCCTTGACGGCTACGACCGCCTCCGGGTCAAGGCCGACAAACGGTTCGTCTAAAATCAGAAGTTTGGGACGGTGAATCAGCGCGCCGATGAGCGCGATTTTTTGTTTCATGCCGTGAGAGTAGGAGGAGATCAGATCGCCGAGCGCGGCGGTCATGCCAAGCTCGCCGGCGCTTTGTGAAATGCGCGTCTGCCGCTCTGCGGCCGGGATCTGAAATACGTCTGCGATGAAGTTCAGATACTGGATGCCGGTCAGATATTCGTACAAATCCGGATTGTCGGGCACATAGGCAAATTTTTGCTTGCAGAGCAGGGGATTTTCACGAATGGAGATTCCGTCGATCCGAATGTCTCCCGCATCAAAGTCGATGATGCCGACCGCCGCTTTGATCGTGGTGGTTTTTCCGGCGCCATTATGACCGATAAAGCCGAAAATGTCGCCGGCCTCCACTTCAAGCGACAGTTGGGAGACGGCCGTTTTACCGCCCTTATAGGTTTTGGTGAGATTTTGAATGCTGAGCATATCCATGCCTCCTTTGTCTATTTCTTTAACGCCGGTTCCCGGTTCTTTTCGCAAAAAGCGCCGGCAAAAATGCCGACGCTTCGGATTGCGCCGGAAAACCAAAAAATTTTTCGCGCAATCAGCGGGTATCGTGCGGACAATGGGTCCGCTTTTTATTTGTTATATTTTTTTCACGGCCAGCGTGACTTCTTCGCCGTTGATGTCCCAGTTCTTGGAATAGCCCTCAATCGCGCCGAAGATAACGAGATCGCCGAGCACCGCGGCTTTGATTTCCGCAGCGTTGCGGTCGATAAATGCCTTGATCTTTTCGTTGTTGTCCGCGTACAGCGTGATATGGTCGGTCACTTCAAACCCGGCCTCTTTGCGCATGGTTTGAACCTTGGAGATAATCTCGCGCACGTAGCCCTCTTCTATAAGCGCGTCGGAAAGCTCGGTGTCAAGCGCGACCGTAACGCCGCCCTCCGACAGGGAAACATAGCGTCCGCTCTGCACGGTTTCGATCAGCAGATCGTCGGCCGTAAGCTCGGCTTCGTTTCCGCCGTCCAGCGCGAGCGTGAGTTTGCCGTCTGCGTCGAGCGCGCGCTTGAGCGCCGCGCCGTCGCCCTCGGCGAGCGCCTTGCGGATTGCACCGAGCAGCTTGCCGTATTTCGGCCCCACGGTTTTCAGATTCGGCTTGATGTTATAGGACAGAAACGCGGAAGCGTCGTTTGTAAACTCTGCCGCCTTGACGTTGAGTTCGTCCAAAATGATCTGCATATAGGTGCCGTCCAACACTTTTTCCGCGCCGATATAGAGCATACCGATTGGCTGACGGTTTTTGATGTTGGCCGCGTTGCGCGCCGCGCGTCCCAGAATAACGATGTTCAGCACCTCGTCCATGTCGGCTTCAAGCTGCTTGTCGATGAAGCGCGCGTCGGCCGTGGGATAATCGCAGAGGTGGATGCTTTCGGGCGCGCTCGCGTCTACCGAGCGCACAAGGTTTTGATAAATCTCCTCAGTCATGAACGGAATCATCGGCGCGGCCAGCTTGGAGAGCGTCACCAGCGCGGTGTACAGCGTCATGTAGGCGTTTTTCTTGTCCTCGGTCATCTCAGCGCCCCAATAGCGCTCGCGGCAGCGGCGGACATACCAGTTGGAAAGCTCGTCGGTAAAGGAACTGAGCGCTTTTGCCGCCTCGGTGATCTTATAGGCGGCAAGGTCGTTGTCCACTTCGCCGATGAGGGTATTTAAGCGGGAGAGCAGCCAGCGGTCCATAACGGGGAGCGTTTCGGGGTCGAGCGTGTGTTTGGTCGGGTCAAATCCGTCGATGTCGGCGTACAGCACATAGAACGCATAGGTGTTCCAGAGCGTGCCGAGGAACTTGCGCTGCCCTTCAACGACGGCCTTGCCGTGGAAGCGGTTGGGCAGCCAGGGCGCCGAGTTTGTATAGAAGTACCAGCGGATCGCGTCTGCGCCGTAGGCGTCGAGCGCCTCAAACGGATCGACGGCGTTGCCCTTGGATTTGGACATTTTCTGCCCGTTTTCATCCTGAACATGGCCGAGCACAATGACGTTTTTATAGGGCGCTTTGTTGAAGATCAGGGTCGAGATGGCCAGCAGGGAGTAGAACCAGCCGCGCGTCTGATCGACAGCCTCGGAGATGAAGTCCGCCGGGAACTGCGCCTTGAACACGTCCTTGTTTTCAAACGGATAATGATGCTGGGCAAACGGCATCGATCCGCTGTCATACCAGCAGTCGATAACCTCCGGCACGCGGCGCATCACGCCGCCGCAGTCCGGGCAGCGCAGCGTCACCGCGTCGATATAGGGGCGGTGCAGTTCGATATTTTCCGGGCAGTTGTCGGACATTTCCTTCAGTTCGGCAATCGAACCGATCGAGTGTCGACGTCCGCAGCCGCATTCCCAGATGTTGAGCGGCGTGCCCCAGTAACGGTTGCGGCTGAGTCCCCAGTCCTGCACGTTTTCCAGCCAGTCGCCGAAACGGCCGCGTCCGATGCTTTCGGGAATCCAGTTGATGGTCTCATTGTTGCGGATCAGGTCGTCCCGCACGTCGGTCATGCGGATGAACCAGGAGTCGCGCGCGTAGTAGATCAGCGGCGTGCCGCATCGCCAGCAGTGCGGGTAGCTGTGCTCAAATACCGGCGCGGAGTAGAGCAGACCGCGCTCCTCAAGGTCGCCGAGCACGCGCCGGTCCGCCTCTTTGCAGAATACGCCCGGCCATTTGGTCTCGGCGGTCATTTCGCCCTTGGAATCGACAAGCTGAACAAAGGGCAGGTCGTATTTTTTGCCCACTTTCGAGTCGTCTTCGCCGAACGCGGGCGCGATATGCACAACGCCGGTGCCGTCGGACAACGTGACATAGCCGTCGCAGACGACATAGTAAGCGCGCTTTTTCTGTTTGGCAATCAGATCTTTTGCAAAATCGAAAAGCGGCACGTAGGATTTGCCTTCGAGATCCCTGCCCTTGACTTCTTCGAGAATCGCATAGCCGCCCTCGCCGAGCACACTGTCGCAGAGCGCTTTGGCAAGGTAATAGACATGGCCGTCCCCGGCCTTGACCTTCACATAGTCATAGTCCGGGTGTACGCAGAGCGCGACGTTTGAGGGCAGTGTCCACGGCGTGGTCGTCCACGCGAGGATGTAGGCGTCCTCGTCCGTGACCTTAAAGCGCGCGATGGCCGAGCGTTCCTTTACGTCCTTATACCCCTGCGCGACCTCGTGCGAGGAAAGAGGCGTGCCGCAGCGCGGGCAGTAGGGAACGATCTTAAAGCCCTTGTACAGCAGTCCGCGGTCGTAAATTTGCTTGAGCGACCACCAGACCGACTCGATATACTCGTTGTGATAGGTGACGTAGGGGTGCTCCATGTCGGCCCAGAAGCCGACCGTCTGCGAGAAATCCTCCCACATCCCCTTGTATTTCCATACGCTCTCTTTGCAGTGCTCGATGAACGGTTCAAGTCCGTACGCCTCGATCTGCTCCTTGCCGTCGATGCCGAGTTGTTTTTCCACCTCAAGCTCAACCGGCAGACCGTGCGTGTCCCATCCGGCTTTGCGGGGAACGTCGAAGCCTTTCATGGTCTGATAGCGCGGGATCAGGTCCTTGATAACGCGGGTCAGAACGTGGCCGATGTGGGGCTTGCCGTTTGCGGTGGGGGGGCCGTCGTAAAAGGTGAAGCTCGGCCGTCCGCGGCGATGCTCCACGCTCTTTTCAAAAATGTGGTTTTCCTCCCAGAATTTCCGTACGTCTTTTTCACGTTCGACGAAGGAAAGCTGTGTTGAGACTTTCTTATACATACGATCTCCTTGTTTCAAATAAGGGGCTTGCCCTGTTATTGCTGAATTTTTCTATCGGAACGGCCGCAGCGGCGACCGCGGTTTTTTCGGAACGGTTCAAACCGTTCTCAAAAAACTTGCAAACGGCTATGGGAACACGATTGAGACTCGCTCCCGAAAAATTTTGCAGACGGCGGTGGGAAAGCGGTTGAAAACAAAAAATCCCCCGTCAAAAGGACGAGGGGAGAAACCACCTTTTGCGCATACCGTCATATGGCTTCCCTGTAACGGGGGAAAACCGTCGTCCGCTACCGGCGAAAGCGTTTGCGGACGCGCTCCGAAGTGATGTTCGCTTTTTCGCATACTTGCACCGGGCTCGCACCCTCCCCGGTTCGCTGCGCCTTTCACGAAAAGCTACTGTCTTCATCTACGCTTTATTTTCTTCAAATTTTAATATAACACAATCTGTTTTTCTTGTCAACAGAAAAAGGCTTATTTCGGCCGCATCGCGGCAAAAATATCCGCGCTCGGTTATTTTGGGCGCACGCGGCGCGTGCGCCCAAAATCCCGTTTTACGCTTCCCAGTTGTGGTAGACGTCGCTCACGTCGTCGTTTTCCTCAAGGTTGTCCAAAAGCAGCTGCATGTGGCGGATGTCCTCTTCGTTTTCAAGCGTCACATAAGTGGACGGGATCCGGTCGGTTTCCGCAGACAGAATCGCGTACCCGGCCGCCTCCAGCGCTTCTTTCACCGCATAGAGGTCGGAGGCCTCCGTATAGATTTCAAAGCAGCCGTCCTCGGACGAAAAGTCGGAAGCGCCCGCTTCCAGCGCGCTTTCCATCAGCTTGTCCTCGTCGATTTTGCCGTCTTGTTCGATCAGAATGACGCCCTTGGTCTCAAAAAGGTAGCTGACACAGCCGTTCTGGCCGAGATTGCCGCCGAATTTATCGAAATAGTGGCGCACCTCCGAGGCTGTACGGTTGCGGTTGTCGGTCGTGGCT
The DNA here is from genome assembly GCA_900546635.1 of uncultured Eubacteriales bacterium. GTDB lineage: Bacteria > Bacillota > Clostridia > Oscillospirales > CAG-272 > UMGS902. The sequence goes on along the minus strand of URDS01000041.1, from coordinate 12,972 downwards.
TCGACAATGACGGCCACGCCGCAGGGGCCGTAACCCTCATAGGTGATCTCGTCGTATGCGATGTTGTTGTCGCCTGAGAATTTTTTGATGATCCGGTCGATGTTGTCGTTCGGTACGTTGTTGGCTTTGGCTTTTTGAATCAGATCGCGCAGTTTGGAGTTGGATACCGGGTCCGCCCCGCCTTCGCGGATGGCGACGGCCATTTCCTTACCGATCTTGGTGAAAACCTTGGCGCGCTGCGCGTCGGTTTTCTCCTTTTTGTGCATGATGTTTTTCCATTTGCTGTGTCCAGACATACTGTTTCTCCTAAATGAATCGTTCTGTTTTGCGTATTCCGGCAGACGGCGGTCTGACGGCGCTGCCGCGCCGAAATGGGCGCTTTTCTTATGATTAAATTTGTTCGGGCTTTTTCAGACAGATCAGGTCGAGCGCATTGCCCAGCACCTCACTTGTTGCGCGCACGAGATTCAGGCGCATAGCGCGCGTCTCTCCGTCGGCGGAGAGAATGGGACATTCGTGATAGAAACGGTTGAACGCCGCGCACACATCGAGAATATACCGGGTGATGATGGAGGGCTCGTACTCGGCAATCGCGCCGTTTACACGCTCGGGGAAGCGGGAGAGCACTTTGGCAAGCTCGCCCTCCTCGGGAGCGGTGATATGCACGGCGTTTTGCGGCGCTTCATCCGCGCGGCGCAGAATGCTGCGGGTGCGCGCGTAGGTGTACTGCGCATAGGGGCCGGTGTTGCCCTCAAAGGAGAGGGCGTCCTCAATTACAAAGCTGATGTCCTTGATGCGGCTGTTCGAGAGGTAGTGAAACACGATAGCGCCGACGCCCACGGCCTCGGCCACCTCGTCCTTGTTTTCCAGTCCCGGATTTTTTTCCTCGACAATGGCGCGCGATTTTTCAATCGCCTGCGCAAACAGGTCCTTGAGCAGAACGACGTTGCCGGTGCGGGTGGCGAGCTTTTCGCCGCCGATGGAAACCGTGCCGTACGGGACGTGCACCAGCTTGTTAAACCAGTCGTAGCCCATCAGTTCGACGACCTTGAACCACTGCGCAAAGTGCAGCGACTGTCCCGCGCTCGTAACGTAAATGCATTTGTCGAAATCATAGGTCTGCATACGGTAGACCGCTGCGGCGATGTCGCGGGTCGGATAGAGCGTAGAGCCATCGCGCTTGAGAATCAGGCAGGGCGGCATTCCGTAAGGTTCAAGATCAACCACGGATGCGCCGTCGTCCAGTTTGAGCAGCCCTTTTTCACGCAGGCGCTCGACTTGTGCGGGCATTTTATCGGTATAAAAACTTTCGCCGTTGTAGCTGTCAAAGCTGATACCGAGCAGGGCGTAGGTTTTTTGATATTCGCGCAGGCTAAGTTCGACAAACCATTTCCAAAGTGCGAGATTTTCCTCGTCTCCGGCCTCCAGCTTGGCAAATTCCGCGCGCGCGGCGTCTTCAAGCGACGGGTCGTTTTCAGCTTCGGTATGAAAGCGGACGTACAGCGAAACAAGCGCGTCGATTTCGCCGTGTTCGATCGTCTCTTTGTCGCCCCATTTGCGGTAGGCGACGATCAGCTTTCCGAACTGGGTGCCCCAATCGCCGAGATGGTTGATCCCGACGCAGGTATATCCGGCAAACTGATGCAGTTTTTTCAGGGAATGGCCGATCACGGTCGTGCCGAGATGCCCGATGTGAAAGGGCTTGGCCACGTTCGGCGAGGAATAGTCGAGTACGACGGTGCGGCCCGCGCCAACGTCGGACGAACCGTAGGGCTTGTCCGAAAATACGGTGCGCTCGATGACATGGCGCGCGAGATATTCCTTGTCTAAAAACAGATTCAAATAGCCGCCCGCCGCCTCGGCGCGCGCTACGGCCGGCGATGCAAAGGATTGAGACAGGGCTGCCGCAATCGCGGGCGGCGCTTTTTTCAAAACGCGGCTCAGCCGGAAGCATGGAAACGCAAGGTCGCCCATTTCGGCGGAGGGAGGATATTCCAGCGCGGCGGCGATTTCAGACGCGGCGCACGCGCCGCCCGTCGCTTCGGCCAGTGCGGCGGCGATTTGTTGTTTGATCTCAAGCATACGGCAGTTCCCCTTATGATAAGACTGTAATTAATTATTTTATTATACACCAAAAGTGCAGGTATTTCAAGAACTTTTTGCCCCGATTGCGCACATAGCGCGCGGCGTTCGCGCCGCCGCGCTTTTTCAGCGTGTTTCGTGTATAAGCCGGACGGTATATTTTGCGCAAGCGGTATTTTGCGCAAGCGGTATTCTGCGCAAGCGGTATTCTGTGCAAGCGGTATTCTGCGCAAGCGGTATTCTGCGCAAGCGGTATTCTGTGCAAGCGGTATTCTGTGCAAGCGGTATTTTGCGTGCGCGGTATGCTGTACGGCGGGCATACGGGCATACCGGCGGCGCAGGCAGAGCTTATACTCCCGGTCGCTCCGCGTGATTCCCGGATATACGGATTATTTTTCGGTCAGCACATCCACCGTGTCGATCCCGTAATATCGGAAGAGTTCGACGGCTTCGCCGTAGATTCGCTCGCCGGACACCGCGATCGGAATCGCGGGCGGACAGCTGACCATAGGCGCGCCGCAGATGCGTCCGAGCGCTTTACTTGCGGGGACTGCTTCGTGCGGGTGAAAGAGCGCCTTGCGGATTGAAAAAACTGCCTCGCCTTTTGCGAGGGGCAGCTTCCCGGCCGGCTGCGCGGAAAAACCGGGGTCCTCGAACGCATTTAAAATCAGTTCAAAATCCTTTTTTGTGTTTTCCGGCGTCAGCATCAGCACAAGAAAATCGGGATCCGCGTATTCGCATACGCCGCCAAAGGCGCGCAGGCGCTCGGCCAGCGTAAATCCGTGCCCCGCCGCCTCAAAGGTCAGCCGCAGCGGATCGCTTTCGGGCAGAAGCAGGCCGCGGCTTTGCAGTTCGCTTCGCAGTTTGCAAAGCATTGCCACAGTCTGCGAAAGACGCTGGCGGTAGCCCTCGGCAAGATAGCGGCAGCAATGGTCAAGCGAAGCGAGAATCAGGTAGGACGGGCTTGTGGAGCCGAACAGCGCCATCGCGCTTTTGGCATTGGCGCTGTAGGCGGCGGGCGCGCTTTTGGCGATGTGCAGATAGGCGCCGCCGGTCAGCGCCGGCAGCGTTTTGTGCGCGCTGTCGCAGCAGATGTCCGCGCCGAGATCCAGCGGGTGGCAGGGCGTCTGCATAAAATGCAGATAGGCGCCGTGCGCGTTGTCCACGGCGAGCGGAACGCCGTGCCGGCGGCAGACAGCCGCAAGCGCCGCGATGTCCGCCGTGCCGCCTAAATAGTCCGGGCTTGTCAGATATACGGCGGCCGGAGCGGCTTTCATGCCGGAAAGCGCCGCTTCAAGCTGATTTTCGGAGATTTGGCAGCTGCAAAGGGAACGGTTTTCTTCCGGCCACAGCCAAACCACTTCAAAATCTAAGAGCGCCGCCGCGTAAACAAAGGCTTTATGCACATTTCGACCGGCCAAAATGACCGGAGACGTATTTTCTTTTCGGCAGGTCAGCAAAAGATACAGCATCGCCCGGATGCACTGACTTGACCCCTCCGTAGAATACAGCGTCCGCGCGCTGCCGAAGAGCGCCGCCGCGTTGGCTTCGCTTTGCGCGATGATGCCGTCGGCTTCGTACAGCGAGTCCGCGCCGTCGATTTCGGTGATGTCGAAGGACTCGCAGCCAAGCATGGGCCGCCCCTTGTGTCCCGGCATGTGGAGCCTTGCCGCGCCGGAGGCGGCATACCGGTTCAGAAAATCCAAAATCGGCGTGTTCATTTATGTAGATCCTGCTCGGCTACCCGCATCATGATCGCGCATTCAATGCGCTTGCGGAAAAGTTCGCAGCCGGGCTTGTAGATTCCCTTGATGCTGCCCGTCGCGTGGTAGGCGTTTGCGGCGCAGCCGCCCGAACAGTACAGCTTTGCCCAGCAGTCGGCGCATTCCGGGCGGCTGTAGGCGTTGCAGGTTCGGAAGCTTTCGCGCAGTTCCGCATTGGTCACGCCGTCCCAGATGTTGCCGAGCTTGTAGGCCTCCTCGCCCACAAACTGATGGCAGGGATATAAATCGCCCCAAGGGGTCACGGCCATATACTCCGTGCCCGAACCGCAGCCCGAAATGCGCTTGTAGATGCACGGCCCCTCCTCCAGGTCGAGCATGTAGTGGTAGAACGTGATGGGCTTTCCCTCCGCTTCGCGCCGAAGCATGTCCGCGGCGAGCCGTTCGTACTCTTGCTTTACGATTTCCAGATCCTCCGCGTTCAGCGCGGCGGGATCGTCCGGGGGCAGAACCGCCGGTTCCATGCTCAGTTCCGTAAAGCCGAGGTCGGCCATGTGGAATACGTCGTTTGTAAAATCCGGATTGGCATGGGTAAAGGTGCCGCGCATATAGTAGTTTTTGCCGTTTCTGGCCGCAACCAGCTTTTGGAATTTGGGCACGATCTTGTCATAGCTTCCGTTGCCCGCGTAGTCAACGCGCAGCCGGTCGTGAATTTCCCGTCGGCCGTCCAGACTGAGCACCACGTTGCTCATTTCCCGGTTGGCGAACTCAATAACATCGTCGTCGATCAGCATACCGTTTGTGGTCAGGGTAAAACGGAAATTCTTGCCGTGTATTTTCTCGCAGGAACGCGCGTAGGCAACGAGCTTTTTGACCACGTCCCAGTTCATCAGCGGTTCGCCGCCGAAGAAGTCCACCTCAAGATTTTTGCGCGTTCCGGAATTTTCGATCAAAAAGTCGAGCGCGCGTTTTCCCACCTCAAAAGGCATCAGCGCGCGGTCGCCGTGATATTTTCCCTGGCTGGCAAAGCAATACGAGCAGTTTAGGTTGCAGGTATGCGCCACATGCAGGCAGAGCGCCTTTATGACGTTGCCGCCGCGCTGTTTGAGCGCGCCGGCCATATCGGAAAAGGTGTCGGGCGTGAACAGCTTTCCGGCATCCCGCAGACGCGCAATGTCACACAGGCACAGGCGCAGATCCGCTTCGGTCACATCCGGCCGCGCGCCGTATTTTTCAAGCATGGCCGCTATGATTTCCTCCGGGGATTTTTCGGGAACCAGCGCGATCATGTCATAGGCCACGTCGTCTACCGAATGTACGGAGCCGGAGCAGGTGTCCAGCACGATATTATAGTTGTTTAATTTATATTGATGTACCATAAAGATTCCTCCGCGGGTATTTTCGGAACAGTCCGGAATGTGAAGTTTTGCGGCAGACCCAAAGAATGCCGCCGGAACCGGCGGCATTCTTTGAACAGGCAAGCAAAGCGCTTATTTCGCGTCCTTCTCGCACTTCTGGTTTGCAACACCGCAGCTGGTCTTACAAGCAGACTGACAAGAAGTCTGGCATTCGCCGCAGCCGCCGTTTTTGGCGCTCTCACACAGAGAACGGGTCTCCAGCGTCTTGATTCTTTCCATTATCCATATCTCCATTCCGTGATATTTTGACTGTTGCCCGCGTAGCGGACCGCAGACTTTTTCAGGATTATTTTAGCATAGGCGCGCGGTAAAGTCAAGGAACTTTTTTGATTGCCGCGCAAAAGCCGCGCAGCCTTTCAAGCAACAGGCGGCGCGACGGCGCGTACTGCCGCATCGCGATTGGAAAGTCCGGCTTTACGGCGGTCAAAAAAGGGACTCGGATGAGTCCCTTTTTACGATGCATGTTTTCAGTTGCCGGATACCACTTGGAAAATGGAGTTGATCTGATTGATCTTCGTATCCGCCGTGTTGCGGTAGGTTTCGTACATGGAAGCGATCGGCGTGCGCTGTGTAAACATTCTGGCAAGCTGATCCTTATACGTTCCGATGTTGTAATAGATACCTACATCGTAAACGCGGGAGGAGAAAATGATGTCGAGCATATCCACGCTTTCCTCGTCGCGTGTATACTGTCCGACAAGCGTCTGGTCATAGTACGCGGGCGTGAGCAGCTTTTTGCCCTGGTACGCAAGCTCTTCCAAAATGATGCCGGTGCGCTCGAAATCTTTGGACATTTCGGGTACGCAGAGGAACGAGCAGTGGAATGCGCTGACCATATGGCCGTATTCCGCCTGCTCCGCATCGAATTTCGGATAGGGAAGAATACCGAAATCGGTCTCGCTGTCGCGGTGCTTTTCGACTACGGTCAAAAGATTGAAATAGAAGACCGCTTGGTTGCTGTCAAACATTTTAATGCGGTTTTTGTCCCAGACGGACGAGGGCGTTCCCTTGCCCTGCTGATAGTCGTACTGGTAGTTGTAAACGTGCGTATTGTCATAGACAAGATTGGTAAACGTGTCGTACAGGCTGACTACGCGCTCGCTGTAGAAAGACAGTTCAATAAGCCCCTCATCGTTGATGGTGCAGATTTTTTCTCCGGCGCCCGCCAGAATGGCAAGCATCGGGTCGTTCCAGGTCAAAAGGCCGTAAATGTCGTTTTCATTGTAAATGCCGTCCTGATTTGCGTCCTCGCCGACCTTGCGCACCAATGTGCCCAGCGTTTCGAGCGTCCATTTGCCCTCACGCACAAGCTGATAGGGATCGTCCAATTCATACGCCTTGAGCATGTCTTTGTTAAAGACCATCGCGTGCGTGGTTACGTTGTCCACCGTGCTGATGTCGCCGGTCGTGTAGTACATTTTCCCGTTGATCGCAAGATCCGCGTTGGCTTTCTGGTCCCAGTAATCCTTGGAAAGATCCAAATTGGGAATGTCGTTTAAGTCATGAATATAGCCGCTGTAGGCCAGCGTCGCAACGTCATATGTACCGACCATCGCCGCGTCGTAGTTCGTCTCGCCGGCCATATAATCCATGTAGATTTTGGCATAGCCGTCGCCGCTGCCGTTGGAAGAATTAAAGCGGATGATGTCATCGTTCAGAATGTTTACGTTATAGGTGTCTTTGATGTACATATTGCGGCGGTAAATCGCCGTTTCGACCGCGGTGCCGCCTTCGCCGTCCGATTGAAAATCGTTGCGGGCATAGTTTCCGGAAACCAGAATGTTGAAATCTCCGGAAATGTCGCCGATTTCCTCAGGAGAGGGAAGATCCGGCGTGTCCTCTTCTATGACGGGGTCGGTGACCTCGGGGGCGGAACTGCTCGTAGTATCGGGATTTTCTTCTGAGTCGCCGCACGCGATAAGCAGCGGGCAAAGCATCAGAGCAGCGAGCAGCAGAGCGAGTATTTTTTTCATGGCTTTGCTTTCCTCCTAAAATCTTGATTTTTATAGTATACAGCCGTATACATTGCGCGGAAGCCCTAAAAGCGGCATCCGCACGGCGGGGACAGCCCCGGAAAGTACACGATTTGTATAGACGGTGAAAAGATCCGAATTTTCGGTATTCAGAAAAGCGGGGAAAGGAAAAATACCGGATTATTTGTTTGAAACGAATTTTTTCCTGGCAAGCCCGATGTATTTTTCAAAGAGGTCGATTTCTTTCGGGTCATACGGACGGAGATTCGGGCGGAAGAGGTCGTGCTGCCATTTGGTGAAGTCGAGATTCGGCTGCGTGCCGTTGTAGTAGCGCGTCCAGTTGGCCTCCCAAGGTTCGTAGGTCTGACTCTTTCCGGCCACAAAGCCCCAGTTGTAGCAGCCGACGTGCTCCAGCCAGAAAAGGGGCAGATGCGTCTGTACCGTATTGCCCTGAATGCGGTGGAGCCATTCGGTATTGAGCAGCGGGCGGCCGAAGCTCTTCAAGTAGTCGATCAGCTGTACCGAGTAGTCGTATCGGCGGTAGTCATGGTAGCTGATGACATCGGAAAGCTCCAGCGCGCGTCTTTCCCAGGGTTTCAGCGGGTCGTCTTTTGCGGGATCGACCGTCCATACACAGGCGGTCAGCGGCTGAATGGGGTCCGCGGCGCGCGCGGCCTCGAAGAACCGCTCCATTGCGGGAACGCTGCGCATTTCCCGACGGCCGTTTCCGATTTCATTGAAGATGTCCCAGGCGTCGATGCGGGGGTCGCTTGCATGGGCGCCGACAATGTCGCGTACCATTTCGCAGAATGCGTCGCAAAGCTCAGGTTCATCCAAAATGCTGTAACCTGCTTCGGTTTTGACGGCGTGCGGGGATTTTGCCATACCGCCGTGATAGCCCCAGTCCACTTTCTGCGGGCCGAAAGCGGGGGCGACGTACAGATCTTTCGGGACCGTGCAGTCGTTGCCGAAAACGATCATGACGCCCAGTCCGTTTTTCGCGCAGATACCGATGAACTCTTCAAGGCGCGCCATAAAACCGTCGTGCTGGTAATACCAGCATTCAAAGGGGAGCACCACGCGCACCGAATTGAAGCCGTGCTCGCTCGCCATCTTGAGTTCTCGCTCAAAAACGGGAACCTTTTGATCGTGCTCAAATTCCTGCCACATTTCCATGCGGTTGACGCAGTTGGCGGCCGTATAGTTGAAACCGCAGATCCAGGGGCGGCTGTTAAACCATTCAAAGGCTTCTTCTTTGGTCCATTGTCTCTTCATCATCGTACCCTTTCACAATTATATACAAAAAATATGAAAAATTCAAGTTTAAAATGTCAAAAGTGCGCTGCTTCCTTTTTGTACTGCCTCCGCTTCGCGGATCAGCGGCAGATAATACTGCTCGCGCATTTTGACCGGATCGTCCATAAACGGGATGAAGAACGGAGTCGTGCCGAAATACCCGCTGTTTCTTCTGGAAAGCTCATGCTTCCACCCGGCAATCGCCTTGTCAAGCAGCGCGCTGGCCTCTTCCTTTTTGCCCATGCGGAGGTCGCCGAGCGCCTGATAAACCGGGAGCAGCGGCAGATGCATGTTGGAGAAGAAGTCCACATACAGCGTGTTGAAGTATGCATAGATCGCAAAGGCCTCGTCACGCCGTCCGAGCTTTTCAAGGAGCAGCGCTTCCTGATACTTTGCGGGAACGAGCGGACACTCGTGCCAGAGCCCCGCGCCGAGGTTTTCGGGCAGAATCTGCGCCGTGCGGAACGCTTCGATCGCTTCTTCAAACTTGCCCTCGGCTTTGAGGTTCATGCCCTTGCCGTACCATGCGTTGATGTACTGCATGGCGACCGCCGTTTCGCCGCCCTCGCAGGGAACGAACGAATGTCCGCCGAGCACGGTCAGCGCTTCGTCGTACAGCCCGGCGCGGTTGCAGGCGTGCGCCCATTCGGTCGCGATGTCGTCGCGCACGGTCTTGAGGTCGGGAATCATGGATTTGATCCGCTTTGCGGCCGCTTTCGGTTCGGCGCCCGTGTGGTTCAGAAGATATGCGATCTCATAGACGATCTCCTCCATATCCGGGCAGAGCGCGTGCGCCTCGTCGAGCAGCGCCATGGTTTCGTTCAGGTTGCCCTTCCTGTATTCGCACAGCGCGAGCGCGCGTTTGGCCTCAAAGCCCTCGCACGCTCTCCAGAGCTTTTCCGCCTCGTCATAGCGGCGGTCGGCGTAATGATAGCAGCCGAGCAGATATTTTTCGCCGCTTGCTTCGAGAATCTTCGCTTCCTCCGGGCGGAACGGGAACGTGCGGTGAAACGGACTTGCGAGCGTTTTGTCTCCAAGCGAAAGCGCAATCGCGGGCGCGACGTCTTTTGTGTATTCGGGCAACGCTTCGAGCAGCGCGTTCGCTTCCTCCGTGTAACCGGCGTCGCACAGATCGACGGCAAGGTCGAGACAGGTTTGCGACATGTTGGAGTCCAGCTTTTCAAAAAATTTCTTCATGCTGCTTTTGCCCGCGACAACGAGAAAATATCTTGCCAAGTGGTTGAGCGGATCGCGCTCAAGCTCTTTTTCCAGCGCGCGGACGGCCTCGGCTTTGTCGCCGAGCTTGTAGCTGGCCGCGGCGGACAGCGCAATGGCGGTCAGGTTCTGCGTATTATGTTCGATCGCCGTATCGGCGCAGTATTTTGCGGATACAAAGTCCCCGCGCTTGCCGTCGAGCATGGCGGCGCGCGTCATCGCGGCCGAAACCGCGTCCTCATTCCACGCGGCTTTGCGGAATGCGTCGTAGGCCGCTTTGTCCTCGCCGAGATTGGTAAGCGCCAGTCCGAGCAGATAATAGGTCTTGCCGCTTTCGTGGTTTGTGTTGTAGGTGTTCAGTTCGGAAACGGCGCGCGTCAGCATCTCTTTCGCGTCTTTAAATTCGTGGCGGGCGAGATAGACTTCGCCGAGCGCGCGGAGCGCGGGCGTAAAGGTCGGCTCAAGCTCGATGGCGCGGCGGAAATATTCCGCCGGATCGGCGCTCGGATCGCGGTACTGCACCAGATGCAGACCGGCGATATAGGCCTTTTCCGCCGTTTGAAGCTCATTCGGATACGGAACCTCGCAGAAGAGCGGGGGCAGGGGTTTTTGCTCGCGCACAAACTGCTCGTAATACAGGAAATCGCCGAGCGTTATGGTGTAGGCGCTGTCGTCAAATTCCGGAATGTCAAAGGCGCGTACCTCGCCGGGCGCAAGGTCGCAGACGGCGGTGAAGATCACCTGTCCGCGATGCGCAAGCGTTACGCGGACGTCTTTTTTGGCGAGCGTGGCCTGAATGCGCAAAACGCCGCTTTCGACGTGAACGGCCGCGTCGAAGTTTGCGTAGGAGGGGACGCCGAGCGCGCCGATCGGGAACCAGGACTGCTTAAAGCATTTGGTCTCGTAGGGTTCGAGCCACGCGCAGTCGGGCTGATTGTCGGTATAGGAACCGGCCATCAGTTCGGCATACGCGCCGTCGGTGTCGGTCAGCGCGCGCTCCCAGGAGCGCGAAAGCTGGTTGTATGCCCAGGTGAACATCTTTTTGCCGGTGGCGGTGTGGTGGTCGCCGATGTGGACGACGCCGCATTTCTTGCTGTTGTCGTAGCCGCCGAAATAGTCGTACTCGGAGGCGGCGGAAAAATAGGAGGTCGAATTTTTCGTGTTGAAATGCTTGCGGATGTCCACGCCCGCGGGATCAAAGGTAAAGCCGTTGAAGTGGCCGCGCGCGATCGGGTAGGACGTGTACGAGCGGCGGTAATGGAAGCATACGTTGTCCACGTCCGCGGGGAAAAAGATTTCATAGTCGGGGTTGACCGGCACCGCGGTGTTTTCCCACCAGAGGAACGGGTGGCGCATGGACGTGCGGTTGGTCACTTTCATGCGGGTTTCAAAGATGCTGCGGCTGTTGCCGAGGTAGACGCCGACCATGCCTTTCATGCGGTTGATGGGGTCGTGCTCGGAGAGCCACACGGTTACGCCGTCGTCTTCCTTTACGATTTCATAATCTACGGGCAGAAACGTCGAGGGACGGTGGTGGAAAGGCCAGTTGAATTCCACGCCGCCCGAAATCCACGAGCCGAGCGCGCCGATCAGTGCGGGCTTTATGACGTGCTGGCGGTAAAAGAAGTCATAGCCGGTGGTTTTGTCCACGGCGGTAAAAATTCTGCCGCCGAGTTCAGGCAGAATCGTGATTTCAAGATAGTCGTTCTCCAAAACGATTGCTTCATAGGATTTGTCAAACTTTTCTTTGCCGGGCGTCTTGATGACCACGGCGTTCGGATAGGGATTGCCGGAAAAACGCTGATGTACGCGGTTTTCGGCAAACATCGGAAGCTTTTCCGCCGCCGCTTCCGGGTAGGTCGGGATGACGAGTTTTTTTACGGTAGCCGTCGTTTTGCTCATGATTTCATGGATTCTCCTTGTAAAATACAATATTTTTCATTACATTCATTGTAGCATGTTTTTTCGCTTTGGAAAATATAAAAGCGCGTGTAAAAAATACATGAAATCTCGGAAGAAAAAACTGCCGGAAAAGGGAGTTTTATAAATAAATAAACTTTTTATATATCGAACCGTAGGTTATTTTTTGTCAACGAACAACAAAAATTCCTTGATTTTACCACTTGATTTCAGATTTGTTTTGTGATAATATGGTGTAAAATAAACTTTTGGAGGCAGAGAAAATGCAAAAAGTAAACCTTTCCGATTTAAATCCTCTGGTGCGCTATTCCAAAACTCTGCTTCTGCCGGACGATTTTATGCAGACTGCGGTGCATGCCTGCGATTCACGCCTGATTTACTTTTTTTCGGGCAGCGCGCGGATTCAGCTGGACGACCGCGCTTACAATGCGACGCGCGGTTCGCTGTTCCTTTGGAAGTCTGCCTGCCGGTATTCCATCGTGAATACTGCGGAAGAGGATACCAAGATGATGGCGATCAATTTCGATTTTATCGGCGAGGCGGGGCGGCCGATCGCGACGCTGCCGACGATTCCCGACCGGCTGTACCGAAAGGAGCAGGCTACCGAACAGATCGCGTTTGAGGACGTTCCTCAGTTCAATGCGCCCGTGCATCTGGAGGGGATGCATCTGCTGGAGGCGCTGTTTTCCGAGATGTCGGATGAGTTTATAAGCCCAAAGGCCTGGCATGACATGGTGCTCAGCGCTATGCTCAAAAGGGCGCTGATTCTGATTGCCCGCAAGGTCGCGGTTGTGGGGGGCGACCGGCAAAACGATCTTGTTGACCGTGTCCTTGAGTACATACAGGAAAGCCTTTCGGGCGATTTGTCCAACAACGCGCTTGGCCGGCGGTTCAATTACCATCCGAATTATATTAACCGCATTGTTCAGCGGCGCACCGGGCAGTCGCTGCATCAGTATGTGCTGACCTGCCGGGTTTCAAAAGCGCTTGAAATGCTGCAGACCACGAGTCTGAGCGTTACCGAGGTATCCGAGCGCGTCGGATTTCAGTCGATCAAGCATTTTTCGCAGACCTTCAAGGGGATATACGGATATTCGCCCATGCATTTTCGGGAGCAAAAGTAATCAAGGATCGGAAAACGAAAGGTTTTCCGACAGCAAAACGGCGGCGCTCTGACCGCCGCAAAACCAAGGTTTTGCGGCGATGAGGCGTGTATAGGCGTGAGGAGGGGCCCGGCGTCAGCCGGGAGGAGTCCTGACGCCACAAGGAGAACCCCTTTCCGAGGGGCGTATTCGCGCCGTCGCGCCGCCAATGGCGGCACTCGCACGCCCGCAAGGTGTTTACAAG
>URDS01000040.1 GCA_900546635.1 uncultured Eubacteriales bacterium | reverse complement strand
ACCTCATGCAGGGAAAGCCTTGCTACGCAAGCGCCTTTTGCGGATTTGCCGCACACCCCCCAGGGGGCCTTCTCTTGCCCTGCGGGGCAATTCACCTTGTGTCGTCAAAGCCGGATTAAACTTAAGGGGCTGCGGCCCCTTAACAACCCTGAGTTTTCTCGAAGCGGCGCCCGCAGCAAAACGCGGGGGCCGCTTCCCGGTTTATTTACACAATTTTTATCGCAAAAAATCTTTTACAGCGGAAAACACTCAAAAAAATTTTGCCTGTCCGCTTATTACGGACTTAAAAAGAAAGGATGAACTTAATATATTTGACAAAAGTGTTGCAAAAGCATAATTTGTGTAGTAACATTAAGGCATTGAAATAACTTATTAGCCATCTGTCCGGTAAAAAACATATGTCCGTATTTTAAGGACATATAAAAAATAAAATAATTTTATTTTTTCATAAAACCGTATTTTTCGAGCTTCTTTCCGAAGATGCTGCCTTTAAAATTTCCTGTTCTTCTTTCATGGCTTCAAATCTCATTTGATACACAAAAGACTTCAATTATCACGCCAAAAATTCCTGCCGAGAAACAAAATAACAACTTCCACATCATCGAGTTTCACCCCCTCATAAAAGTTCCTGTGACCGTATGCGCTTCTATAATAGCAAAAAAGAGTTGCCGAAATGATTCGGACAACTCTTTCTTACCAGCGATGCTCATATGTGATTTTCTGAAAGTCACTTTTCGTAAAAATTTAGTAAATCAATAATAGACAGTGAATAAATTCACATCTTGCAGTTTCCCCACAAGACAAGAACGCCATATATGGTGTTTTACTCAGTCAGGGGCTTCATTGTCGGGAACAGCAAAACATCGCGAATCGAGGGACTGTCTGTCAGCAGCATAACCAACCGGTCAATGCCAAAACCGAGTCCGCCCGTCGGCGCAAGGCCGTACTCAAGCGCGGTAATATAATCCTCATCCACCTGGGCGGTCGTATTCGGATCCTCCGCCCGCTTAGCGGCAACCTGACGTTCAAACCTCTGGCGCTGATCGATCGGATCATTCAATTCACTAAATGCATTTCCCATCTCGCTTGCACAAATAAAATATTCAAACCGTTCGGTAAACGCCGGATCATCCGACTTCTTTTTGGCGAGCGGGCTGTTTTCCACCGGGTAATCGTAAATAATGGTCGGCTGAATCAGATTTTCTTCTACAAACCGATCAAACAATTCCACCAAAACCGCGCCGCGCGTCGCATTTGCCGGAATTTCCACACCCTTGGCTCTCGCCTCGTCGCGCGCCTGTGCATCGGATGCCCAAGCATAATAGTCCAGTCCGGAATATTTCTTCACCGCCTCGACCATTGTGAGTTTTTCCCAATGCCCCATATCGATCTCAACGCCCTGATACATGATCTTTTCGCTGCCGCATACCTTTTTGGCAAGCAAAGTATTCAGTTCAATGACCAAATCCATCATGCCCTTATAATCGGTGAAAGCCTGATACAGTTCGATCGATGTAAATTCTGGATTATGGCGCGTATCCATACCCTCATTGCGGAAAATGCGGCCGACCTCATATACCTTGTCAAAACCGCCCACAATCAGACGCTTCAAATACAGTTCGGTTTCGATTCGCAGATACATATCCATATCGAGCGTATTGTGATGCGTCACAAACGGCCGCGCGGCCGCGCCGATCTCAAACGGTGTCAGAATCGGTGTATCGACTTCAAGAAATCCCTTGGAATCCAGATACGCGCGAATCTCACGCAAAATCACCGACCGCTTGACAAACGTATCCCGCACCTCCGGATTCACAATCAGATCCACATAACGCTGCCGATAGCGCAAATCGGTATCCTTAAGTCCGTGGAATTTTTCCGGCAAAGGCAGAAGCGACTTGGAAAGCAAAACGATTTCCTTGGCATGCACCGATACCTCACCGGTCTGTGTACGGAATACAAATCCCGAAATTCCGATAATATCACCGATGTCATACTTCTTAAAATCGGCATATTCCTCTTCCCCGACATCGTCTCTGCGCACATAGGCCTGTATTCTGCCCGTACTGTCCGCCAAATGAACAAAACTGGCCTTCCCCATCACCCGCTTGCCCATTACACGGCCGGCAATGCGGACATCTTTGCCCTCAAACGTCTCAAACTGATTGCAAATATCCGCGCTCATGGCCGTGCGGTCATAAACGGTATGCTCAAATGGATTTCTGCCGGCCTCAACCAGCGCCTGCAATTTTGCGCGCCGTACCGCAAGCTCACTGCCGCTGCCCTGGTCGCCGGTCTGTCTCATATCTTCCGTCATATTCTTATCCTTATTTATCAAACTTTTCGGTTGAAAGGCATTTTCCCAACCATTCAACCATCCAAACATTCCAACCGGGAATTACATCCCCACAGAAAAGCAAACAATGCCCGCTCCTGTACTGTAACAAGCATTCGCTTTTCGCAGTATGTTTGTCTTTAACCGTTTACCTTTACACGAGAAACCGATAAGATGTTTAAATCGAAACCGCCGTTCGGGGAGGCCACCGTTACGGTATCGCCCGCGCGTGCGCCGATCAGGGCTGCGCCGATCGGCGACTGATCGGAAATTTTTCCGGTCCAAAAATCAACCTCATTGGTACCTACAAGCGTATATTCCGTCTCTTTTCCGTTGTCCGAGCGAGAAACGCGGACAATCGAACCGACGCTGACACGGCTGGTATCAATTTCCGACTCATCCACAACAATCGCATGCAGAATCAGGGATTCAAGTTCGGAAATTCTGGATTCTACTTTGGCTTGTTCGTTTCTTGCCTCATCATATTCACTGTTTTCCGAAAGGTCGCCGTAGGAACGTGCCGTCGCCAGCGCCTCTTTAACTTCCGCGCGCCGTGTAGTCTTCAGATATTCAAGTTCCTCCACCAGCGCCTGATAACCGTCTTTTGTATAGTGCATTTGCTTTGCCATATTGGTTTCCTCTTTCGTATTGAATGATTTTTATTTAAAGAGTCTGAGCGCTGCCTGAAGTTGCGCGTCATTTTCATGATTGAGCTTAAACAAATTTACGTTCTTATACGCATCGTCGAGTTCCACTTCCACATCCGGCGCGATCCCCACACCCTCGTAATTTGCCGAATGCGGCGGCGCATACATCGCACTTGAAATACGCAGCGCGCTGCCATCATCAAACGGCACAATGGTCTGTACTGTTCCCTTGCCATACGTCGTTGTACCGACCACAAACGCTTTACCGTAATCCCGCAGCGCCGCAACAAAAAGTTCGGCCGCAGATGCGGTATTCCCGTTGGCTAAAACAACAAACATGCCGGGGAACGCATTCTTATCGGAGGAAATCACCTGCTCGGTACCGTCTTTATACTGTATGCGTACAATCGGTCCCTCCGGAAGCAGCGTATCCAAAATTTCCGTGATCGAGGTCAGTTCACCGCCTCCGTTGTTGCGCACATCCAAAATATATCCGTGCACCACATCGCTTGTTCCCTGTGTGAGCGCCGCTAAAAACTGTTCGGGCGTTTTGTCATTGAAATCCAGCAAACGAATATGCGCAATCGGACGCGCCAGTCCATCTACTTCGATTGTTTCGTACGTGACAACCTGTTCCTCAACCTTCCGCCGGGTTACGGTTACGTCAAAAACCTCCTCATACGCTTCCCCGCGCGCAATCGTTATCGTCACCTCAGTTCCGATCTCGCCGCGAATCCGCTTTACCGCCTCATCATAACCGATCTCGGTAATTTTTACACCGCCGACGCCGATAATCACATCGTTCGGAAGCAGACCGGCTTCAAGCGCCGGACTATCGGGCATGACATTCAAAATTTCAATTACATAAGTCTGCGGATCGAATGTTACACTGACGCCGATGCCGGCAAATTCGCCGCTGTACCCCTCCTGCAACGAAGCATATTCCTCAGCGGAATGGTAGGAACCGTATTTATCTCCGGAATACGCCGCAAACCCCACTGCGGCGCCCTCTACCAAATCATCTATATTCAGTTCGCCGACATAATAATTCGTATACAGCCACGCCAGCGCATAAATTTTCTCGCTGACCCGCTCGACGATTTCGTCCGCCGGCAATTTCTGAACAATTTCACCGGGCGTCTCAGGTTCGTCCGAAGAATCGGTATATTCGGTCGGAACCTCTCCCACCGTTTGATCCCGGACGAAAGAATCACCGAAGATCACCGTAAGCTGAAAGGTGATCGCGCAGGCAATGATAATCAGCAACACCGACAGCCAGACTGAAATTTTTTTTGTCATAATAAACCCTTTCCAAGCTTTCTGCAAAAACGTCAGGGCTGTACTACCCAGCCGTTGGCGATGGGATCCTCATGCTTGCCGTCCACACGCACTTCAAAATGCACATGCGAACCGGTAGAATTTCCGGTACTGCCCATTTCCGCGATATGATCGCCCTGCACGACCGAATCCCCGACCTTGACCAAAAGTTTCGAGCAGTGCGCATAGAGCGTTGAAATGCCGCCGCCGTGATCCACCACAATATAATTGCCGTAGCTGGAATGCGACTGCGCCACAACCACTTTACCGCTCTGAACCGCATAAATATCAGTGCCGACAGCCGCGGGAATATCAATTCCCATATGGAAATCGGTTACTTTTCTGCCGTAATAATAATATGTGCGCCATCCGTAACTGCTGCTGATACGGCGAATGCTGGTATCCACGGGCCAAATAAACTTGCCGCCCACATATGCAGACTCATTTTCCTTCGCAAGCTGACGGAGCAGTGCCTCAAGGCGCTGGTTTTCCTTTTCCTCAGCCTCCCGCGCAGCGTTATACTGTGCGGTAATTTCAGCCTCGGTCTTTTTCAGCGACGCAACATAGGCGTCCGCGTCTCCCTTTTGAAGCTGCAGCGCCGCTTCTTCCGCGGCAAGCGTATCACTGTACGCCAGCTGAGTAGCGTAAGCGGCATCCAGTTCGCTCTTTGACGACTCAAGTACCGCTTTCATATCCTCAAGTTCCTGCTTCTCTCTCTTGAATTTTTCCAGAAGCGTCGAATTATATTCAAGAATACTTGCCATATATTCAACACGGGACAAAAGATCGGAGATACTGTCCGAACCCAGCACGACATCCAGTATTCCGGTCGATTCGCTCTCGTACTGCGCACGGACAAGCATCAAAAATTTTTCTCTGGTAACCTCAACCTCGGTCTGCTTATTTAAAATCTCGGTTTCCTTTTCGGCAATCTCCAATTCCTTTGCTTCAACCTGCAGAGCCAGCGCATTCAATAAATTTTGAGTCGTTTCAATCTTCTTTTCCGTACTCAAAATCAGTTCATACAGATCCGCGGCTCTTTGCTGCGCGGAATACCGGTCGCTCTGCACGCTTTTCAGTTGCTGTTCAAGTTCTTTCTGCCGCTGTTCAATCTCTTTTATGGTCTGCTGATATTTCTGAACCTCTGCGTTATTCTCAAACTGTCCCGCGCTTGTGGTACTCGCCGCAAAGACTGCAAACGCAACCGCAGAAAGCGCCGTAAGCGCAGCCAAAGTAACACATACAAGGATCTTCCGATTTTTCTTCATTTCACGCCTCCACATATTTTCCGAGTGAAACACAGCTTCCGACAATGCCCGTAAACAATGCCAGACCGAAGAAAATTGTAAGAATAGCCGACGAAGTTTCCGCGTATGTATACAGTTTCACAATATACATTTTCTCTGCGACATATCCGATGAGTCCGCGATAAATCGCACTTTCCAAAAAATACGCCGCCGTCGCGCCCAAAATACCGATAAACGCCCCCTCCAGAACAAAAGGCGCGGCAATATATGCGCGGCTGGCGCCGATATACCGCATGATCGTAATC
Source organism: uncultured Eubacteriales bacterium (assembly GCA_900546635.1). Classification (GTDB taxonomy): domain Bacteria; phylum Bacillota; class Clostridia; order Oscillospirales; family CAG-272; genus UMGS902. Next base: position 14,517 of record URDS01000040.1, on the reverse strand, counting down.
TCCTCGCGCCGGGAATATACCGACAGTTTGATGGTATTGATAATCACGAACATGCAGACAACGGCGCAAAGCACCGTAAACCATACAAAAATAAAAGAAATACCGCTTTGCAGCGAATCAATCGTCGCTGCCAGGTCCAGACGGCTGTTTACCTTACGCACGCCGTCGATCTGCTTTAAGTTGTAATCAAGCGTCGTGACCCGGTCGTTATCCTCATAAATCACGCGGTACATATCGGAGAGCGGGTTCTCTTCATCTCCGATGTCCGAAAAAAGATAGGCGTATTCGGCAAATTCGCCCTGCATTGCGGCAATACCGTCCTCTTTGGAAACATATTCCACCGAGGAAATATTGTCAAGCCTTGCGATTTCGGCGCCGATGCGCGACGCCTCCTCCGCGGAAATATCATATTCGAGGAAAACCTCGATCTCATTCAGATCGGATACATCCTCAAGATTGTAATTAATATTCATGGCAATCAAGGCAAAACTGCCGATAAACAAAAGGCAGCTAACCAGAACAAAAATACTGACAAATGTCAAAAGCCCGTTTCGGAACATGCCCTTAACGGCTGCGCTGAGCGCATCGGTCAGCTTTCTCACAGCGTTTCACCTCCGCTTATGTAATCTTCCACAACGTGACCGTCACGCAGACGAACAATACGCTGATTAAACATTCTGGCCAATTCCGCCTCATGCGTTACAACAACTACGGTCTTGCCGTACTCTTTCATTTTGACCAAAAGCCCCATAATTTCCATGCTCAGTTTGGGATCCAAGTTACCGGTCGGCTCGTCGGCAATAATCGTGTGCGGATTGTTGATAATGGCGCGGGCAAGCGCTACGCGCTGCTGCTCGCCGCCCGAAAGCTGCGCCGGAAAGCTGGACGCCTTATCCTCCAGCCCGACGATTTTCAACATAGCCATCACACGGTTTTTCACTTCACCGGACGGTGCGCCTCCGATAACATGCAGAGCAAACGCCACGTTCTCAAAAACGGTCTTTTTGCGGAACAAGCGAAAATCCTGAAAAACAACGCCGATCTTCCGCCGATATTTCGGAATACGCGCGGACGCCATTTTTGCCAAATTCACATTGCCGACCCAAAGCTCTCCGCTCGTCACGCGCTCCTCGCGCAGCAAAAGCTTGGTCATCGTCGTTTTTCCGGCGCCGCTGTCGCCCATGATAAAAACAAACTCGCCGTCCGAAATTTTAAGATTGATATTATCGAGCGCGAGCTTGCCCTCCGGATAACGCTTGGTTACGTTTTTGAACTCAATCACAAACTGTTCTCCCCCACATAGGATTTTGGAGCTTTTTATGGCGCCGAGGCCAAACGCAATACCCCATATACGCAAGAATTGCAGGAACGCGCGCACGCGTTCCCACAATCCGTGAAAGCATATCAGAATTTTACAGGCTTCGATGTCAGATACTTCTTGACCATCAACGCGACCTTGAACGTAATGGCATGTTCAAACTCGCGCAGATCCAGACCCGTAATCTTGCGGATCTTTTCAAGACGGTATACCAGCGTATTTCTATGAACGAACAGCTTTCTGGAAGTTTCGGAAACATTAAGATTGTTTTCAAAAAAGCACTGAACAGTCATCAGCGTCTCGCGGTCAAGCGACTCAATCGACCCTTTCTTGAAAACTTCCTGCAAAAACATTTCGCAGAGCGTTGTCGGAAGCTGATAAATCAAGCGGCCGATGCCGAGATTTTCATAGCTGATAATATTTTTCTCGGTGTCGAACACCTTGCCGACCTCAATCGCCACCTGCGCCTCTTTGTAGGCACGCGCCAGGTCTTTGATGTTATCGACCACCGTACTGATACCGATCGCGACTTTCGTGTAGAACTCGGAAGACAGCGTCTGCGCAATACCGTTTGCGATCTTCTCCGTTTCTTTGGTATCCATGTTCGGTTTGACTTCCTTGACCAGAACAATATCGCTCTCACCGACACTGATAACATAATCGTGATTCTTATCGGGGAACATGTTCTGCATCATTTCATACGGAAGCATATCGGTCTTTCCGTAGAATTTCACCAGAAAAACAACGCGGCTTTCTTCGGTGCTGAACCGGAGTTCCTTGCCTTTAATATAAATATCGCTGGGCAGAATATTGTCCAAAATAATATTCTTAATAAAGGAACAGCGGTCATACTTTTCATCATACAGATTTTTGATGTTGGCAAGGGATACCGCTAAAATCGCAGCCAAACTCTCCGCATTTTTATCGTCGCCCTCGACGAACACGATATTTTCCAGTTTGGCTCCCTGCCCAATCGTACGGTAGGTACAACCGTCGATCACAACCGCATCGCCCGTATAGGAAAGCTCCTCCCGAACGCCGATTCTTGTCTCGCCGATTTTTCCAAGCTCGCTGCACGCGATCACAACGCCGTTTTCATCAATAACGCCGATCGCACAATCGGTCGCGTCGCGCATCTGGTGTATCACGCCCTGAAACAGTCTGTTTGACATTTTGCACATCCTCTCTTTTGCAAATCTGTAACTGAAGCTTTGTAGATAGTTAACTATATTTTAAACTATTTTTTGGCAAAACTCAATAGGTAATTGAATATTTTCTACAAAATTACATCAATTTTACTGTATAAAATATTGCAACTAAGAGATATATCGCACAAAGCGCGGCAACGAAGTACAGAATATGACCAAATAGAATGGCTCCGCCCACCGCAAGCAACGCCGCGACACCCGCCGCATACACGACCGCCGGCCGCGCATCCGGTGCGAGAAGAATTTTGTGCCCGGCAATTTCGATCTTTTTATCCCGTTTCAGCCGGAACATAATCAGAGAGCAGATCCCCGTCGAAAGCAAAACAATCACGGCAAGCGCGATATTGACATAGTGTACCCGTGCAATGCCGAACGCCGGACTTCCGGCCAAAGACGCAGCCATGCCGCCGACCGAGATCACGATGCTGAACAAAAAGAAATCCAGCGGATAAACCTCATATACAAAGAACAGAAGCGTCAGCACAAGCGCCGTCACAATCGAACGGAACGCGCCGAAATTCAAATACAAAAGCATAATGCCGAGCAGTGACGCAGCGGCGCCGAGCAGCAGCGCGGACGAAAATACGGTCAGATGCTCATCGGTATGGCGGCGAAGCGACACAATTCGCCATGCAAGCGCCGCCAAGAATAAAACGCCGCACCCGATCTGCACCCAAAGAAGCGCTTTGGTCATAAACCAAAGCTCAAAAGCGGAATCCTGACTCAGCTTGATAAAAAATACCGACAGCACGACGAGCGCGCAAAAAATCGCGGTCATTTTATTTGTGACAGCATTGGAGCGGGCAAAAGCGTCCTGTCTCCGCTGTACTTTTTTACTTGTTTCTCTTTCCACTGAAATCACTCCTGTAATTCATACTCATAGCTCATGCATGCCAGTGCAAACCCGGAAGCGCTCTCGCAGCGCAGAATGCGGCGTCCGAGCCCGCACATCTGCAAACCGCCTTTACGCGCCGCATCCGCCTCGGCGGCGGAAAAACCGCCCTCGCAGCCGACAATCAGCGAAAACGCAGGCTCGTCCCGCGAAGCGGCCACGGCCGTCCTTGCCTCTTTCAAAACCGTTTTCAGCGAACGCGTACCGTCTCCCTCATAGCAAAAGCAGGCAAGCGACGCATCCGCAGCTAAATTCAGCATATCTGCAAAAGAAAGCGCGCCGCGCACTTCGGGAACCGTGCCCCGCCCGCATTGTTTGGCCGCCTCAAGCGCAATGCGCTGCCATCTTACGCGCTTTTTCTCAAGGGCCGCCGAATCCGGACGCGAAACGCACCGCTCGGAAAGAAACGGAATCACGGCGCGCACGCCGAATTCCACCGCTTTCTGCACAATCAGATCCATCTTATCCCCTTTGGGAAGCGCCTGATACAGCGCGATGCGAACCGTAGGCTCATTGCCGGCATCGGCGCTCTGCGTAATCTCGGCCAAAGCCTCAGCATCCGAAATACGCCGCAAGATGCAGGTATGTACACCGCCGTGCATATCGCATACGGTCACAGTCTCACCCACGGCCATCCGGAGCGCACGCGCGATATGCCACGCATCGCTGCCGGTAATTTTCACTTGTCTGCCCTCAAAATTGTCACTGGGGACAAAAAAACGCGGCATATTCCCTCCGGCAGCGCGTCTTTTGTCAAAAAAAGACGCGGTTACTCATAGATGTTATTATACAATATAAATTGGAAATTGTAAAGTCGTTTATAAAATCTTTCCAAAGCAAATTTTACAACCGCAAAACAGCGTCAGGAAATCCGTATTCGACCGGGAACGCCGAGCGACTCCGCAATTTCTCCCTCGCGTCCGTGACAGGTAAATACAAGCGACTGCTGTCCCTCCTTGGCGAGCGCCAGCAAAATACGAAAAATCTTGGCCGTGCGGGCGTCGTCGGTATGCGCCAACGCTTCGTCTAAGAGCAGCGGCGCTTTTTCCTCCCGGTACAAAAGATCAAACAGCGCGAGTCTGAGCGCGAAATAGGCGGCTTCCCGCGTTCCCTTTGATAAATATTCCGCGCTGTGCGCGCCGCCCTTTGCCATATAAGTAAGCGTCAGCGCGCCGTCCACGCCGAGTTCGGTATATCGTCCGTCCGTCATAACGGAGAGCATTTCCCCGGCATACTTCGCCAGCCGCGGAGAAACGCGCGTCCGCAGTCCTTCTGACGCGCGTTCGATAGACGCAATCGCAAGGCTGATCGCCGCATAGCGTTTTTTTGCCTCCGCAAGCTTTTTGTCCAGCCCCTCAAGCGTCGCGCGGAGCAGAGCCGGATTTTCAACCGTGGCGCGAAGCGCGGCAAGCGATTTTTCAAGCTCGCTTTTTTTGATTTCCAGAGCGGCGATCGCGTTTTCACTGAAATCCCGGCGACGGCTGTACTCGGCAATATCCAGCTTTTCAAAAACGCCGAGATCCCCGACGGCAGAAAGTTTTTCTTCCACCGCAGCCCGATCATACGCCCGCGTCTCGGCCAGCAGCCGCTCCTTTCGCTCAGCGCATCCGGTCTGCTGACGGCGAAGCGCGTCCGTTTCGGTTATATAGTCCTCCACAAGCGCGAAAAATGCGCCGGCATCCTGCTCTTCGCCGCACAGCCGCCTGGCTTCCGCGTCCAAAAGCTCTTTTTTCTCGGCGGCAAGCCGTTTTTCATTTTCAAGCAGCGCAGAGGCGGCCGTCTCCTGCTCGCGGGCGCGTGCAAGTTCCCCGCCTGCATGTTTCGCGGCTTCCTCATCCTCGCGCAGTTTTTCCGCCAGCGCGTATGCGTCCGGCACGCCGAAACTGCGCAACACGGTTTTCAGCCGGCCTCCGGCCAGCATACCGAAAATCAGGCATAAAAGCCCCAATGCCAGACCGGCGGCGCCGCCGACATACAAAGCGATCCCCATTCGCATCAGATACCCGACAACGCCGAGCAGAACGCCGGACGCCATCAAAACCACTCCGCTCACGCGCAGCGCGCGCGCCCGCCCGGCATGGCGAATCGCGCCGGACGCCGCGGCGCGCAGTTCCTCCGAAACCACGCTGTCTCCCGCCGCCGCCTCAGCCGCCGCGCGCGCGGATACCGCGTCGTCCAGTCTCGCCTGCGCCTGCGCAGCGCGTATTTTCTGCTCCCCAAGCAAGTCAGCCATCTGGCGCAGCCGTCCGAGATACTCTCCGTCCGGTACAAAACCGTCAAAGCGCGCAAGCTGCTTGTCCAGCTGGTCCTTGAGCTTTTCAGCTTCCGCATCCGTCTCGTCCAGCGCCTGAAAGCGCGTGTACGCGACATAATTGTCATACAGATCGCACAGCTTTTTTGCGCGCGTATAATCCGTTTTATTCTCCTCTATGCGCCGAAGCGTTTCGCTAAGACTGCCCTCCTTGGCGATAATCTCGCTGTTGTCGGACAAAGCGCGTTCAAGCCGCGCCGCAAGCGCGGCGCGTTCCGTCTCTTCATCGTAGATCAATCCGCCCTTGCCGTTTTTATACAACAGCAAAATGCGCAGCTTGTCCAGTTTTTTCAGCGCTTTCTCGGTACTGACCGTCTCATCGGCCGAAAACAGCAAATTTTCAATCGCGCGGGACAAATCATCCCCGCCCGTGTATGCGTCGCCGGCCTGAGAAATATATGCGGTTTTCACAAATACGGTCTCGGGAACCGACAACAGCGCCTCGCCCGGATTCTCACCTTTCAATACCGCCGTTCGCCGCGCAAGGTCGCTCACCGACACGCTTTCGCGAAATCCCGAAGAAACAGCCGAGACGGTTCGGTCGATCCGATACCGCCCGCCGGCGGTGGAAAGCTCCATCCATCCCCCGAAAGAGGATTCGGAAAAGCCGAGGAAGCGCTGCCGCTCAGACAGCATCCCCCCCTTTGAAAGCGCGCCGTACAACATAAATTTGATAAACTCGGCAATTGTGCTTTTTCCACTCTCATTGTTGCCCTCGATCACATTGACTCCGGACGAAAACGCAAGCGTAAAATCCTTTTTGCCCATAAAGGAATCCATATGTATTCTTTCGATCTGCATATCGACACTTCCTATTCTGTCAGATTTCTGCCCTCAAGCGCCGCCAATCCGAGCTTCAGCGCACCGGCCGCGACCGCGCGCTGCTCCGGCGTGCCCGCGGACAAAGCCGGAAGCAGTTCCCGGTAAAGCTCGCCGCGCATGGACAAATCGTTTTCAAGAATGCCCGCATCGAAAATCGGGCTTGTCCGGTCGTCAATTTCGAGCGCGAACAGTCCGCGTCCCGCAGTCTCCAGCCGCGCTAAATTCTCCATATCCGGCGAAACCGCGCCCGTGAGCGTCACACGCAGAATCGTATCCTCGCCGTATTTTTTCTCATGAACCAATGTGTCGATTCGCTCGACCACCTCGGACAGGCTCCGGCTACCGCTGACATCCAGCTTGTCCCACTCATAGCGGCGGCGCGCTGTTTTCAGGCGTTTAACGGTAAGCGCAAAATCCCCCGAAGTTTCCGCTTCAATCAAATTCACGCCGCCGAAGCCGCATTCATCAAAGCCGCGTCCCTCAACAACGCCCGAATACGACCAGGTCGCACCGTCCTCCGTATGCACCTGCGGCGTTTTGTGAATGTGCGAAAAGCCGCTGTACTGCGCGCCGAACTTGCGCACGTCCTCCGACGTAACCGGGCAATAGCGGGAAAGCGGCGCATCCAGATCGCAGTGACCGCAAACCAGATGCAGCCGCCCGTTATCGTCCGCACGTTTTCCGGCGAGCGGACTCTCGGTCAGCGTATCCGAGCAAAACGCCCAGCCATACACCTCAGTATTGATATCTTCAAACACAAACCGCTGCAGCCCCTCTGCCGAAAAAACGCAAACGTTTTTCGGCAGTTTTTTCGCGGCATACAAACTGCCGCGCGTATACGGATCATGATTGCCAGGCGCGATCACAAAGCGGCAGTCGGGCGCGGACGCGAACTGACTGCACAAGAGTTCAACCGTCTCCGCCGTGGCATACCCATCGTCGAAAAGATCGCCCGAAATCAGAGCGAGATCCACCGCAGACTCCCGAATATAATAAAGGATCGAAGTAAAATCGGCGCGCAGTTCCCGCCGGCGAACCTCGCTTTTATCCAAGCTGAGTGAGGAAAACGGAGAGTCCAGATGCAGATCCCCCATATGAACAATTTTGATTTTGTCTTTCATAACGCCGCTCCCGCAGTTTATCGTTCTTTTAATTTTATCATATTTTTCCGTTTATGGGAAGACCAATTTGAACCTTTGAAAAAAATATTTTTTATCCAACCGATGTCCTCGCGCGTCAGGGCGCCGAGCACACGGCAAATCAGCATATAAAAGAGGATAAAAACCAAAAATTCAAGCGCAACAACCAGCCCGGAAAGGGGCAGGGACAGCGCGGAAAGTAAAAAACGCGACAGATTGGCCGCGCCTACCGCGCTAAGCAGCGGCGCCAGCAGCCACCTGTACGGCTGCGGCCGAAAATCCACCAGTACGGTCAGCTTCCAAATACTGAAAAGCGTGTTGACGCATTCCGAAACATAAATAACCACAATATAGCCCCAAATGCCGATACGCGGCACCAAAAGCCAGACGAGCAGCGCGCTCAGCCCCGCATCGGCAATATTGACGCACATGGTATAAAATTGTTTGCCGAGTCCTTTCAATATCGAATCGGTCACGGTATCCAAAAACATAATCGGCATCAACGGGGCAAGCGCGCGGAGATAGACCGCGGCCTCCGCGTTTCCGTAAATCGCCGTGCAGATATCTCCGGAAAACGTACAGAAAATCCCCGCGCAGAGAATCGAGAAAAAAAGCGTTACAAAAAAGGCCCGCGAAGTCACATAGGACACTTCCCGTTTGTTTTCAGCCGAGTGAAATTCGGTCACCTCCGGAATGACCAAGCTGGAAAAAGCGCCGACAAACGCCGACGGGTACAGTACAATCGGCAGCGCCACCGCGCTGATAACGCCGTAGGTCGCCAGCGCTTTCGGATCGCCGAACGCGGTCAGACCGATGGGAATCAAAATATGTTCCAGCGTAACCAGCCCCGAACGCACGTATGCCGACAGAGCGACCGGCAAAGAAATGTCCAAAACCGCGCGCATCCGCACGCGCGCACCGCCGCCGGTCAGTTTTTTCTTATCCCGAATATAGGCGAAAAGCTGCATGATAAACGAGGCCACTTCGCTGATCGAACCGCCAAGCACCAGTGCGAGGCAGGCGTATTCCACGCCGCGCGGAACAAACAGGGAAAGCAGAAACGCACATGCGAAAATTTTGATCATCTGCTCGAGAATTTGAGAAATCGCGTTCTTGTACACGCGGCGCACAGCGGCAAAATACCCGGAAAACGCCGAGCAAAGCGAGAGCGGCAGCAGCGAAATCGATAAAGCGCGCACAGACATTTTGGCGCGCGGCTCCATCAAAAAATGCGTGGAAACAAAATCGGAAAACAAAAAAAGAAGAAGGCTTGCAAGCGCGCCGAAGAAAGCGCTGTACAGCAGACATCTCCGCATCGCGCTCCGAACGCTCCGCCCCTCCCCTTTTCCGAAATAAAGCGCGGTCAGCCGTGTCGAGGCAAGATTGACGCCCGACGTGGCCAGTGTCACCGCGAATGTATATACGCTCATGACCAGCGAAAAGAGCCCCATCCCCTCTTCGCCGACCCGGTTGACGCAAAATGCATTGAACGCGACGCTGACTGTCCGCATGAGCAGCGTACAGCCGCTTAAAATCAACCCGTTGATAAAATACCGTCTGGCTCGTTCCATGTCCATCCCCCATTCCCTAAATTCTATGCCACTGCAAATCACAAAATGATTGAAAAAGGACTGGCATAAATCGGGAATTTGTGATAAAATGGTTTTATACCGTGCACACGGCCATTTTTGAGTCGATCGAAAGGAATTGTATGTCCTATATAGTTTTTGATATGGAATGGAATCAGCCGATGTGCGCCGCGCAGCCGCAAAAAGGGCGTAACGGCGTTCGACTGACCGGAGAGATCATCCAAATCGGCGCCGTGCGCCTAAGTCCGGACGGAAAACCGGGCGAACAGTTTTCCATGTGTGTGCGCCCCCGCTTTTACAAGCGTCTGAACAAGCGTGTGCGCGAGCTTACCGGCATTACCAAAGAGCAACTGAGCGGGGCGGAAGATTTTTCACAAGTCGGACAGCGCTTTGCGGAATTTTGCGGGAATGAAGCAATCCTTTTAACATGGGGGTTTGATGATGTGCCCATTCTGCGGCAAAACTTGATTGCCTGGGATATGGATGCGGCGATTTGTGAGCATTCCTATAATCTTCAAACCATTTTCAATATGCAGACGGACGGCGGCAAGGGACAGCGCTCCCTCGCGTTCGCGCTTGAGCATTTCGGCATTGTCCCGGTACTGGAAGCGCATAACGCTCTGCACGACGCGTATCATACGGCGCTCGTATGCGCGCATCTCGATTTGGAAGCCGGCATCGCCGCCTACGGCAAAGGGAACGCAGGCGCGCTCTGGGAGCATCCGCTCCTTGAAGAAAGCTTTGCCCCCTACACAAGCAAACGCGCCGCGTTTGCCGATGAGCAGGTCTCCAAAATGCGTTGCCCGGTATGTAAAAACGCAATTGAAACCACCAAATGGGTTCCGAAAGGCGGCGGATACTATATCGCACTCGGAAATTGCCCGGAATGCGGCGACTTTCTCGGCAGAATCAAATTTACCGCCGTGAACAAATCGGTATTTTCACTTGTACGCACCTGTTTCCAGGGTTCAAAATACGCCTCCGAGCATTACAACACCGTACTTGAAAAAGCAGAGGAACGAAAAGCCGCTTTCAAGGAGCGCATGCACAAACAAAAAAAGCATCGGCTCCCCGAAAAGAGGCAGACAGCCGATACACCTTCGGAGCATGTCGAAGCGCAAACCGCTTCAAACGGCAAGCCCGACACCGAATCATAACGCAGCGCCGGACCGTATACTTTACGATCCGGCGCCTTTTTCCGTCGGAAAACCAAGGGTTTCCTACGATGGAGCGCGTTCGCGCGCGCCGTCGCGCCGCCCTTGGGTCGGCGCTCGCGCGCCCACAAGGTGTTTACAAGGCGGCACATGTCCGCCTTGTAAACGTATTTTATTTACAGTTTTCTTCCTTGAAATTTTCACTTTATTGATAAACAAGCAGCGCCGGACCGTTACTTTTCGATCCGGCGCTGTTTTAATTTGCAGCAGTTCATCAACAGAAACATGCAGTATTTCGGCCAAATGCGAGAAAGACCCAATGTCCGGACAGGACAAATCCCGTTCCCATTTTGAAACCGCCTTATCGGTCACGCCCATTTTATCCGCCAGTTCAAGCTGCGTCATTCCCTGCGCTTTTCTGAGTTCGGCAATCATTCTGCCAAGCGTTTTTGTTTCCACCATACTCCCCCTTTTCTCAACTGCAGGATAGCACATAGAACAAAATACAGTCAACCGACCGACAGTTTAGCTGCATATACAATGAGTTGAAACACAGTTTAGCGGTAAAATGCGGGCGCCGAATTTCAATTTTCAGCGGCGCAATCTCGACATACCCCATGCAGGCTAAGCGAATACGAACAAATCTTTTGCCCGGTCGCAGCTTCGATCGCCTTGGTCAAATCCCCGCAAAAAATATCAATAACCCGCCCGCACCGGTCACAGAACATATGCTCGTGTGTGCGGATACAGCCGTCATAGCGGTCGGGACCGCTCGGCACTTCGATTTTTTTTATCTGTCCCTCGGCGGTCAGCATCGAAAGATTGCGGTATACGGTTCCCATCGCAATTTGCGGCATGCGCCGTTTAGCGGCTACGTAAATTTCCTCCGCCGTCATATGATCGCAGTTGCTCTGCACAATTTCCAGTACCAATGCTCTTTGCCGGGTGTTCATTTGCAATCCCTCCGATAGAAATAAGAAGCGTTCTTATTTCTATTATACATGTTTTACCGAAAAAAGCAAGCCGATTCGGCAAAATTCCAGAATAAGGAAATATCCGCAAGGCTGCCGACATCAATCCGATTCAATTTCCAGATCTGACAAATCCAAATCCACCGGCCGGTCCCGGAAATAGAACTTCCGGTCATGCTCTCCGACCTCGCGCAGAACACGGCAGGGATTGCCTACGGCAACCACACCGGCCGGAATATCCTTGGTCACCACGCTCCCGGCGCCGATCACCGTATTCTCCCCGATCGTTACGCCGGGCAGAATCACAGCACCCGCGCCGATCCATACATTCGCGCCGATATGTACGTCTATGTTATACTGAAGCTGCGCGCGGCGCAACGCAGCATCAATCGGATGCCCCGCCGTCGCAACCGTAACATGCGGGCCGAACATCACATTGTCACCGACGTAAATATGACCGTCATCCACCATTGTCAAGCCGAAATTGGCGTATACATCGTCACCGAAATGCACATGCCGTCCACCCCAATTCGCATAAAAAGGCGGCTCAACGTAGCATCTTTCACCGATTTCGCAAAACATTTTCCGGAGCAATTCCCCGCGGCGCTTTGACTCTGAGGGACGGGTAGCGTTATAGTCATACATCGCCTCGAGACATAGCGCCTGATCCTGCAGAATCGCCTCGTCGCCCGCCTGATACAGCCGTCCTTCATACATACGTTTAACCGATTCTTCTGTTTTCATTTTCGTCTCCCTGTCTAAAAATTCAAAGCCGGCTTTCGCCGACACGGCGAGCAGGCCGCACAATATAGTAAACATACGGCGGCAGCAGTACAAGCGCCGCCAGCAGCCACGCGCCGGGGTCAGCAAGACACAACGCATAAAAAGCAGACTTCGGGGCCAGCGCGCTGATTTCCATACCGCCGACCGCGACCGGCAAAAACAAGCTGATTACGATGCGCGCGGCAAGCTCCGCAATTCCGGCAAAGAGCGTATAGATCGGCTTGCCGACCCCCTGCACGGCGCTCCGCCAAACCAGCAAAATGCCCACAAAGCAAAACAGCGGAAGATCTGCATATAAAAACAAATTGCCAAACGTCACAGACGCAGCCGAAATTTTATCCGGACTCAGAAAAATATACTGATATGCGCCGCCTATGGAAAGCAACAGGCCGACAGCGGCGCAGATAACATACAAAAGCATCGCAAGCCAAAATGCACGATCGGTTCCTTTACGCACACGTAAAAAATCCCCCGCGCCCGAATTTTGCGCGTTAAAGCTGACCAATGCGGCGCCAAGCGCCCAAAAAGGCGACATCAGAAAGTTGATCATCTTATTCGCCGCGCCGAAACCGTTTTGCGCAGGCGCGCCGGCGACCATCATCCCGTCCGGGAGAAGATCAAAGCGAACAACCTGTCCCATCATCAAAATCACGCCGATGGCCAGCACGGAAAATTGCAGTCCGAGCGGCAGTCCGAGCCGAAAATGCTGCCACAGTTCTCCGCGCGGCATACGAAAATCGGCGCGGTGCAGGCGCAAAGCCTTATATTTTATAAAAGTATACACAAAGCAGGCGACGGCGCTGCAAAGCTGCGCGGCAATCGTCGCAACCGCGGCGCCGGCCACGCCCCATCCAAAACCGAGGATAAAGAGAAGATCCAGCAAAATGTTCAGCAAGGTCGAAAAAAACAAAAAGACAAGCGGCGTAAACGAATCGCCCGTACTGCGTAAAAGGCTGCATACCACATTGTAAAACAGTTGCGCTCCGATCCCGAGAAAAATAATCAGGCAATATGTATACGCCGCACGATGCACTTCTGCGTTCTGCGGCGTGACATTGACCATCGAAAGCAGCGGATTCAAAAAAACAATCGCGGCTGCGCTGAGCAAAAGCGTCAAACCGCCGCACAGCCAAATCTGTGCGGCAAAGGAACGGCGCACTCCGGCCTCATCCCGCTCGCCGACACGATTTGCCGTGACGACCGAAAAGCCGGTCGCACAGCCGAACGCAAACTGTAAAACCATAAACAGCAGCGGCGACGTATCATTGATACCGGCCACCTCGCCGGCCGTCAGCGTCTGCCCGCAAATGGCCGCGTCGCTGAGCGTATAGATCTGCTGCAGCAAATTTGAAAGCACAATCGGTATGGAAAACCGAATCAACACACCGGAAATATTCCCGTGCGTAAGATCAACGGGTGCAAACAAGCCGCGTAATCGTTGTGCAAAAGGCTGTCTTTGTGTCTGCGGCATTTTCTCACTTCCAATCAAAAAACCGCGGGAACGCGGCTGCGCCTGCCCGCGCATTTTTACAGCAGTATATTTCCGGCAAAGCTCAAAGGCCGAAAACGCTTAAAGGCAATATTCCATCTGACAGTCAAACGGTTCCTGCATGACATGTTCACGGTTGTATTCTTTCGCCTCCACGCATCCCATCGCCTGATAAAACGCCTGCGTCTCTACGGCAGAATGAGCGGAAATGTAGAGTTTTTTCGCTCCGTGCGCGCGCGCAAAATCCGCAGCGCGCCGAAACAGTTCCCGTCCGATCCCCCGCCCGCGCATTTCCTCGGACACATGAATCGAGGATAGATCCAGATATATCCCGTCCGTACCCATCGGATCGGATTCCACAGAAACAAATCCTTTCAAAATTCCGTCCGAAAACGCAGCGCACACAAGTCCGCCGGTACGCACTGTATTTTGCAGACAATCTACCAGCTTTCTATAATCAGCCTCGCTCCACTGATCGACAAACGGGTCTTTCCGGACCACCCATTTGCCCTCCTCACGGCGACGGCACATGCAAACAACCTGGCGCCGCTGAAATCCGAGAAACAACGGCCTGTTAATCTCCGATTCTTCAAGCGTTCTGTATTCTATCAAGTCGCGCCTCCTCATATCGTAAAAAGCGGCAAGCCGCCTGCCTATGCAAATTCTATCGAAAAAAACGACTTGCGCATCTGCGCAAGTCGTTTTTTCTGGAGGCGCCACCCAGAATCGAACTGGGGAATAAAGGTTTTGCAGACCTCTGCCTTACCGCTTGGCTATGGTGCCATATGGAGCGGGAAACGGGGCTCGAACCCGCCACCTCTGCCTTGGCAAGGCAGCGCTC
>URDS01000039.1 GCA_900546635.1 uncultured Eubacteriales bacterium | reverse complement strand
ACACCCCACTTATTAGATAGTATATCATACTGTCTAATAAATGGGGTGCTGTTCAAAAAAGTGCGGCGTTTTTGCATCATGAAAACTTTGTATGTGCCATATGCGTTTTCTATTTCATCGCTTTCTGTAAGCGCTTTCAAACATATTGGAATAAAAAGATTTTTTCTCTGTTTTTCTTGACACTGCCGATGTAAACTTTTATAATAGAATTGTACCATTGCAAGACAGCAATTTGAAAAATAGAATAGGGGGTATTTTATGTTCTGTCCTAAGTGCGGCAAAGAGTTGCCAAGTGATGCGAAATTCTGTGATGGATGCGGTGCTTCGATGTCGGGAAACGGAAACGCAAGTGCGTCCGGCGCTTCTTTTGAGGAAAAAGTAAAGAATCTCAATAACACGGCTGATCATACGAGCGAGTTTGACGCCGGTGATATTGAAAAGAATAAGGTTCTTTCACTGTTCGCTTATTTGGGAATTTTGCTTTTGATTCCGCTGCTCGCCACCAACAATTCAAAGTATGCGCGTTTTCATGTAAATCAGGGCTTGATTTTGCTGATTGTTGAAATCGCTTGGGGAATTGTGTTTGGCATCGTGAGTTCGATTTTCGGGGTGCTTGGACTCGGTATTATTGTAGCGTTGCTTTCTATCGTTTCAGGCCTCGGCTCGCTTGCGCTGTTTGTCCTGATGATTCTCGGCATTGTGAATGCCGTTACCGGCAAAGCAAAAGAACTGCCTTTGATCGGCAAATTCAATTTGCTGAAATAATCCGTTTCGTTTACATAGTCGAAAAATTTGAAAGCCCCGTGGTAAGCGGGGCTTTCGATTTGTGAGAAAATAAAAATGCCGCAGGGTGCAAAAAACGCAGAGTGAAAATAAATAAAAAGAGGGATGTTATGCGGATAGAGGCGATGCAGAAGCTGACGCTTCTCGATTTTCCGGGGAAAACCGCGGCTATTTTGTTTACGCACGGATGCAATTTGCGCTGTCCGTTTTGTCACAATGCCGGTTTGGTTGTCCGTTCTTCTGAAACTTGTGTCGATGAAGAAGAAATTTTGTCTTTCCTGAAAAAGCGAAAGGGGCTTTTGGACGGTGTCGTGCTGACCGGCGGAGAGCCGCTGCTTTGGCCGGATGCGGCGGAGTTGCTTCAAAAAATACACGCGCTCGGTTATGCCGTAAAATTGGATACCAACGGCACGTTTCCGGAGCGTCTCCGAGCGCTGGTTGATTCGGGACTTATTGATTATGTTGCGATGGATATTAAAAACGCCCCGGAAAAATATGCAGTTACCGCGGGAGTGGAGCCCAAGCTGTTGTCCGGGGTGCGGGAATCGGTTTCCTTTTTGCTGTCCGGGCGCGTAGAGTATGAATTTCGTACAACCGTGACGGGCGCTTTTCATACGCCGGAGGATTTTACCTCGATCGGCCGATGGATTGCCGGGGCAAACCGTTATTTTTTGCAGCCTTTTCGAGATTCGGGCGATCTTGTGGGGCAGGGCGATTTTGCAGCCTCCGATGAGTTGCTGGATGCCTGCCTTGCAGCGGTGCGTCCGTTTGTGCCGTCCGCGCTTCGCCGTGACGCGCTGCAAAAATAAAGGGAAAAGTCCGGATTTGCGCCGTATAGGCATTCCGCTATTCAAACAGTGACATTTTTATAATATACAATATATAGTTGTATATCGAAAAAATAATCCAAATATTGTGGTTTGTATTGACAAGCCGTCCAATCTGTGGTATCGTATAAGCACTGACAGATTTCCGCCGGATCGCTTTTGGCGGATTCGATACAATAGGAGGACGGCTTTTATGTACCATGTAAAAAAACGAGACAACAAAATTGTGGATTTTGACCTTTCTAAAATTTCCAAGGCAATTGAAATGGCGTTTGAAGCCTGCGAGGTGAATTTTCATCCGAGTGTGATTGATTTCCTGGCGCTGAAAGTTACGGCGGATTTTGAGCCGAAAATTAAAGACGGTTTGATTTCGGTTGAGGATGTTCAGGACAGCGTGGAGTCCGTGCTTGTGCAGGGCGGTTATGCGGAAGTGGCAAAAGCCTATATTCTGTACCGCCGGCAGCGCGAGAAGCTGCGCAATATGAAATCTACGATTTTGGATTATAAGGAAATCGTGGACAGCTATGTCAAAGCGACTGACTGGCGCGTGAAAGAAAATTCGACCGTGACCTATTCGGTCGGCGGTCTGATTCTCAGCAACTCCGGGGCGATTACGGCAAACTACTGGCTTTCCGAGGTATATGATAATGAAATCGCACAGGCGCATCAGAACGCGGACATTCATATTCACGATTTGTCCATGCTGACCGGTTACTGTGCCGGATGGTCGCTCAAACAGCTGATTAAAGAGGGACTCGGCGGCATTCCCGGCAAAATGACTTCCTCTCCCGCAAAGCACCTTTCCGTGCTCTGCAATCAGATGGTCAATTTTCTCGGCATTATGCAGAACGAGTGGGCGGGCGCGCAGGCGTTTTCTTCGTTTGACACCTATCTTGCGCCGTTTGTAAAAGCTGATAATCTGAGCTATGAGCAGGTCAAGAAGAGCCTGGAAGCATTCATTTACGGCGTGAATACGCCGTCGCGCTGGGGCACACAGGCACCGTTCTCGAATATTACGCTGGACTGGACGGTTCCGCGGGATATGGAGAATATGCCCGCGCTGGTCGGCGGCCGTGAAATGGATTTCACGTACGGAGACTGCAAGGCGGAAATGGATTTGATTAATAAGGCATTTATTGAGATCATGATCGAGGGCGATGCCAACGGTCGCGGTTTTCAGTATCCGATTCCGACCTATTCGATCACGCGGGAATTTGATTGGTCGGAAACCGAAAACAACAAGCTTTTGTTTGAGATGACGAGCAAATACGGAACGCCGTATTTCTCCAATTATATCAACAGCGATATGGAGCCGAGCGATGTGCGTTCGATGTGCTGCCGTCTTCGTTTGGATCTGCGCGAACTGCGCAAAAAGTCGGGCGGCTTCTTCGGCAGCGGGGAAAGCACCGGTTCGGTCGGCGTCGTGACCATCAATATGCCGCGTATCGCGTATCTTTCATCTGACAGCGCCGAGTTCTATAAGCGCCTTGACCATATGATGGATGTGGCCGCGCGTTCTCTTGACATCAAACGCAAGGTCATCACAAAGCTTTTGGACGAGGGGTTGTATCCGTATACCAAACGGTATCTCGGCACCTTTAAAAATCATTTTTCCACAATCGGCCTTATCGGTATGAATGAGGCTTGCCTGAACGCCCGCTGGATTCGTAAGGATCTGACCGATGCGGAGGCGCAGGCGTTTACCAAGGCCGTGCTGAACCATATGCGCGAGCGTCTTGCGGATTATCAGGAGAAATACGGAGATCTGTACAATCTGGAAGCAACGCCTGCCGAATCTACGACATATCGTTTGGCAAAGCATGATGTTAAGCGTTTCCCCGACATTATCACGGCCGGCGGAACCGACGGCGCCCCTTATTACACCAACAGTTCGCATTTGCCGGTTGGCTATACCGACGATCTGTTTTCGGCCCTGGATATTCAGGACGAATTGCAGACGCTCTATACTTCGGGGACGGTATTTCATTCCTTTATCGGTGAAAAGCTGCCTGACTGGAAAGCGGCCGCGCTTTTGGTGCGCAAAATTGCCGAAAACTATAAGCTGCCGTATTATACGATTTCTCCTACATATTCGATCTGTAAGGCGCACGGCTATCTTGCCGGTGAGCAGTATACCTGCCCGCACTGCGGCGAAAAAACCGAGGTGTACAGCCGTATTACCGGATATTATCGTCCTGTGCAGAACTGGAATGACGGCAAATCGCATGAATTTAAGGATCGCCTTGAATATGATGTTGCGGCCAGCGTACTGAAGCGTCACGGTGATGCTGTATCCGAGGCTTCGGCGGCGGAACCGACGGCGTGTCCCGAAGCGGAGACGGCGGTGCTGTTTGCCACAAAGACTTGTCCCAACTGCAAAATTGCGGCAAAACTTCTTGAAGACGCGGGGATCGGCTATGAAAAGCTTTATGTAGAGGATAATAAGGAGCTTGCCTCTTCGCTCGGACTGAAACAGGCGCCGACGCTGGTTGTCGGTCAGCAGAAGTTTGCCGGGGTTGCCGATATACGGGATTATATCGCGCAAAAAGGAAATCGTGTTCATGTATGATGTAATTGTGGTCGGCGGCGGTCCTGCGGGACTGACCGCCGCCCTGTATGCCTGCCGCGGCGGCAAACGGGTTTTAATGATTGAAAAAGGCGGTTTCGGGGGGCAGATGACCTATTCTCCGAAAATCGAAAACTATCCGGGCTTTTCATCTGTCAGCGGCAGTGAACTCGCCGACCGCATGGTGGAACAGGTGCTTGCGCAGGGCGCCGAAGTCGAGGTTGCTAAGGTTGTTGCTCTGCGCGACGGAGATGTCAAAACCGTTGTGACGGATACAGGGGCGTATACGGCAAAGGCCGTGATTTTAGCCACGGGCGCCAAGCATCGCTTGCTCGGCGTGCCGGGAGAAGAAAAGTTTATCGGAGACGGCATTTCGTTTTGTGCGGTTTGCGACGGCGCTTTTTATGAGGGCAAAACGGTAGCGGTAATCGGCGGCGGAAATTCGGCGCTGCAAGAGGCGCTTTTGCTTTGTCAGACTTGTAAAAATGTCTTCGTGATTCAGAATCTTGACGGCTTTACCGGTGAGCAGCGGTTGATTGACCGTTTGCTGGAACAGCCGAATGTGCAGATATATTTTTCTTCGACTGTAACGGAATTTCGGGGAGAGAAGGGACTTTCGTCTGTCTGCATTGCGGATGCGCATACCGGTAATGTGCGTGAATTGACGGTGGACGGCGTCTTTATCGCGGTGGGACTTGCACCTGAGAATGAAGCGTTTTCGGATTTTGTCCGTTTGGAAAACGGCTATATTCAAACGGATGAAAACGGTTTTTCCGGCGTACCCGGAATTTTTGCGGCCGGTGACTGCCGCAAAAAGCAGGTGCGGCAGATAGCTACGGCCATTGCCGACGGCGCTGCGGCGGCGCTCGCCGCCTGCGCATATATCGAAGGAAGATAAGCTATTAAAATGACGAATGGGACGGCTAATTCCGTCCCGTTCGTCATTTCGTGGTTGTGTATTTTCCCAGAAAATCCAAGGTGCCGTATTTTAATCTAAAGAAAGAAATCCGAAATCAGCAAGCGAGAGTTCCAAATTGGAATATGAAAGATAGGTCTGCGCGCCGAGAAGCGCCATATATACGTATGGCATAGCAAATTCTGCGGCTTCCTCTTTGAAAAGATAGTTTTCAGTATAGTTGCTGCTGTATTCTGAGAACGAGATCGGTGTATTTTCATTAAAAACGTAGGCGTCTAATTTAGCATACCCGTTTGTTTTTGCATTCTTTTTTTCCGGGGTCGTATGCTTGAAATACAGTTCAAAATAGTGATCTCCGCGTGTAAGCATGATATGTACTTCTACGTGCTCTGCTGTATCCATGATACTAAAAGCTATTTTTTCGGATTCTAGATCGTATGAGATACCTAAATAGATTCTGTTTGCGTCAGTGGGTTCTTCTATTTGAGATTGATCTGTTCCGTATGCGAGCAGGACCGTTTTCAATTTGTCAAAGGCAGCATTTAAGTCAGGCTCAACGACGATCGGAATACAGCAAGTCAAGTGACTGGATTGAACAGATAGAACCAGCGAGGTTGCGCCTGCTTTTGTACCGTTTACCGTTGCCGTATAGGTTCCTGATTCATCTTTTTCAATGAAAACTTCGGCAATTCCGTCTACGCACATTTTAGTATCTGGAACTGCGTCTTCCGGTACAGACGACGGCAGGGTAAAGGTAAAAGAAGAACTTTCGCCGACAGAAATCTTGAGCAGTTCAGCAGAAGCTTTGTATTCATAGGAGGTAGAAATATACGTAGACATGACAGGAACTTCTAATTTATCGGAGGAGAGACTTGTTGAAAAAGTCAATGTGGAACTACCGGATTTCATTGCATATATTTTGAGTTTTATATGCGAATCTTTTCTTTCAACAATTTCAAAATCTGCAATTTGTTTGTTGCTGGAGACAATCGAAATGTCTACTCCGCTATGCGGCGTTTTGCTACTTTGATAATTTATGGTGAGTGAGGTCGGCTGGCCGATAAGACCCAGCAGCTTTGTGATATCTGTGCTTATTTCAAAGGATACAACGGTGTCTTTCGCGAATTCTTCAAATGAAAGCATATGATACATAAACGCGTTTTCTATATAGGAAACCGGGCAGGCAAAATTCAGATTTTGTCCGTTTATCATATGGGCGGAGGTGATACCGATGACTTCACCGTATTTGTTGAGCAGAGCACCGCCGCTGCTCCCCTCGGATATCGCCGCTGTCGTTTGAATGTAGGCGGTACCGTTTACGGTACGGCTCGGACTTGATATAATGCCTTGGGACATTGTATTTTGCAGACTCTTCGGATTTCCGATAGCGTAAACGGAAGTGCCGCCTTTGGGTTTGTGCATGTTGGTTTGCAGATAGGGAAATGTTTCGCCTTCTACTTGAATAACAGCCCAATCGTTGACAATATCATAGTCGTATACACCGATAATTCGGTGTTCTTCACCTGTATCTGATAAAATAGCAACGGAAGTGGTTGCATTTTCAATAACGTGATAGTTTGTTACGGCAATACCGGTTTCACTGATAAAAAAGCCGCTACCGCTTGATGTGAAAATTTTGTTTTCATCGTAGTTTTTGATATAGAAAACGGCAGGGGCGCATTTTTCATAGATTTCTTCTGCGGAGAGTTCGATAGGTGCATATCCGCTGAGTTCGTTTTCGCGGGATTGGATGGCATTTGCGCGATAGTGGGCATCGTAGTCTGAAACGGTGAAAATACCGGCTTCGATTAGCTTTTCCGCTAGTGAACGATTTTCATTTTTCAGCTTGGCATTCAGTGCGGCATAGGAAATGGTCACAATATCTGCCCGCCAAAAATTTTCGGTATCAATAAATGTGGGCAGAATGCCGACTGATTTTGCCAGATCATACGGATTGTCCCAGGTGAAATCTTCACCGTTTGTATCAGAATATCCCAGCGCACGCAGAACAAAAGTGAGATAGGTTCCGGCATTTACGGCTTCTGTGCCGAATTGCGTCGGAGATACGCCATTTGCCAATTTCCAGGAATAAGCATAGGCAATATATCGGTTAGCCCAGGCAGGCACATCTGTAAAAGGGTGCCAGCTTCCGATTTTGGATAAGAATTCTTCTTTGCCCAAAATGCGGATAAGCATGACCATGGCTTCTATTTTGGTCGGCGCGCGTTCCAAGTCGAAATTGGTTTCCGAAACGCCGCTGAATAGGCCGAGTTGGCGAAGATCGGCGGCAAGCTCATTTTCAAAGGAGACATCGCGGCTGTTCTCGGTTAGATCATCTGCGGCAGAAATTGAAAATACCATGAGAAAAATAAGGCACGGCAGAATCAGAAAAAGCGATAGTTTGAATTTTTTCAAAATTGTTCCTCCGAAATGTAGATTTTTATCATTATAGCACGAATCCTGCCGTTTTGCAACAAAAATGTCACAGATGTTGGAATTTTTTAGAGAAACGCAGCCGGATACTTATTCGTTTACACACAGGATGATTTCGGTAAGCGCGCAGCCATCGGCGCCTTCATCCATAGAAAGTTCGATTTTCAGATTTTCGATTAATACCCCTTCGGGCAATTTGTCAAGCAGGAAAACACAGGGCTGTCTTGTGGCATTGGAAAACTTGATATTCCGAATTGCGTATTCGCCGTTGATAATCAGTGTTGCGGACGCCGGCGCGTTTTCCGCATTTAACGGATAAACCCAGACCTGTTTGAGATTGCAGGGAGAGTCGAGTTTTATATCCAATTGAACCGGATTTGCACTTTCAAAGCGGACGGCGCGATTTTCGATAGCCGTCAGATTGTCTGATAGGAATGACAGATCGCCGGAAGTGATTTCGCTGTCGGTTTGCAGGCTGTATCCCGCTTGAAGGCGTACCATCCCCTTTACGCCGGAGGGGATCGGGTTCTTTATATAATAAGAGGGACCGTCAACTGTCAGCGTGCCGTCTTCGAGAAAGACGATGCGGTCCGCGGCTACAGTGCGCCCGTTATATTCTCCGAGTGATTTGTGTGTATGGTATACGCAAAAATACTCCGTACCGTCCGGTGAAACGGCATAATCGTTGTGCCCGGGGCCGTTTACATAAGAATTGGACTGCAGCACGGGATTTCCGTCATACTTGACAAACGGCCCGGTTGGGGAATCGGAAACGGCGTAGCCCATTGCGTATTCCGGCTTTGCGTAGGAATTGCAACTGTACATTAAATAATATTTGCCGGTATGTTTGAGTACAACGGCGCCTTCTACAATGGTGCTCTGACGGCGTTCCCAACTGTTCGGATCGGTCGATGGCTGCAAAACACATACAGGATCGCCGGTCATACGCACATCGGTTCCGTCCATTGAAATCGGTACGCAATAAATATCCAGTGTGCCGCCCAGCGCACGGCGGTCGTAGTTATAGTATAAATAAATGGAACCGTCATCGTCAAACAGGACATAAGGGTCAACTACGCCGATTTCGACCATATCTTCGCCCATAAACGGTTCTTCGGAAATGCTGGTAAACGGCCCGGTTGGCGATTCGGAGGTCGCTACGCCCATATACAGCTTTTCATATTGTTGCCCGGATGGCTGCGGGCTGGCCGTAAAGAACATATAGAACAGATTGTTGTAATATACGACGCCGGGCGCCCAATGACAGGTTTTATTCCATGTGGAACCGTTGCCGCTCTTAAAGCAGACACCCTCTTCTGTCCATACGGATAAATTATCCGACGACCAGCATTTGAAGCCGGAACCGATGGATGTTGCGTACATATAATATTTTCCCTCATAATACAGGACGGAAGGATCCGCCGCGCTGCTGATTCCGCCTGCGTTCTGCATGTACCCGGTTTGACCGATAAACATACCGTTTTTGACCTCGGTAAACTGTTCGACCGGTGCGGTTTGGGATGGCTCGTCGGAAATCTGTGTGCCGCTATCCGAAGTATCGGGCGGATTTGAAGCGCACCCGCAAAGTAAAGCGGCAAGAGACAGGGCCAGAAGAGAAAAACTGATTTTTAAAATTTTTGACAGCATGATTTATCGCTCCTTGATAAATAAAGTTTCATTTGGATCAGGTTAAGATACATGGTTTTCTATAAAGTTGCAGATATCCTGTGCTGCGAAACGATTGATGAATTGATGCTGAACTGTCTTCATTTTTTGGACTTCTTTTGCATCGGCTGACCGGTGCAGGGCAGAGAGAAGCAATTCTTTATTTTTTCCGACGTCAAAGCTCATCCCATGTTCGGAAAAGAACTGTACATTCCTTGTTTCGCATCCCGGAATCGGAGAAATATGAACCAGAAAGGTGCCGGATACCGCTGCTTCTGTTGACGAGAGCCCACCGGGCTTTGAGAAGAATGCGGCACAGCCCTTTATATAATCGGCCATTTGATCGGTTTTTCGGATAACCTGCACCCGCGAATTTTCGGAATATTCGCGGCATAATTTGCGGTACAGCTTTTCGTTGCTCCCGCAAATGACGATCAAATGCTGTTTTTCATCCGATGCCTGATAAAGCCAATGTACGATTTTGCGCAGTTTTCCTGCACCCATGCTGCCGCCGGAGATCAGCAGATAGGCTATATCGTCTGCAAGTCCCAGCCGGCGTTTTGCGTTTGCGGGGGTATCCTCTGAAGTAAAACGAGAGGAAACCGGGATTCCGAATGGGCGCAGCTTTTCGGGCGCAAGCCCGCACTTGCAAAATTCGGGCGTCAGTTCCGCGGCGGGAATCACATAGTAGTCGCATTCTGTTTCTTCGGTAAACGGGATACAGGTGTAATCGGTTGCAATGAACAGGGTGAGGGGAAGCTTTTGCCCTTTCTTTTTCATTGCGGTCACAATCTCGGCGGGAAATAGATGCGGCATGATAATCACATCAAAATTCCGCTTGGCAAGAAAATCATGCATATATGCGGACATTTTTCGGTTGACCAGATAGACCGGCGAAACAAACGGAAGCTTTCGTATAAGATTGGCCAGACCGTACAGACAACCGAATGCGCCCGGCAGCTTCTGCACCAGTCGGATGTAGGCATTGCTGACGGAAATCGCCAGTCCGCTGCCGACAAGCGCGTACGGATCCAATATTTCCGCTTTGTGTCCTCTTGCGCGAAGTTCCTCTGCAATGGCTTCTGCGGCAGCATTATGACCGCCGCCGGTGCCGCAGGATAAAATCAATGCTTCCATAACAGCCGTATCCTACACTTTCCTTTTTCTTCGGCGCTGAGCAGAAGTTTGATGATAATAAGCGCCGAAATCAGCCCAAACCCCGATACAAGCCAGAAATCCCGGACATATCGCAGCATCAGCGCCGCTGAAATCGCATAGGTTAAAAATGTTCTGTAGTAATGCGGAGAAACGACTACGATCGTTGAAAAGAAAATAAAGACAAATGCCAAAATCAGCGCCGGACGCGCGTCGGGAAACAATCCGATCAAACATCCGAACGAAACGGCAATTCCTTTGCCGCCGCGAAAATGATGAAAAACAGGGAAGACGTGGCCGGCGACCGGCGCTGCCATCACCAGCGGAAGGCCCGCGTAACTGTCGGGAAACGGAGTTGTATTCAGGTATAAAAAAACCGGCAGAAACCCTTTTATAAGCTCGCAAAAAAGGGTTATCATTCCGCATCGGAATCCGCCGAACAGAAAGGCGTTGGCAGTTCCGGGGTTATGGTCGCGGCTGTTTTCGGTAATATCCGTGTTGCACAGCAGATAGCCGAACCATTTTGCAAACAAGATGCTGCCGCATAAATATCCGATAACTGTAAAAAACAGCGCTTTCGGCATTTTTTCATCTCCGCTCGTATTTTTGTACGCTATGTATGGTTTTAATATCTTTTGTTTACACTCTATCATATTTGTGTATAAAAGTCAACGAAAAACCAATTCGCAAACGGTTATTGTTTTTGTTTGACAAGCGAAAAAAAATGGAAAAAGATCGCTGATTTCTCATGCAGCGGTATTATCAGCGGTCATTTTTTTCGGTATTCGGTTATATAAAAATTGCCATTCGCAAACAGCATTAATACTGTTTGCGAATGGCAATATGCATCCTAAAGCTGCGTATTTGTGTGAGATCACCTCATAAGCAGCCGCAAGAGGCGACCCGCCCTTGCGGAAGAAAGCGCGCACAACGCACGATACTGCCGCCCATGGTTGGTATACCGGCGTGTTCTAAAGGAAAACGCTTTCATTTTGCAGTAGATCATAATTTCCCGATTCTGCAAAGTTTTGCGTACTCTCCGTTTTGTTTGACCAGTTCATCATGCGTACCCTGTTCCGCAATGTGTTTATCTGACAAAACAAAGATTTTGTCCGCGTTTTTGATTGTGGACAGGCGGTGTGCGATAAAAATAGATGTTCGGTTTTGTTTTAATCGCTCAATGGATTTCTGAACAATTTCCTCGCTTTCATAGTCGAGCGCACTTGTCGCTTCATCCATGATCAAAATTTTCGGATTTTTCAAAAACAATCTTGCGATGCTGATTCTCTGCCGCTGCCCGCCGGAAAGCAGAATCCCTCTTGTCCCGACAAGGCTGTCATACCCATGTTCCAGCGAAAGAATAAACTCATGAATATTGGCAAGCTTTGCCGCTTCCACGATTTCTTCATCGGCGGCATGATCTTGTCCGTAGCGAATATTGTCCCGGATGGTGCCGTTGAAAATATATACCTCCTGCTGGACGATCCCGACCGTATCTCGCAGGGACCGAATCGATAAGTCCCGAATATCAATTCCGTCAATTTGCACTTGACCGCCGCAAACATCATAGAATCTTGCAATCAGAGAAGCTACGGTTGTTTTTCCAATACCGGATGCGCCTGCAAACGCTGCGGTTTGTCCGCCTGCGATACGGAAGGAAACGTCTTCCAAAACATTTTCCTCGGCGTCCCCATAGTGAAAAGAAACTTTGTCGAATGTGATCTCGCCTTTTGGATTTTGCAATGACACTGCTCCCGGTTTTTCTGTTATGGCCGGGGGAATCTCCATCATATCCATAAAGCGGATGAAGCTCGCCTTTCCCTCTTCAAACAGGCGCATAAAGTTCAGCATAGTACGGATCGGCTCTGCCAAACTGCCTGCATAGAGCAGAAAAGTAACCAAAATCGCTGCGTTTAAACTCTCTTTTACAATAAACAAAGAACCAAAGATTACAACCAGCATGGATAAAAACTGCGGGTAAGATTCGACGGTTTCATAAAAATAGGCTTCCACTTTGTAAAACAGACATTTGCTCAAGGTATACTGCCTGTTCTTTTTTTGAAAACAATCCGCGTGTTCGTTTTCTTTGCCGAAAGCTTTTACTGTCCGCATGCCGGAAAGCGTGTCCTCCGCATACTCGTTTAAATCGGATAAATGGCTTTTGTTTTTCAAAAGGCAGTTCTCCATTTTTTTGTCCGTATAGTAAGCGGCAATCCCAAGGAACGGCAGGGCAAGAAAAACAATCAACGTAAGCGGAATATGGATACTGAACATAATGGCAAAAGCGCCTATAAATTTAATCAGTGTCATCAGCAAATCTTCGGGAGCGTGATGGAACAACTCCGTCATATTGGTCAAGTCGTTGGAAAGAACCGTCATCAGCTTTCCGGTACTGTTTCTGGCGTGAAAGCCGAACGACAGGGATTCATAGTGCTGAAATAATTCTTTTCGCATGGTTTCTTCCATTTTTGCGCCCATGGCATGACCAAAATACGCATAAATGATATTACTGATTACTTTTATTGCCGTCAGTAAAATCAGCAGAAGGGCTGCCCATAGCAGCTTTGTCCGGGCAGTGTCGTTCCACTCGGTCAAAACTTCGCCGGTCATATAGCCGGACACGAGGGGAAACAGCAAAACCGTACAGGCGCTGAGCGCGGCAAAAAACATATCCATGATAAATATGTTTCTATGCGGCTTGTAGTAGGATAAAAACTTTTTTGCTCTTTGTCTTGTAAATTGTGACTTCATATGTCCTCCAAATGATCTCGGAGGGCTATTTTACGATGACCCTCCATGGAATAGATTTTGTCGTTCTTTTTGTTGCTTTCATTTTGTTTTCTCCCTTCAAAGTAAAGTTTTATTATAGCGCTTAAAAGCGGTATAACCATCAAAATAAAATTTTAATAAAACAGTAGATACTCTGATTTGTTATCACGTTCTGACGCGATAATATAATTTTATCACAACAATATAAAAAATTCAACACCTTGTTATTCTGAAATAATCAAACCGCCTGAACAGTTTTCTTCTGCTCAGGCGGTTTTTCTCAAATACAATCATATTGACTGATTCAAAGCCAAAGGGGGGAAGCAGCTTCCTTATGCAGCCTCGCCCCAAACGTTCTTTTTTATTTGTGAAAAATCAGCGTGAAAGCGGTGTCAGCTTAAAAAACCGTTGATGATGGTGGATTCCGCTTCTTTTTCGGTGAGTCCAAGGGTGCGCAGCTTCATAATCTGTTCGCCCGCGATCTTTCCAATTGCCGCTTCGTGGATTAAAACGGCGTCGTTGTTGTGCGCGCACAGTTCCGGGGCCGCGTCCACTATGCCTGAATCCGCTAAAATGGCGTCGCATTCCGAATGGCCGGTGCAGGGGGCGTTTCCGATGATGACCGAATGGTAAGATTGATGCGAGTGATCTCTTGCCACGGAGCGGGACATCAGGTCAACGCCGGAGCCGTCCCCATTCAATTCCACATAAAATTCGGTTTTGGCTGTTTGTTCCGCTTCGGTGAGCAGCCGTTCGCGGATCAAGAGCCGTGCGCCGGCATCCAGCGTAGCGGTAGTTTTTCGCGTGGTGCGGTCAACACCGCCGATTTGCGCCGTATCCATCTCCAAAACGGCGTTTTCGCCGATTTGCGCCTCTGTGACCGGATCAATCGAGCGGAGGCCGATGCCTTTTCCGGTTCCGATGTGCTTTTCAATATATTTTACTTTTGAGTTCTTTGCAAGAAAGAAACGGTGAATGCCGTTGTGACGGGCGGGTTCTCCGGTATCGGTGTGTACGCCGCAGCCGGCTACGATGATAACGTCCGCGTTTTCACCGATATAAAAATCATTGTATACAAGGTCGTCTACGTCTCCGTGTGTGACGCAGGCCGGAATGTAAACCGTTTCTCCCGCCGTGTGGGGATCGACATGAATTTCGAGCCCCGGATTGTCTGTCTTGGATTCAATTTTAATATGTGCGCTGGATTGCCGTCCCGCGCAGCAACCGTCTTCACGAAGGTTGTATGCGCCGGTAAAATTGCCGTCATGTCCGGATATTTGGCGCAGCAGTTCTTTTGTGATTTCTTTCATTGAAACATTGCCTCCTGCTTTGAGCAAGCCGGTACAAATTCCTTGCCGGCGAGTAGCTTGTACAGTATTTCGTCTCTCGAACCGGACGATTGAACGGTTCCGTTTGCGATCACCACAATCTCATCGGCAATTTGCAAAATTCGCTCCTGATGGGAGATGATAATCAGGGTACCGGTCAGGCTTTGCCGGATTTGCTGAAATACCTGAATCAGATTTGTGAAGCTCCAGAGATCGATCCCCGCTTCGGGTTCGTCAAAAATTGAAATTTTTGTGTGTCTTGCCAGCACGGATGCGATCTCAATACGCTTGATTTCGCCGCCGGAAAGCGTGGCGTTGATCTCACGGTCGATATATTCCCGCGCGCAAAGGCCTACCTGGCTTAAAATTTCACACAGTTTGTCCTCTTTCAATGTGTTGCCGGAAGACAGTTCCAGAAGCTTGCGTACCGTGATGCCTTTAAACCGAACCGGCTGCTGAAAAGCAAAGCTGATGCCTTTTTTGGCGCGCTCGGTAATATCCAGATCGGAAATATCGGTTCCGTCCATGAGAATTTTGCCCGAAGACTGGGTATAGAGTCCCGCGATGATCTTTGCCAGCGTGGTTTTTCCGCCGCCGTTTGGTCCGGTGATGACCACCAGTTTATTGTCGGGTATCGTCAGACTGAGATCGTTTAAGATCTTGGTTTTATCCGGCGTTTCCCAGGAAATGTGCGAAAGTTTTAACATTTTTGATTCCTCGCAGATTTTTATACGTATTTTTGCCATTTTGCTTTTGCTCTATATACTTTTTTAAGAAGAATAATATTTTACAAAATTACAAAATTGCATAATTGTACAGTTGGCGTTCCCGAAATACGGATTTTTCGTTGATCCGAGAGACGCTATTCTAATGATAGAGAATCCGGCGGAATTTGTCAACAGATTTTCAGAAATGTTTTGCCAGAAAAATTGAAATGACCGGGTATTGCGGTATTTTTGAGAATTATGAGTTAAGAACATTCATGCATAAAAAGGAATCCGCCGTTTTGTGCTAAGGTGCGGTAACGAAGTATTCGTGCAAAAGGTGGTGTAAAATTCACACCACCTTTTGTCGTTGTCTTGCTGATTAAACGGCTATTTTTTGACCTTTCATCTGCCGTGAAAAACTGTAGTATCTTCTTCACTTTCATTTGGAAGGTCAATAATACCTACAACGTTGTAGTAAACTTCGATTTTTTGTTTTCTGTGCCCACTACTATTGTCGGGAGCGTGGATTACTATTTTGTCAACCCCAAAATCTTGATTTCTCCGTTTTAACAAAATGCTTTTTGTTTTTTTACTGATATTTTGTGGCTGTTGATAATGTAAAAGAGAGCCGCCGAGAGTGACCAAACGGTTTCTCGGCGGGGGTTATTACATCAAACTACATTGTCAAGAAAAAACTTCAAACCGCACACCTTACAGTTATTAAACAAAACATCATTATTAAACAAAATTGTCAAAGTCGTTCCGTCTGCCTTGCTGATTGAGATTGGAACCGGGTGAAGAATCACAATTTTTGATTTTTTCCTCTTCATTTTCAAATGATATTTTATATTTCAAAATAGTATACACTCTATTCATAACCCCAGAAGGTCTTGGAACTCTGGGGTTTACCATATTACACCGCACGACGTTTTACAATCAGTTCTAAAAATTCGTTGTTGTTGAAATGGTATCTAACGCGGGAAGCGAAGTTGTTATGATAGATATATCTATTGTTTTCTCTTTAAGCAATAATGTAATATCAACCTTGCCATTTTGCTTGAACACAGAGGTTAATGCATTCCGTCGACGCAATATTTTTCCGTCACACTTTTTAACTTTTTTGCTGAGTTTTTCAAAAGTCGCAGATGCTTAATGATTAAAAATATGTATATCAAAAGAATGACAGCGACAATTATCAAAAGGATATATAAAAATAGTATTTCAATCTCCTTTCTTATCAAATGCAGAATAGTTGTTTTTAATACATTCTATCTCGTTTTTGAAATGTTCAAGATAAGGATTTTTTATCATAGAATTGAGTAATTTCAAGCAACTTTTACTTGCAGGCGTGGTGTTGGGAATTTTCGTAGCGTATAATAATGTGGATTTTTCTTTAGTTTCCTTAAAATGCTTTCCCATAACGGAAAATATTCGCTTGATATAGGATTCTGCCAAGGCATCTTCTCCAAGTTGCACATATAATGCGGCAATTTCCGCATAATCACAAACCAGAGGCACGTCATAAAAGCCACCATATTTGTCATCTAAAACAGTTTCATAAAGTGCCGCTGCCTTCAAATAATAAAACAACTTTTCCTCTGCGTTCATTTCTTTTGTTATAAGCTGTCTGATAGCACACTCGCAAAGGTCTATGGTGTAAATAATATTCTTTTTTGTTTGCTCCCGATACTGCTCATCATTCATCACATATCTTGCATAAACCTCTCGGCTATGCCTCAGCATAGGCAGTTTTTTGTAGTAATAGTCTGCCTTCGCTTTAATATCAGGCGTTTCCGAATTTGAGCAAATTTTAATCATGCTTCGATAGATTTCATTTCGGATATCGTCGTCAAAGCAATAATTTTCAGCGTGGGCGGCGAGTTGTAACATTCTGCGTACATGAGCATCGTCAAACATCGCTTGCCGTTCAACCAAAAGCATAATGTCCGTATAATTCGCAAAGTTATCCGGTTTCAACTCGATTTCTCGTATCCACTCACGGTATTCACCTTCAAAATCCTTTTTGGTATGAAGCTCTCTGATTTTTGCCTCAAACTCTTTTTGGTGTTCTTCACTCCATGAGGATTCCATATCAAATATCGAATCAATCGAACAACGATATAGCACCGCAAGCTTCGGTAAAAGCATAATATCGGGAGATAGGAGTCCTCTTTCCCATTTTGATACCGTCTGGGCGGAAATATTCAGATATTCGGCAACCGCTTCCTGCGTAAATCCTCGTTCAAGTCGTAACTCTTTTAATTTATCTTTCAGTGCCATTTGTTATCACCGTTATTTCTGCCAATAGTTATATTTCTTTTTGCGATAGATAAGAAGCATCAAAATATAGCTGATAGCAATAATAATTCCGCTTACTACATATCCGACACCGATAATATCGAAGAATGTACCAAATATATTCATCGGGATATAAATAAAGGTGGGAAATGAAATCACTTTCTTTTCGAAAACCAAACTATCAAAGGTGTTGAGTGCAAAGCATGCAAAGATAATACTTGCAATCAAAATTAAGCATCTTTTTTCGTTTTGTAAAACGATTTTCATATCATCCTTAAAGCCTGTATATGATTTTTCTTTATAATCACGAAGCATCTCATCCTCGCCTACGCCTTTTCGAATTTTGGAAAAATACAGCAAAAAGAAAGAATAGGCAACCGATGTCATCAATGCTATTATGAAAAGCCGTACCTTGACATTTTCAACACCGCTAAGTATAGCTCCCCAAATTGCATATAGTACAAGATACGCTGCAATGGTTACAATTGATGCAAGAGTGATATTTACAAATGTCTTTTTCATATGTACCTCCAAGATTTGTCTTTTTTATATTATATCACAAATATAAATGATTGTAATAGATAGTTGGGCGAGAAAAAGTGTCTGTTTTATACTACAACACTCTGTCACTTATTTCATTTGTTTCTTGCGTTTTCGCGCATCCTTTCACTCATACATTGTGGTATTTTTTAAATTTCTCAACCACAAATAGCAATAGCGGCGAGATTTCTCTCGCCGCTATAAGAATATTTGGTTGTAAACTGCCTCCCGAAGAACAATTTCCTCCGCTTGACTTCGGATATTGTTCATGCGAGCAGCCCATTCAAGCGGATTTGCCGCCTTAAGCGCCTCTGTTACATTCTCTCGCTCTGACACTTGGGTGATAATCAAATCAAGCATTTCTTTTGCCTGCTGCCTGCGCGTCGATTTCGGAGAGGTGTTTGTTAAGCCCGCACTCGGTCAAAAGGGTGGTATAAGTGCCTCGGCGGTGCGCTTTGAGATATTCAAGGTGCATCATTCCGTACTTGCCGATGGGTAAATTCTCCTGCTTGGGCAATTCAAGGTTGGGATACAAAATTCCGTTTCCTTCACGATAGGTTCCATTAAGTTTTCCAAAAGTTGTTTCCGTTACAGTATTCTCCTAAATTTTGTTATTAGCGATATACTGTATCGATTGTCTTTACCACTTGTTATTTTTGAAACCTTCGTTATGGCACCTCAACTTGTACCGGCGGATTCCTTTTTCGCTCTGCGATTTTTGAATACTTGACTATGATTTTCCGAGCAGCGTGTCTGCAAATGCTTTTGCAAATGCTTTTGCCGCGTTTTGCGCTTCGCTCAGATAATTGCCGCAACTGCCGATTTCCAGAAGCAGACCGTGCTTTGCAAGTTGCTGATTGTAGGAAGCGCCGCGGAGATATAATTTTCTCGGTATGCCGAGCGTATCGGAGAGCAGACGCTGCTGGATTGCCTCCGCAAGAATCAGATTGCTTTCCCAGTTGTATTCTCCGGCGCCCTTTTCACTCGAACCGACGATCATCATAAGCTGTGCGCAGGGCGTTCCTTTGTACAGAGTCACCGGTCGAAGTTTGGAAAGGTCGTTTCGGATAACCGAATCGCGGTGAACGTCAAATACATATTGGATAGAGGGGTATTCTTCCAGATAGCGGGCAATACTTTCGGCGCTTCGTTCATAGGCGTGGATATAGGATTCTTTGTCATGCATGATTTCACAGTGCAGCGTGGGAATCCCGCGCGCGTTGAGTTCATTTGCGAGAACGCGCCCGACCGCGACAATGTTTTCAGCGGTGTTTTCGCTGCGCGGTTGGTTGTATTGTTCGTCGTAGTAGATGGATCCTTCTTCGGAGAAGCTCTCGGTTCCGTGCGTGTGTACAATCAAAACCAGCGGATCGGCGCCCGGCGCTATGGGTTCCAGCAGTTTCGCCTGCTTGGAGATTTCGGTCATATTGATATTGAAAGCGGTGTCATTTTTTAGTTCCGTGTCGTTTGCTGCGGAGAGATCGGTCGGAATAATGGCATATTTGTTTGACGGAACTTTGGAATAATCGAAAGAATACAGTTCAAATATTTTTCGTTCCAGTTCCTCTTTTTCCAGATAAATCTCGTCTGCAATCTGTTCTTTCGGTATGTAAAAAATACGCGGCAGAATCGGTACGGCCTGTATAGGTATATCCGGCTCCTCGGTGTTTGTCTCGGATTGGAGATCGCTGTGCCCGAAAGCCGCGACGCTCATCAGGTCGCCGAGACTTTGACTGTCACCGCCGGTTTTTAAAATTTCTTCGCTTAGGTATTCCAGCAGGCCGCGTTCCCGGATCTCGTCGATTTTGTCAAGCGCGCAGATAAAGAGAACGAACAGCGCGGCGGCTGCGCAAAATATGCAGGCAAAACTCTGCATTGCGTAGTGTCTGCCGCCTCTTTGCCGCGGCGGTTCCGGTATATTTATATTTTCCGGCGCGGGCGGCAGCGCCTGCCGCCCGATGGCTTCTGTTTCGTTATTCATTTGTAGTTGCATAGGCGTACCTCCTCAGTATAGGAAAACCTCGTCAATTGCATGGGCAAGCATAGCAGAAACACGATCGCTGATTGTGTCGCTTTGCCTTGGAGATACAAAAAAACTCTCTCCCTCATGCAGAACCTTTTCAATTTGTTCGTCAATTTGGGTATAACCGGCGCGGCAGAGCGCGTCGTAGACCAGTGTTGCGGAATTGACGACCGTCGGGACGCCGATGGCAATCACGGGAACGCCCATGGTCTCCCGGCTGATTTCGCTGCGTTTGTTGCCGATTCCGCTGCCCGGAAAAATCCCGCTGTCCGAAATCTGAACGGTTGCGCCGAGGCGTTCGGTGGAACGCGCGGCCAGCGCGTCGATCGCGATGATCAGATCCGGCGCGGCGCATTCTTTGACACTGCTGAGCAGTTCGGCGGTTTCTATACCGGTTTGACCCAGTACGCCCGGCGCAATGGCGCACAGCGGTACTTTCCCGAATCGGTTGAACAGCGCGGCGTCGTGCTCTTTGATGTGACGTGTTACCGTGAGCTTATCGACTGTTTTCGGACCGATATTGTCCGCAGTGATTTCGCGGTTGCCGAGGCCCGCTACAAGCACGCAGGTCGGCGCGCCGCCGAGCAGGCTCTTTGCGAGTTCGTCGATCTCCTCGGCAATCAGCGCAGTCAGCGCTTCAAAACGTGCTTCGTCAAGGTTGCAGATCAGTTCCGAAAAAACCGTGATATACGTGCCGATTCGTTTGCCGGTCGCTTTTTCACCGTCCGGATTCAGGACGGTGAGATGGGCGGTTTTAAAACCGTTTTTGTCCGTTTCCGAATACCGTGTCCCCTGTTTTCCGCCGTCGTGTGAAGCTTCGGATTCGCAGGCAAGGTCTGT
>URDS01000038.1 GCA_900546635.1 uncultured Eubacteriales bacterium | reverse complement strand
GCCTGTAAGGTGTTTACAAGGCGGCGCATGTCCGCCTTGTAAACGTATTTCATTTGCAAGCTTATCTTTATCGACAAGCTCGGCATACCGCCATAAAAGCGGTATGCTTTTTGATTAACCGAAAATTACAATTGAACAGTTGAAAATTACATTGTAATCGTTTCCGCGCTCTATTATCATGAATACATAAAAAAGCCAATCAGGAGGTATGATTCATGAAAAGAAAGCTTATCGTCTGTCTTTCGGCGCTGCTTGTCTGCCTGTCGTTTGTTTCATGCGGCGACGATGATGAAAAACCGAAGAATACAGATACTTCTCAATCCGAAGAAATTACCGTTCCAACTGCCGCCAAAGAAGAATTGGAAGTTCCCCTTACCGCAGACTATAACCAATATGAGTTCAAAGTGTTAACGTCCGGCAGCGGCGGCAACTATAACGATTTTATGTACGAAGAAGAACCCGCGCTCGCGCTCGACAAAGCGCAGTACAAGCGCAAACTGACGGTTGAAAGCAACTATAATATTCAGATTACGGAAACCGCAATCAGTTCCGGCAATACCTCCGGCAGCGGACAAGGCTTTATGGAGCTAAGCCTCGCGGCAAATTCGGGCGATTTTATCTATGATCTTGCGCTGATCGGCGGGTACGATGTGTCCACCGCCGCATACAACGGATATCTTTACGATATGAACTCCGTACCCGGTATTGATCTTACAAAATCATGGTGGGATCAAAACGCGGTGGAAAGCCTTAGTGTAAAGGATATCGTGTTCTTTACCGCTGGGGAACTGAGTCAATCCCGCGCCGACGCCGCTTTTTGCATTATGTTCAATAAAAAAATCGCCGCAGACTACAGTATTGAAAATCCGTATGACATGGTCAAGAACAAGACCTGGACCATTGAAAATTTTGCCGAACTTTGCAAAACGGTAACAGAAGATCTGAATCAAGACGATAGTATGGATGAAAATGACCGCTACGGTCTGCTTGTCCTGAACGACTCCCTGCTCGGCATGGTCAATGCGGCGGGCGAACGCTGCGCTGTGGTCAATGACAGCGGCGAAATCGAACTGACGCTGTATACCGAGAGAACGCTTTCCGCCATTGAACAATACTTGAATATTGCATACAACAAAGATTATGCGCTTATGTATCAGCGCCACGGCTCCGGCAGAACGTTTGAAGATACGCTCTGGAACGGTGAGCATGGTCTTTTCTGGACAACATATATGAAAATGATCCCCCGATACCGTGAAATGGAAAGCGATTTCGGAATCCTGCCTTATCCCATGCTGGACAAAGAACAGGACGGCTATCACAGCACGATATTTCCTTTTATCTCACAGTTCGTCTGTATACCGCTGAATCAGGAAGATATTGAACGCACCGGAGTCATCACCGAAGCGCTTGCTTACCACGGGCAAAAAATCGTTCGGCCCGCATATTACGATGTAACGCTTGTCGGACAGAGCACGCGCGATGAAGAATCCGTTGAGATGCTGGATATTATCTTTGACAGCCTTGTTTATGATATCGGGTACATTTACCAAATCGGCACATACAACAAGCAATTGATTTATATGATCAGCAATGACGAAACCAATTTTTCTTCCCGGTATGAAGCAAACAAGCAGGCCGCCGAAACACTGCTTACCAAAGTCAACGAGGCTTACGCTATGGCGGTCAACGAGTGGAAGCAATAGTCTCTTTCCTCGGTGGATTCCAGTTTCATTTTGAATAGCCTCCCCAATACGCCGAAATACGAAATAACGGCGCCGATAAACAAAAGGCAGACGCGCGAAGATTTTCCGCGGTCTGCCTTTTTGTTATTCTATCATATAAAAATGAAATGTCCGTTTTCCGAAAATGCATGGAATCCTATGAATCAAAAATACAGACACGTCCGGGATGCTATATCGGAAACATTCGTTTTGCGAAGCCGTCACAGACTGCGGATATATTTTTCGGCTTCTGTTGCGGCCTTAGCTCCGTCCGCCGCCGCCGTAACGATCTGCCGCAGTATCTTGACCCGGGTATCGCCCGCGGCAAAAATGCCGCGGCGCACTGTGTGCGTATCCTCATCCGCCTCAATATATCCGGCTTTGTCCAGCGATACAAGCGTACTGAAGCGCGCATTGTCAGGAACAAGTCCCACCGCAACAAACACAGCGGCAACCTCAATTTTCCGCGCTCCCTCAGCCGTTTGAAGCAGCAGTGCTTCCGTTTTCTGTTTCCCAAGGATTTCCTTAACGGTTGTATTATACAGAACTTCAATGTTCTCCGCAGCCGAAATACGATCAATAAACACCTTTTGCGCCCGGAACGCATCCCGGCGGTGAATCAAATATACCTTTTCACAAATGCCCGAAAGATACAGCGCGTCCTCAAGCGCGGTATTGCCGCCCCCGACAACCGCGACCCGCTTTCCGCGGAAAAACATGCCGTCGCAGACCGCACAAAAAGACACGCCGCGATACAGCAAACGATCCTCGCCTGGTACGCCGAGCTTTCTGCGCTCGGCGCCGTTGGCAAGAATCAATGACTGCGCGGTATATTGCTCCGAGGCAGTTTTCAGCAAAAAAGGGGTATTTCCGGATATAGACACCACTTCTTCCGTATAAAGCTTCGCGCCGAGCGAAAGCATCTGCGCGCGCATGGATTCGGAAAGCGCGGCGCCGGAAGTCTCGGAAATCCCCGGATAATTGGCGATCTCAGGCGTATTGGCCATCTGGCCGCCGCAAACCGTCTTTTCAAAAATTGCCGTGCGCAGTCCCGCACGGCAGGCATAAATCGCCGCGCTCATGCCCGCAGGACCGGCGCCGATCACGCAAACGTCAAACATAATAAACCTCCGAAATCACAATTGTAATCCTATTTTCAAAGCACGGCCCCAGCCCTATTCTGTTCTCCGTGCAAATTCGGACTCTAAATAATTTTTTTGTAAATTATAGTGTCAGTATCGGTTTTTTGTGCTATACTATATTCATCGAAAAATCGGTATCGGCATCCGCATACCGAAAATTAACATGCAAAGAGGTGCAACAGTATGTCCGTTATCAAACTGAATGCAGAAAATTTTGAAAATGAAATCAAGAATTATGCCGGCGTCGCTCTGATCGATTTTTACGCCGACTGGTGCGGTCCTTGTAAAATGGTCTCTCCCATTGTAGACGAAATCGCAGAGGAACACCCCGAGTTTAAAATCTGCAAGGTCAACGTGGACGAAGCGCAGTCACTGGCCGCCGAATTTTCCGTCATGAGCATTCCGACGCTCGTCGTCATGAAAAACGGAGATATGGCCGACTCGCATATCGGACTGACCTCAAAATCAGCGATCGTCGATATGCTCGAAAACGCGAACAAATAAACGAAAACTGATTCGGACGAACGGCCTCCGGCTTGCGAAGTCTGTTCTGTCCGCCGTTTCGCGGCAGTATTTGCCTTTTATTGGGCAAATACTGCCGCGAATTTTTACGTCCGAATACGGCATAGATTCATTCGCCGTGCGCCGCGCTGTAAACCCATTCTATGCGCGGTCGCGTTCAATCAGGATTTTGAGCGCTTCCACCGCAAGCCGAATGGCAAGGTCGGTATCGGTTTTCATTTCATCCATATCGTCCAGCCCCGCTTCTTTTCGTTCCTGATTCCAGACAATATGAAAGACCGCCCCGCAGCGCGCGCCGAGTGAATCGGCAACGACAAACTGCGTCGCGCTTTCCATCTCACTGCACAACACGCCGAGCCGCTTCCAAGCTTCCCATTTGCCGAGCAGTTCCGTCTCGGTCGGCATACGATGCGGACTGTGCTGTCCGTAAAAGGAATCCTTGCTCTGCACAATACCGGTATGGAACCGGAGTTCCGCCTCTTCCGCCGCCCAGACCAAGGCCTGCGTGACCTCAAAATCGGCAACCGCCGGATATTCAGCCGGAGCATATTCACGGCTGGTACCGTCCTGCCGCACCGCTCCGGTCGCGATCACACAGTCGCCGGCACGAACCCGCCGGTCGATTCCGCCCGCCGTCCCTACCCGGATAAACGTATCTGCGCCGAGTGCAAACAACTCCTCCATCGCGATTGCGCTGGACGGTCCTCCGATGCCGGTGGAACAAACACTCACCCGCTCGCCGAGCAGCGTGCCGGTATAAACGGTGAACTCACGGTTCTGCGAAACGAAAACCGCATCATCAAAATACGCGGAAATCTTTTCGCACCGGGCGGGATCGCCGGGCAAAATCACATAACGTCCGACGTCCCCCTCGCTGCAGCCGATATGATATTGCAGATTGTTGTCAGGCAGCATAAAATCCTCCTTTTCCCCGCAGCATCGCAACTGCATAAGCATAATAATATGGCAGCAAAGTATCTGCCGCATTCGCGGCGATTTTCATCTGAAATAACTATTTCACATGTTCCCCGCCGAAGCTTTCAGGCAGAAGCGCGCCGAGCGTATAAGACAAAATTTTTCTATTCTCGCACGCGACATAAACCGGGAAATCATCCCCGCAAAATTCACGCAGAACCTGGCGGCAAACGCCGCACGGCACAAAGGGCGCGCCGATTTTTCCGTTCTTTCCGCCTGCAATCGCAATGGCCGAAAAACGGCGCTGCCCGTCCGACACCGCAGAGGCTATCGCGGCGCGCTCCGCGCAAATCGTCGAACCAAACGCCGCATTTTCCAGATTGCAGCCGAGATAAACCTGTCCGTTTTCAGCCAGCAGCGCCGCGCCGACAAAGCAGCACGAATAGGGCGCGTATGCGCGCTGCATAGCCTTTTCGGCACATCGAATCAATTCTTCTTTCGTCATATTTTCCTCACAATATCCGCCGCAAAAAGCTCTCGCCCGGCAGCGGGTATTCAACGCTCAAATATTCAGCCACGGTCGCGCCGATATCCGCAAAGCTGCGCCGTGTGCCGAGATTGACCGGGCGCACATTCCGACCGATCGCAAGCAAGGGCGTATACTCGCGGGTATGATCGGTCCCGCGAAAACCGGGATCGCAGCCATGATCGCCCGTAATCATCAAAAGATCCTCAGGACGCATATCCGAAATAAAGGACGCAAGCCATTTGTCAAATGCGCTGAGGGCGGCAGCATAGCCGTCAATATCCCGCCGATGACCGTACAGCATATCAAAATCCACTAAATTGACAAAGGCAAGTCCGTGAAAATCCGTTTCCAAAAGCGCTTTCGTTTTCTGCATACCGTCCGCGTTTCCGCTGGTTTTAACCGATTTTCCGATTCCGCGTCCGGCAAAAATATCGCTGATTTTTCCGACGGCAACCGTATCAAGCCCCGCCGCAAAAAACCGGTCGAGCAGCGTCTCATGCGGGGGCAAAAGCGCATAGTCGTGCCGCCGCGCCGTGCGCGTATACGGGAACGCCCCGGTGAACGGCCGGGCGATCACACGCCCGACGCCATGCTCGCCCTGCAAAATTTCACGGGCAATTTCACAGCAGCGGTAAAGCTCCTCTACCGGTACGACATCCTCATGCGCGGCAATCTGAAACACACTGTCGGCCGAAGTATATACAATAAGCTTTCCGGTGCGGACATGCTCCCGTCCGTAATCGGCAATGACCTGCGTACCGGAATACGGAAGATTGCAGAGCGTTCCGCGGCCTGTCAGCCGCTCAAAAGTATCCATAATATCCCTTGGAAATCCATGCGGATACACCGGCAAATCCCGTGCAGACAAAACGCCGCACATTTCCCAATGGCCGATAATCGTATCCTTGCCCCGCGAAGCCTCGGTCATGCGCGCATACGC
This sequence comes from uncultured Eubacteriales bacterium, assembly GCA_900546635.1. Lineage (GTDB taxonomy): Bacteria > Bacillota > Clostridia > Oscillospirales > CAG-272 > UMGS902. The sequence continues at coordinate 15,453 of URDS01000038.1, read as the reverse complement.
GCCTTTTGGTTCTTCCGTGCCGCCTTTGAGTCCGTCAATATTGAATAAGCCGTATTCCCGCAGAACCGGAAGTGCAAATTGAACCGAGCGGCGAATCGTTCCGAGCGTATCCGCGCCGCTGTCGCCGAAATCCGCACTGTCCGGCATCGCACCGATGCCGAGGCTGTCCAGAACGATCAAAAATACACGTTTCACGCTCTCTCCTCCTCAAAAAGCCGGATCAGCGAGCTTGTGCCCAGACGTTCCGCGCCGAGCCGCATAAAATGCGCCGCATCCTCGATGCTGCGGATTCCGCCCGCCGCTTTGATTTTGATTCCCCGGACATGGGCGGCAAACAACTCAATATCCGCAGTGGTGGCACCCCCGCCGGCAAAGCCGGTTGAGGTCTTGATATAGTCCGCGCCGGACGCGGAAACGATTTCGCACATACGAATTTTCTCGTCTGTGCTGAGCAGACAGGTTTCGATAATCACTTTCAGGATCTTTCCGGAACATGCCGCCCGAACTGCGCGGATTTCGTCCAGCAGCGCGGCGTAATCACCCGCGCGAAGCGCGCCGATGTCAATGACCATATCAATTTCATCCGCGCCGTTTTTAACCGCGTCCTCCGTTTCAAAAACCTTGACCGCCGCAGTGCTGTATCCGTTTGGGAAACCGATAACCGTACAGATTTTGATCTCACCGCCCGCATATTCGGCGGCGCGCCGGACAAACGACGGCGGAATGCAGATCGAAGCCGTCCCGTAAGTAATTCCCTCATCTATAATTTGCCGGATCTGCGGCCAGACGGCGTCCTGCCGCAAAAGCGTATGATCGACTTTCGATAAAATTTCTTCTTTTGTATATCCGCCGTATAATACAGGCATGTTCATTCCCTCATTTTCAAACATTTTAATGTATTCTACCCAAATTGTAGCATAAGTACGGAAATATTTCTATAGCTTTGCTCAAATAAATTTTCAATTTTCCTGTTGACTTGCGCCCTTTTTTGTGCTACACTTTAGGAAATCAAAGAAAGGTCTTCAAAGAATCATGCGGAACATGTGCCTGAACAGCATATTTGCATATTTTTATTTTTGCTTTATCTATTTTATGGATAAGGCTTATTTTGCTGTTCAAAAATCTGTGACCGCATAAGAATTGAACTCTGCGGATATACACGGGGCTTGCAGCAAGATAAGCTGCAAGCCCCGTTTTTATTTTGGTTTATTTGAATGATTTTATAATTATTATTTTTAAGGAGACGAATATCATGGTTGTTATTTTAAAACAAAACGCGGACAAGGCGCAGCTTGAACAGCTTGAATCCTGGATTCAGGGCATGGGGCTGGAGGTCCACAAAAGCGAAGGACAAAACTCTACGATTCTCGGACTTGTAGGCGATACCTCCAAGGTAGACATCGATCTGCTCGGCGCGCTGGATATTGTTGAAAACGTCAAGCGCATTCAGGAACCCTACAAAAACGCCAACCGCAAATTTCACCCGATGGACACGGTCATTGACATCGGCGGCGTCAAAATCGGCGGCGGGAATTTCGCGGTCATTGCCGGCCCCTGCTCCGTCGAATCCGAAGCGCAGATCTGCGAAGTGGCTTCCGATGTAAAAAAGAGCGGATCCAAGCTTCTGCGCGGCGGCGCGTTCAAGCCCCGTACATCGCCCTACTCATTCCAGGGTATGCGCGGCGAGGGAATCAAACTGCTTCTCGAAGCCAAAGCGAAAACCGGACTGCCGATCGTGACCGAAATCATGGATATATCCCAGCTTCCCCTCTTTGAAGAAGTGGACGTCATTCAGGTCGGCGCACGGAACATGCAAAACTTTGAACTGCTCAAAGAACTCGGACATACCAATAAGCCGATCCTGCTCAAACGCGGATTGGCCAGCACGATCGAAGAGCTTTTGATGAGCGCCGAATACATCATGGCCGGCGGCAACGAGCAGGTTATCCTCTGCGAGCGCGGCATACGCACCTTTGAAACGGCCACCACGCGCAACACGCTTGATCTCTGTGCGATCCCGGTGCTGAAAGAACGCACGCATCTGCCTGTTATCATCGACCCAAGCCATGCGACCGGCGTTGCGCGGCTTGTCAAACCGATGTGCATCGCGGCCACCGCCGCCGGCGCGGACGGCCTGATTGTGGAGGTACACAACGATCCCGCGCATGCGCTCTGCGACGGCAAGCAGTCGCTGACGCCCGAAGCGTTTGACGACGTGATGCAGGCGGTTGAGGCCGTGCGTCCTTACGCATACAAAGGATGATTGAAAAATCGACCGAAAGCTGCTATACTATGAATAAAGGACAAAAAGATATGAAGATTTTCATCTGCGGACTCGGACTTATAGGCGGCTCGTTTGCAAAAGCGATCAAGGAGCGTACACTGCATACGGTAATCGGCGCGGACGCGGACGCTGCGGTTGTCGAACGGGCGCTGGAGGTCGGCGCAATCGACGAGGCGGCTACGGCCGAAAACATCAAAAACTGCGACCTTATCCTCATTGCGCTCTACCCGGAAGCCGCGATTGAATTTGTCCGCAGCAATCTCGGCGTTTTCAAGCAGAATGCCATTCTGCTTGACACCTGCGGCATCAAAACCGAGGTCTGCAACAAAATCGGCGCTCTGGTCTCCGGCACCTCGCTCCGCTTCATCGGCGGACATCCGATGGCCGGAATCGAACACAGCGGCTTTGATTACGCTTTCGCTTCCCTTTTCGAGGGCGCTTCCATGATTCTCTGCACGGAATACTGCGCAGACGCACAGGCCATTGAAACGGTATCCGAACTCTGCCGCGCCATCGGTTTTTGCCGTATCACGCGCAGCACCTATTCGCGGCACGATAAAATCATTGCGTTTACCTCTCAGCTTGCCCACGTCGTTTCCAGCGCCTATGTACAGGGCAAATACGCAACCGAGCACGGCGGCTTTTCGGCCGGTTCGTTTCGGGACATGACGCGCGTTGCAAGGCTGAATCCGGATATGTGGACCGAACTGTTTTTTGAAAACCGCGAAAACCTTTCCGGTATGATCGAAGAACTGATTGAAAATCTTCAAAAATACAAAAAGGCGCTCGACAACGAGGACAGACAAACGATGCACACGCTGCTCGCCGACGGAAACGCCCGAAAAATCGAAGCCGACAGACTGTGAGGAAAAAAATGACAACCATCCCGATCCATACCAGTACAGAATATAACGTACACATCGGCGCCGGCCTGCTTGACAAGGCCGGAACCGAAATCGCCAAAATCGCTCCGGGCAAGCGCGTCATGATCGTATCGGACGACCTTGTTTTTCCGCTGTACGGCGACCGTCTTGCGCGCGCTGTGCAGAGCGCCGGATTTGACTGCTCTTCCTTTATTTTTCCAAACGGCGAAGCGCAAAAGCGGCTCTCCACGCTTGAGCAGCTTTTAGAAACGCTTGCGCAAAAGCATTTCTGCCGCAGCGATCTGATCTTAGCGCTCGGCGGCGGCGTAACCGGCGACATGGCAGGATTTGCGGCGGCCGTATTTCTGCGCGGCGTGGATTATGTTCAACTGCCGACCACGCTGCTCGCCGCCGTGGATTCCTCGGTCGGGGGAAAGACCGCCGTCGATCTCTCACACGGAAAAAATCTGTGCGGCGCATTCCATCAGCCAAAGCTGGTGCTCTGCGACACGGATACATTTCAAACGCTGAAACCGCTTCAATGGCAGGACGGCCTTGCTGAAATGCTGAAATACGGCGTGATCTGCGATGAAGCGCTGTTTGAGCGGATCCAGAATTATAAAAATGAAAACTTAGAGGCGCTGATCGCCCGCTGCGTCGAGATCAAGCGAGACGTTGTGTCCGCCGATGAATTTGACCGGGGACAACGGCAGCTATTGAACCTCGGTCATACCGTGGGACACGCGGTAGAGGCCGCGTCGAATTTTCGTATCACGCACGGACACGCGGTAGCCATCGGCATGGCCGTCGTTGCGCGCGGCGCGGAACAGTTCGGCATGGCTGCCGCGGGAACCGCGGCGCGCATAGAGCGGGCGCTTTGCGCATGTTCCCTGCCCGATCGCTGTGATTTTGACGCGGATACGCTTGCCGCGCTCACCCTCTCCGATAAAAAATCGGACGGCGCTTTTATTAACCTGATTATTCCCGAATGTATCGGCGACAGCGTCATTCGGAAAAGTCCCGCTTCCGACGTGCGCGCCCTGATCGACGCGGGATTGTGAGGCGTATATGGATATTCAAATCGAAAACACCCCGCTGTCCGGCTCCATCCGCGCGATCTCCTCAAAATCCGATGTCCACCGATTTCTGATTGCCGCCGCGCTTTCAGACGGCTGCTCATGCATTCGTTTTACTACGCTTTCCGACGATATCAAAGCAACAGCCGATGCGCTCTGCGCGCTCTGCGCAAGCATCTCCTTTCACAGCGAGCGGGACGGTTGGCGCGCCGAGATCAAGGGCAATCTGAGAAAAAGCGGCGCGCCTGCGCTGTTTGCGGGCGAATGCGGAACCACGGCCAGATTGCTGCTGCCCGTGGCGGCGGCACTGTACGACGCATATACGATGGACGGCGCGCCAGGCCTGCGCCGCCGACCGTTCGAGCCGTTGTGCGAGGCCATGCGCGCCGGAGGCGCCGAGGTATCCGGCAATTTTCTCCCCGTCTTTTGCCGCGGCAGACTGAAGAGCGGCGTCTATGAGATTTTGGGGAATGTCAGTTCCCAATACATCAGCGGACTGCTTTTCGCCCTGCCTCTGCTTGCGGGAGACAGTGAGATCCGCCTGACAACGCCGCTGGTCTCCGCCGGTTATGTGGATATGACGCTCAAAACGCTGCGCCTCTTCGGCATTCAAATCGAAAAAGCCGCATGGGGATACCGCGTGCCGGGCGGACAGCGCTTTCACGCCGTTCCGGACTACACAGCGGAGGGAGACTGGTCAAACGCGATCTTCTGGCTGTGCGCCGGCGCGCTCGGCGGCAATGTAACCGTCACGGGTCTGTCGCCCAACGCATTGCAGCGGGATAAAAACGCAGTCGCCGTCCTTGCCGAAGCCGGCGCGTCGGTAAAGTGGCACAGCGACAGGATTACCGTCACCACAGCGCCGCTGCGCGCCGTTTCCTTTAACGGCGAAGATATGCCCGACGCGCTTCCCGCGCTTGCCGCCGCCTTAGCAGCGGCCGACGGCGTCAGCCAAATCCGAGGCGGCGCGCGCCTGAAAATCAAGGAAAGCGACCGTCTGCATACCACCGCCGAAATGATCCGCGCGCTCGGCGGCCGCATCGAATGTCAGCCGGACGGATTCACCATACGCGGCGGCACGCTTTGCGGCGGTATATGCTGCGCGGCAAACGACCACCGCATTGCCATGAGCGCGGCGATTCTGGCAACCAAAACCGCAGACGGCGCGGTCGTGCGCGGCGCGGAAGCCGTCGCAAAATCCTATCCGTCCTTTTTTGAAGACTTTCAGAAACTCGGAGGTAAATGCCATGTCCTCACAGATGGGCAAACACATAACCGTTGAAATTTTCGGCGAATCGCACGCCGATGCAATCGGTATGACGCTGGACGGCGTACCCGCAGGCGAGCGAATCGACATGGAAGCGCTCCTTGCCTTTATAAAGCGGCGCGCACCGGGGCGCAACGCGTTTTCCACCGCACGGTGCGAGGACGATATACCCGAATTTTTGTGCGGTCTGTACGAAAACGTAACGACCGGGGCGCCGATCACCGCTATCATCCGCAACAAGGACACGCGCTCGGGCGATTATGCAAACCTTCGGGATCTTCCCCGCCCCTCACATGCCGATTATACGGCTTTTGTCCGTTACGGCGGCAAAAACGACATCCGCGGCGGCGGCCATTTTTCCGGCAGGCTCACCGCGCCGCTCTGCACAGCCGGCGGGATCGCGCTCCAGATTCTTTCACGCCGCGGTATCGAGATCGGTGCGCACCTTGCAAAAGCTGCCGGCGTTTCGGATACGCCGTTCGATCCGCTAAACCCAAAAGCCCGGCTGCACGAAGCGGGAAGAAAAGCCTTCCCCGTTTTATCCAATGAAGCGGGCGACGCCATGCAGAACAAAATCCAGGCCGCAAAAAAAGAGGGCGACTCGGTCGGCGGCGTTATAGAATGTGCCGTCACCGGTATGCCGGCCGGCTGCGGCGATCCGATGTTTGACGGCGTTGAAAACCGGCTGGCCGCCGCGCTGTTCGGCATACCGGCCGTGCGCGGCGTGGAGTTCGGCAGCGGCTTTGCGGCGGCCGATATGCTGGGCAGCGCACACAACGATCCCTTTGCGTATCAAAACGGAAAAATCGTCACTGCGACCAACCACAGCGGCGGTATACAGGGCGGCATCACAAACGGCATGCCGATTCTCTTCCGCATCGCAATAAAGCCCACGCCCTCCATTTACAAAGAACAGCAAACCGTGAATCTTCGCACCGGTGAAAATGCCGTACTGCAAATTCACGGCAGACACGACCCCTGCATCGCAGTGCGCGCCGTTCCCGTCGCGGAAGCAGTCACCGCGCTGTGCATACTTGATATTTTAAGTGAGGTAGAAACCCATGGACATGAATGAAGCAAGAAATCAGATTGACAAAATTGACGACGGAATCCGCGAAGCTTTCGCAAAGCGAATGGAACTCTGCGCAAATATCGCGGAATACAAGAAAGAAAACAATCTGCCGGTCGCCTATCCGGGACGCGAGCGTGAAATCGTCGCGCGCCTGACCAAGGACATGGACAGCCGCATGGCCACCTATACAAAAGTGCTGTATACCACGCTGTTTGAAGTGTCGCGCTCCTACCAAACCGCACGGCTCGGCGCGGGCGGAAGCCTTGCTGCAAAAATCCGCGACGCCGCCGAGAAAACACCGAAAATGCTGCCCACGACCTGCACCGTTGCCTGTCAGGGAACCGAGGGCGCCTATTCGCAGGTTGCGGCCGAAAAACTTTTCTCCATACCGAGCATTATGTATATGGGTACCTTTGAGGGCGTTTTCAACGCCGTTGCCAGCGGTTTTTGCCGGTACGGCATTCTGCCGATCAGCAACAACCTGCACGGCTCGGTCACCGAGGTCTATGACCTGATGAAACGCCATAAATTCTACATTGTCAAAAGCATCAAACTGCGCATCGACCATACGCTTTCCGCCAAAAAAGGCACAAAGCTTGCGGACATCCGCGAAGTTTTCTCGCATCCGCAGGCCATCGGGCAGTGTCAGGAATTTCTGAAATCGCTCGGCAAGAATGTCAAAATTACCGAATGCGCCAACACGGCTACAGCGGCCAAAATGCTTGCGGAAAGCAAGCGCACCGACGCGGCCGCGATCTGCAACGAAGCCTGCGCGGCCATGTACGGCCTGACTAAGCTTGCCGACGGCATTGCGGACAGCGACAACAACTACACGCGCTTCATCTGCATTTCCAAGGAACTTGAGATCTATCCCGGCTCAAACAAAACCAGCATTATGTTCACCCTGCCCCATACGCCCGGTTCGCTGTTCACGATTCTCTCCAAATTTGCCACCCTCGGCGTAAACTTCTCCAAAATCGAAAGCCGGCCGATCCCAGGCAAGGATTTTGAATACATGTTCTATCTGGATTTTGATTCCTCGCTCTATTCGGACGGTCTCATTGAGACGCTCGACTTGTTCGACGCCGAATACGAGGGCGGCTCTTTCCTCGGCTGCTACTCCGAGGTCTGACATGCGGTACGCAATCGTCGGAGCGCATCTGCCCCACTCCCATTCCCCCAAAATCCATAAGCTGCTCGGCAATCCCGACTACACGCTGTGCGAGCTTGAAAAAGACGCGCTGGTTCCCTTTATGCGCGCGCGGGATTTTGACGGCGTAAACGTCACCATTCCCTATAAGCAGGACGTAATGCCGCTCTGTGACTTTTTGGACGGTGAAGCTCTGCGTATCGGCGCGGTCAACACCGTTGCCAATTACAAAGGCAGTCTTTTCGGCTTCAATACCGATTTTGACGGATTTCTGTTTCTCTGCCGCCGCGCGGGCATTTCGCTTGACAAAAAACACGTCGTCATTCTCGGCGGCGGCGGCACCTCCAAAACGGCGCGCGCCGCTGCCGCGGCCTGCGGGGCGCGTAAAGTGACCGTCGTATCAAGAAAAGGCAGCGTCAACTATGAAAACCTCCAAAATATGTGCGCCGACGCGGAAATTCTGATCAATACAACGCCGGTCGGCATGTTTCCGAATCTCACCGCATGCCCACTTGACCTTTCCAAACTACCCGCGCTCACAGGCGTGATAGACGTGATCTACAATCCACTGCGCACCCGCCTTGTTCTGGAAGCGGAAAAGCGCGGGATCCCCAGCGCGGGCGGCCTTGCGATGCTGGTGGCGCAGGCCGCCTACGCAGACGGCTATTTCCGCGGACAAAAGCATTCGGAAACCGAAATCTCCGCCGTGCTGGCAACTATGCTGCAATCGCTCTCCAATCTCGTGCTGATCGGGATGCCGGGCTGCGGGAAAAGTACGGTCGGAAAAATTTTGGCCGAAAAAACCGGACGCCCGCTCTATGACCTTGATCTGATTCTGGAAAAGCGCGCGGGCATGCCCGCCGGAGAGGTCATCCGCACGCGGGGCGAGCAGTATTTCCGAGACCTGGAAACTGAAATCTGCCTTGAAACCGCCGAAATGGGCGGCTGCATCATCGCCTGCGGCGGCGGCACCGTTTTGCGCGCCGAAAACCGAGACGCCCTGCGGCAAAACGGATGCATCGTATATCTGCGGCGCGCACTGTGCAATCTCGCGACCGACGGGCGGCCGCTGTCAAGCAGCGCGGAGACACTCAAGCAGATGTATGCCGAGCGCGCGCCGATTTACGAGGCGCTCGCGGACATCATCATACCCGAATGTGACAGCGCAAATGAGAGCGCCGCGAAAGCGCTTTCGGCTTTCAAAGAAAGGAACTGGAGCAAAATATGAAACTTCTGGTGATTAACGGCCCGAATCTGAATATGCTGGGAATCCGGGAGCCGGATATTTACGGCAAAAGCACCTATGACGATCTCATCAAAAAAATTGAGGCGCACGGAGAAAAAACAGGCATTTCCGTCCGCTGCTTTCAGTCCAATCACGAAGGCGAGATTGTGGATGAAATTCAGCGCGCATACGGACATTTCGACGGCATTGTGATCAATCCCGCCGCCTATACGCACACCAGCGTTGCGATTCTCGACGCGCTGAAAGCCGTCGGCCTGCCGACGGTTGAAGTGCATATTTCAGATGTGAATGCGCGTGAGGATTTCCGAAAAGTTTCCTACGTATCGCTTGCCGCTAAAAAAACCATTGCCGGTCACGGCTTTGACGGATATCTTGAAGCCATGGATTTTCTATGCGCCGCCTCCAAAGCAAGCACACAAACCTGACGGCAGTTCAAGACGGCTTTAAGTATTCGTATTATATGTTATATAGCCTCGAAAGAAATAAAAACACAAGGAAATGCATATGAATGAGAAGATAAGAAATTCCAATTTTGAACTTTTAAAAGTTATCCTGACAATCATGATCCTTGTACTGCATTACTGCAACGGCTATATCGGCGGAGCACTGAGTAACATCCCGGTCGGTACCGTCAACTATCACCTGATTCATATTGCCGAAAGTCTGTGTATTGCCTCCGTCAATACCTTTATCGTTATAACCGGATATTTTATGTGCAGGAAAAATGGAATTCGCATTTCCAAAATACTGAAAATCCTGTATTTGACGTTGGTATACGGAGTTCTGATATTCTTTGGGTGGTTCATCATCAGTCATCCTCAAATCAATACAGAAACCATAAAATTAAGCGTTGCATCTATCTCCAACCGATGGTTTGTCATTATATATTGTATACTGTTTTTGCTCATTCCCTATATAAACAAGGTTGTTCAGTCCATAAACAAGCGGCAGTTTCAGATATTGTTGATGATTCTTTTGTTCTTTTTCTACATATGGCCGACCTTTTTCACAAATATAACGGTAAAAGACAACGGTTACGGAATCACAAATTTTCTCACCCTATATCAACCGGTGGGTATATCAATCTCCATTGCAGCGGCTTTAAATCCGTTTCAAAGAGTACACTCGTTTTTGTTTTATGTTCGGTGGCAACCTATTTTTTCAGTCTGTTTTCGGAAAATGCTTTCTATTACAATTCTGTTTTCAATCTTATCGGCGCCGTCGCACTGTTTGAAATTTTTCACGGACTGACTGTAAAAAACAGTAAAAGAATCAACTTTCTCGCGACATGCGCGTTCAGCACATATATCATTCACGAAAATCCGCTGATTTCAAAATGGTTGTATAGAGATGTCTTTCAAACCTCAAATTATTGGACAAGCCAATATCTGATCCTTAATTTAATTATAACAACAATAGGCATTTACGCCCTCTGTGTACTTATAGAGTTCATCAGACGATATGTCATGAAAAAAGCCGACCGTCTGATCGAAAAAACAGAATATACGCTGAAAGTGTAACAAATCATAAATAAAATTTCCCGCAAAACGGGAAAAGCCGACCGCCGAAAAAACAAGCTTTTTTGACATGCTGCAACCACGCGATAATCGCGTGGTCTGACCGTCGAAAAACTAAGGTTTTTCGACGATGGGGCGCGTTCGCTCGCGCCTTCGCGCCGCTATTGGCGGCACTCGCGCGCCTGTAAGGTGTTTACAAGGCGGCGCATGTCCGCCTTGTAAACGTATTTCATTTACGATTTTCACTTTTTTGACATACTGAAGCGCGCCGAGGCGCGCTTTTTCACTGCTTTTTGAAATGAGTGACGGCAAAATCAACAAATCGCTTTGTCGCCTCGCTCTGCGGCGTGTCCTTCGGCCAACAAATATAGATTGTACGTTTGCAGTCAAAATCCGAAATCGGCAGCAATCGAACATCCGCGGCAGCGACATCCGCCCATGAGATCTCCGGCACAAAAGCAATGCCGAACCCGCAGCGTACAAACTCAGACACCGAAGCATGATTGCTGGTTTCAATTTTTATATTCGGCGTGTATTCATGCAATTCAAAATACGCCTGCATCTGTCGATACAGTTTTTCTCCGGGATAGAGTCCAATGAGCGGAAGATCGCAAATCTCATCAAACGTAACGCTCTCCTTTTGCGCGAGCGGATGCGTCTTGGCCATGGCAACCAAAATCCGCTCCTCAAACAAGGGCATGCGCGCATCCGTCATATCGTTCGGATAAGGAAGCGTGCCGATGCGCACATCATAAAACAGATTGCCCTTAAGACGCTCCGAAGGATTGCCAAATATAATTTTAACATCGGGATTCATGCGCTGAAAAGCATCCACCATCGGAATGACCGCAATCGTCCCCTCAATCGAAGCCAGCCGCACTGTGTAATTGTGCAAATCCCCGACACGGCGAACGCCGTTGTCAATTTTCATCAGTCCCGCGCTGATCTCCTCATAAAATGCCCTGCCGCAGTCATTGAGCATGACACGACGGCCGCTGCGGGTAAACAGCTTGACGCCGAGTTCCTCCTCCAGTCGCGCGATCGTGTGGCTGATGGAGGACTGCGGTACATAATACTTCTCGGCCACCTTGGAAAAATTCTCAAACCGCGCCGCGTCCCGAAAATATCGCAGTTGCAGAAGTTCCATATCCGCTCCTTATACATTTTAATATATGATATTGTAGCAAAATATGTATTTTACGTCAAGTACAAGATGTGATATAGTGAATATAGAATAAAAAATTTGGGTTCAGAGGTGTATTTTTATGAAAAAAGTATCCGTTTTTCTGATGGCGCTGTTCTGCTGCAGTTGTCTGCTCTGTGCCGCAGTAAGCGCAGAAAATGTGGTTTTTCTGGATGGGACAGGAAATACAGAGGGTGCTTATACCACGCTGAAAGATGCGGCGGCCGCGTTGCCAGACGGCGGTACAATTGTTGTCACCGGTGAAACATCTATCACCTCCGGCTTAAATTTACCGGCCGCTGCCGGAAAAATCACGCTGACTTCGCTTTGGGAGGACGTCAATTATGCCAAAACAAACGGCGCCAAGCTGTGCCTCTCTTACCGAACGTCTGCGACCTCCACACAAGCTTCACAGGTACTCGGCATGGGAACGGAAACCGAATGGCATGGCATTACGCTCTGCAACGCATCGGATGTTCCCCAAATGATCGCCGCGCGCGGCTATGCGCTGACCATTGGTGAAAATGTCGTCTGCACCACAACAAGCACATCAAACGAAAGAGCGTATCCCTCGCTCATCGGTTGTTATCTCTACGCCGCCGCGAATGCCAAAAGCGTTCATCTCACGGTTCGCAGCGGTACATGGCACAGCATTTTCGGCGGCAACTGGCAAGGGACCTTCACCGGAGACAGCCATGTCACTTTTGAGGGCGGCGAAGTCCTGCACACGATCGCCGGCGGCGGTTACCGCGGCGGCTTTCAAGGCAACGCCTATCTAAATATCGGCGGCAGCGCGCGTGTATCCTATAATTCCGCGGCGCCGGGTGTCGTCGGCGGACTTGTCGGCATTTCGGGCGGAACGGCCTATCCGTTCAACGGCAATATCTATATTTCTATCTACGGAAACGCCGAGATTTATTCCAACATTTTAGGTGCGTCGCGTTACGCCAACATCACAACAAACGGTGACATTACGATTGACGTTTCCGAAAACGCGCATCTTTACCGCCATGTCTACGGCGGAGGTTACACAGGCGGCGTAACCACCGGCGACGGCGGAATTTCGGTCACGATCCGTGATAACGCGGTCTTTACCGCTCCCGCTGGCGCCTCTACCTATGTCTGCGCCGGCGCGCAAAGCGGAACGGTCACGGGCAGCGTCAAAGTTGTCATCCGGGACAACGCCTATATCCCCGGATCCGTCTATGCGGGCGGCTTTGGCGGCGATGTTGTCGGCCATTCTGCCGCTGACATGTACGGCGGCGAAGTCAAAGTCACGCTGTCGGCAGGTGCACGCAGCGGCACGATTGACGGCACCGCAAAAACAAGCTGTTACGGCGGAAAAGTCGGCTACTACAACCTCACAACCGTTTACGGTATCAACGGCAACGGGCAAAACGAAACCAGCGGAACGGTTACCGGCGCGGCAACCATTCTTCTGGACGGCGGTGATGTTGCCGGCGCGGTGGCTCTGAATGCCGCCCGCGTAGGTGAAGGAAGCGGCATAACGCTCAAAAGCGGAAACGCCGGAAGTGTGAGAGAAAAAACCGCAATCGACCTGTCGGCCGGCGGCAGTCTGACTCTCGGCGGCAATATCTGCGCATCCTCTGTTTCAGGAGGCGGCAGCCTGACACTCGGCGCGGCGTCCTCGCTGGCGGCAGACAGTTTCAGCGGCACGGTCGCGCTCACCGTCTTTGGCAAACCGGAAAACGGAAAGGTGATCCTCACCGTAAACGATCCTGAGAGCACCGGCAGTATAAACTACACATCGACTGGAGGCGAGACGCTCGTGCGCACGGTCACAAACGATTCTGTAATCTACCGCGTAAACTATACAGGTTATCATGACAGCACGCGGATTCACATCGACTACTACAATCCGCTCGGCGCAGACCAAGTACAGCCGAAAATCGTCATTTACCGCTACGGCGAAACCAACACAAAAATCACAGACGGTATAACCTACGGAGCAGACGGCGGCAAAAATTATGCCGAGGTGTCGCTGACGCCCGGTCTCTATTACTTCAAAGTTTATTATGGAAACGGCGGCAGCGACTACAAAACCAAATATTTTTATGTCAGCGGCAAAGAAGAAAGTCATACATACGCACTGGCTCTCGAACCTTTTATTGCGGACAGTTATATGGAAAATGTCAGTTCTAACATGACCGATGAAGTTATGGAAAGCTTCTACGGCACCGACGAACTGGTCGGCTATACGCCTTTTACGACCCCAACTTTCACCCTGCACGCAGACAGTCGTACCTTTATGCGCAATGCCGAACTCTGCGCCTTTGTAGATGAAATGGACGCTGCTTGTGAATGGCTCTACGTTTTCTATCCGTTTGCCGACACCGAATACGGCAATCAAACGCCGGTGCTGGTTTTCACCAAGGACGAAATCCCCGCAGGCGCAACATTTGAGGAAGCCGGTGAAATTGTCCGCAGAAAAGGCGTGCGCGACATTTTGATGGTTTCAGGCGGCGTCCACGGCAACGAACCGGCCGGAGAAGAGGGCGTTCTCAACTTCGGCGTTGCCTTGAGCGGCGCATACGGTGAGGAAATACTGGATAAAATCGGCGCCGTGATTCTCGTTCCGGCAGGTACGCCTGATAATCTCCAGCGCTTTAAACGCACATATGCCGACAATGTAAATCCCAACCGCGACCTCATCTCGCTTTTCCATCCCTCGGCAGCAAATCTGGTATACGTATATCGTCAGTTCATGCCGACGGTATATGTAGACTGCCACGAGGACAGCGGCGTACTCACAGTGGATCCCGCAGACAACTCAATTTCCGACATCGACGACGTTTGCTTTTCTTTCGCCGGCACCGTCAATACGCCGCTCGCCGATACCGAAGGAATCGCCGACGGCAGTGTGAACGTCATCAACAGCAAAGGAAATCAAATGATATACAGCCTGATGGAAACAACTGCGAAAAGCGGACTGCGGCCAAGCGTCTATTACGCCCCCGCGGCCAATCCGTCCACCGCGCAGTGCTATGCGGCTACGCGCGGCTCTTACAGTTTTCTAATTGAAGTCATGGGCATCTGGAACGGAAAAGGACACTACGCCCGCCGCGTTTTTGCTCATGTAACGGGGCTGAAAGCGGTTGTATCCGAAGTTCTCGCCGCCGACGGTCAGCTTGCGCGCGACGTTGCGGCGGCAAGAGAGGCGACGGGCGTCGTCGCCTATGATGAAAACCGTATTTTTGCGCTGAAAACAACCATGACAGGCAAGGCAACCTATACCGTCCCCTGCCCCTCTGTCTATGTTGACGGCACCTATAAAGATGAAAACGCCACGGCAACTTTCCGTCAATTTGACACAGTCACGGCAAGTCGTTCCCTGCCCACCGGCTATATTCTCCCAGCCGATACCCCTCACATTAACGAAATACTCGCACATACGGACGCGCATGGGCTGGAATACCTCAAAATTCCGGCTGGCATGTCGCTGAATCTAAAGAAATATACGCTCGGCAGCACAATTTCCCTGTCGGATACCGCCGTGGCGGTCACATTTGAAAACGGCGCCTATGCGTTTCTCACCGACACATCGGACGTCTACTTAGTCGCCGCCATATTTGAACCGGATGCATCCACCGCAGATGAAAGCCCAAACACACTCTTCCAGCGCGGGCTTCTCACCGAAAGCAACAGCTTTTACCGCAGTGAAACAGATAATCTCCGCGCGATGATAGAGGCCTATAAGTTTACTCAAATCATTACAGTAACAAACGCAAATCCGACGGTAACAATCGGCGGAGAACTGGATTTGGCCGCACTCTG
>URDS01000037.1 GCA_900546635.1 uncultured Eubacteriales bacterium | reverse complement strand
CGCCCTTCGGAAAGGGGTTCTCCTTGTGGCGTCAGGACTCCTCCCGGCTTGCGCCTGGTGCCTCCTCACGCCTATACGCGCCCCATCTCCAAAAAACCTTGGTTTTTTGGAGAAAATCAAAGCATCCCGTATCCGCCTTTTTTTCAGCGGGTACGGGATGCTTTTTAGGAGGAGAACTCAAAATCGCGTGAAAAGAAAATCGCTGTTTTTCCGGCGGAACGCCGTCCGTTTCTTTCCGCCCTGCTTATACGGCTTTTTCCCTTGCCTCTTCGGCGCGGCGGATCAAAATCACGGCGGCCGACATATCGTCCCGGCAGAGCGTGTGTTTTTTGGCTTCTTCCAAGATTTTCTCAGCGGCGTTTTGCGCGTAGAGGTCGGCCGACATTAAAAATTCGCACAGCCAGAGCGGTTCTTCAATGTCCTCGGTCACGCCGTCGCTCAGCATGACCACCGCATCCCCGTCCTCGCAGTCAAACGCGGTTTTTTCGGCGTCCACATCCTCCAGAATTCCGATCGGAAAAGTCTTGGAACGGATTTTGAAGAGGCGCTTGCCCCGCTTGACAAAGGAGGGCGCGGCGCCGCTCTTGATAAAGGCGCATTTGCCCGTGATGCAGTCAAGCTCGAATAGATCCACGGTCGTGAAAACCTCGCCGCCGCCCGAACGGGCGAACGCGGACAGCATTTCGACGCCTGAGGAAACGCTGTTTCCGGCGCGCAGCATCTTTTCAAGAAAGATGCCCGCCGCGCGGCTTTTGTCCGCGGCCGGCCGCCCGCTGCCCATGCCGTCGCTGACCAGCGCGTAAAAATAGCCGTTTTTGTTGTCAAATGAAAGCACGCGGTCGCCGTTTTCGCCGCTGCTCTCCGCCGCGCGTGAGGACAGACAGAAGGTCGCCTTGTACGCGGGCGCGGCGCGGCAGATCATGTTGATGCCCCCGTCCGCAAATTCAAACACAGGGTCCTCCACGCAGCCGCCGACAGCGGACGCAAGCGCCTTTTTCAGCGTTTCGGCTTTGCATTTCATCGCGCCGCTGCCCAGCCGGAACGCATAGACGCTCTTGCGCCGGCTGCCGAAAACGCCGATGCTGTCGGCTGAAAACCCGATTTTTTCAAGCGCCTCCAGCACCCTTGCGCGCGCTTCGGAGTTCGGCGCGTACTCGGCTTCGTTTTTTTGAAGCGCTTCGGTCAAAACGCGCGAAAACACGGCGTAATCCACCGCGAACGCGCGGCTTTTGTCCTCGCGCAGAAGCTCGCGCAGCATCCGCGTATTTTCTTCTTCAATATCGGCCAAAATACGATCGGCGCTTTTGCAGCGCGCCAAAAATTCGGGCGGAAGATCTTCGCGCCGCACGCTTCCGTTTTTGTATATGCGCGCGCTGATTTTGTTGAGTGTATCCAAAGTCACGGCATAGTCCCTTTCCCAGCAGAGTTCGCACGCGGCGCAGGTACGGCAGTGCCGGTCGCATACGCGGTCGCAAAGCTGCCGTATGTCAAAAACGCCGATGCGGGTATTGGTATCCGATAGCTCGAAAAACGTTTTCGAGAGCGCTTCAAAGGAAGCGGAAATCTCCGCGAGCGCGTCCCGGTTTTCCTTTTCTTTATATGAAAGAATTTCATTTTCGATTTTTTGATGGTTCCGCGCGGCCCCGAAAAAGGGCAAAAGCTTTTCAGCCGCGCCGTTTGGAATTGACAGCGAAAGCAAAACGCCGGTTATGTATTCCAAAAAGCTGCCGGTAAAGAGCGGAAGACCGCCGGTAAAAAAGGTCAATCCGGCAAACGAAAGAGAACCCGCGCACAGGGCGTACAGCTTGGATTTCGCGAAAAGCAGCGCCGCCGCCGCGGCCGATACGGCAAACGCGGGCGAGAGCGCGGGTTCGGCCGCGAGAATCGAGAGCAGCGCGAAGAGCGAGGTGGTCATCGGATTTGCCTTTCGCGCCATCAGATACGAAATGAGCGCGGCAGCCAGCGTCGAAACCGAAAATCCGAGCGGATGCAGATCGCTCAGCGCAAAGACGAACGAGACAAGCAGGGAAATAAGACCTACTTGGTATCGGACGCTGCTTTTTTCACCGCCCTGCAAACAGCCGATATATAAATAGGTAAGGCAGGGACAAAAAGCGACGGCCACGCAGGTGCCCACAAGGTCGCCGGGCGAGAAGCCGCCGCCGACCAGCCGCATCATGCCCATTGTGAACGCGGCGAGCGAGGAGACCGCCAGCCGAAGCGCCGCGCCCTCGTTAAACCCGGACAGAAAATCCCGGAACGTGCGTTTTTCGCGCTTCAGGGTTTCAATGCGCTCGGACAGCCGTATTTTGCGGGACAGTGGGCTGTCGGAGGCAAAGAGGCGCGAAAAAGCGAAGCGCAGGCCAAGACAGGCGATGAGGCCGATGCCCAGCGGAATGTTTTTGGAAAGCAGCGCGGCGGCGATCCCGCCGAGCGCGAAAAACAGCGTTTCGTCGCCGGCGGCCGCGACAAGCGCGATGCCGAGCGGATATGTAAAAAGCGGCATGGTCTTGACCGAGAGCACCGCGCAGAACAGAGCGGGGGAAAGCGCGGCGAAAAATCCGCGGATCCAGCCGGCTATGATCTCCCCGTCGCTCTTTTTTTGAAGCCGCTCGCGGGCGCGCTCAAAAAAACCGCCTACCGAGGCGGCAGCCCGGCCATAGGGGGTGTTTTGAAAGTCCTTCATTTTGTATGCTCCTTTTTCTGTGGTGTTCTTTGATTTTACCCGCCCTCAGATGAAAGGACTGTCGCTGTGCGCACGTCCGAAAAGCAAATTTTTTCGCCGCTTTGCGCCGACACGGACGGGAAATGAAAAAGCGCGTTATTTCCGGCAAAAAAAAGAGGACCGCCTGTCGGGCGGCCTCAAAAAAAGAAGATGGAATTTTCACAAAAATAATTGTTGACAAAGCGCAAAACAGTTGATATAATAATAAGCGGTCGTTTTGCTGCTATGGCTCAGTTGGTAGAGCGCATCCTTGGTAAGGATGAGGTCGCCGGTTCAACTCCGGCTAGCAGCTCCAAAAATCCCGGACGCAAAAGCGTTCGGGATTTTTTGCGTTCAAACAGGGAAAAATTTTGCGCGGTTTTGCAAAACCGCTTTTATTTCTGTGCTTGTAAAAATATTTTCCATATGATAAAATGATAGGCAGAGCAAGCGTCGGCGCGTTTTGCGTCCAATAAGGATAGAAAGATGAAACGGAGGTATTGAAGTGAAACGCCGGTTTTTTTTCATAAGTTTGATTTTGGCTTTTTGTTTGGGGAGTATCTCGGTTTTGGCTTATGATACGTCTGATTTCTCCGATGTTCCCGCCGGCCACTGGGCTTATTCCGCCATTATGGAGATGGCGGACGAGAATCTCATTAACGGCGTCGGCGGCGGGCGTTTTGACCCTGCCGGTACCGTTACCGCGCAGATATTTCTCACCTTGGTGGGACGGGTGGCTTTTCCGGAGGTGACGGTGGGCGCGGGGGACACTTGGTACGGCCCTTATGTAGACGCCGCCCGTGAAGCCGGCTGGCTGAAAGATACCAAGATCGATCCCGCCGCTTCTGAGGCTGCCGTTACCCGCTACGACATGGCGGCGGTGCTGGCCAAAGCCGGGAAAAGGCTGAAACTGACCGCTTCTTTTGCAGATTCCGCTTCGATTGCGGATTACGCGGAGATTCCGGATGTTTACCGCTCCGCCGTAGAGACGGTTTATGGTCAGCGTCTGATTACCGGTAAGGATGGCGGCCGGTTTGCCGGAAACGACACGATGACCCGCGCTGAGATCGCCATGGTTCTCTGGCGGTTGAAAACCTATGCGCCGGGCGAAGCGGCGTTTCCTGACTTAGCCTATTATGCCAACGGAGCGATGCGCTTTGAACCGACCGAGCAGAGCGACGGGGTGCTTCAAAGAAAATTTACATGCGGACCGGACGATTATGATAAAATCAAAGCGTATGTGGATCTGCTGGTCAGCGAGTATGATTTTGAACTGGCGGCAGAACCCTATTACGCGCACTACGATAATCTTTCCGGCAATAAGACGTTTTTTGACTTTGTTTTGAACTATACCGGGACAAAAAAGCTGACCGGGGACAAGCTGGAGGGGTTGACCGAGGACGCGCGGGGCGATTTGGTTATTTTCGCCAGCGGAAAGTATAACAATTTATCCGGTTCTATCCGCTATAACAAAAACTTGACCGGATTCGACGACGGGCGGCGTTACGGCGCGCCCGACGTGAGCGCCGCGCTGGCGGGAGATTCGGCGTATGCCGGGCTTATCCGTCTTGCCGACGGTACGTATCAAACTGCCGACGGCCGCCTTACCGCCGCCGTCGGGGAAGCCGCGGTCATTTCCGGCGAAAGCGTCAAAATTTATTCGGCCCGTTTTCGGCTTTCGGCGTCCGGCCAGACGATCTTGGCGGAGGATGCGAGCGGCAGGATTCGGTTACGGATTTGTTTTCCCGCCGTCGGGGAATTGGCCGCGGGTCAGATCTATACGGGTTCCGATCTGGAGATGCAAATCGGGCGTCCTTTCCTCGATTCTGTGGGCGCGCACATTTATAATGAAACCTATAACAGCGACAAATTTTCTGTTCTTCACGGGGAAACCTATTACAGTCCGGTTCCGGGGATGAGCGGGGAGATCAAACGGGTGAATGTGCGCGTGATGCGCTGGCAGGAGAATGAGACGGCTGTTTTTCATGTCGGTATCCAATATGAGAACGCCCCCTGCGAGGAAGAATATCTCATCGCCGTATCGATCAACCCCAAGGACATAGAATCTGCTGAAGGCGGCGCTTCCGCTTCGTCTTCTGGCGGTATTCCTTCTTCGAGTAGTTCGAGCGCCGCGGGCAGGATCCGCTGTACGTTTGTCGGCTGTTCGGACGGAAAGGTTCGGTGCAACGTCTGCAATGGGGACGGCGGCAGATGGGTTTACGATAATTCTGCGCCCCAGTATGACGGAGTTGGTTCCAATACCGGCAAACGCAGGTGGGAAGACTGCGACAAGTGCCACGGCTCCGGCAAGATAGATTGCAGCCGGTGCCGCGGAACCGGGTGGGTAAGCATAAATGGATGAACTGATCGCGGACCGTCCGGCGGGCGCGTTTTGAAAAATTCTGTTTTCTATGCGTTTTTCAGACCGAATCCGAAGTTTGCCGATTTTTTAAAACCGTACAGAATGCGCTGCCGCATTCTGTACGGCTTTTTGTTCGTCTTGTTTTTTCTGTAAAAAATACGCCCCGAAAGGAAACAACCTTTCGGGGCGTATGACCGTCGATTTGCTTTTTGAATCAAATAACCCTGTTTGAAACAAAATATGCAGACAGCGACCGAAAAATCCGACGCATTGCGCATCGTTTATTTCTTACTCTGGATCATCACGATTTCGCTGAGCGCCGCGTACTGCAGCCCTTCGGCCATCTTCACGGTGATCTTCAGACTTTCGACCGCCGTTCCCTCAGGCAGATTGCTGAGCGTCGCGATGACCGGATTGCCCGCCCGGCCGACAAATTCGAGATCGCGGATGACATAGGCGCCGTTGATTTCCACATCCACCGCCGCCGGTGCATAGTCCTCCTGCGTAGACGGATAAATCATAATTGCCGTGAGCGCGGCCGGCGCTTCAAGCTTGATTTCCACCGTGCCGCCGTCGTCCATCGAATAGATGCCGCTGAGGCCGCCCTTACAAACGCCGTCGAACAGATTGTCGATTTTGGAGAGGGACGCGATTTCGGCCTTTTCACCGGTTCCGCTGTAGGTATACCCGCTGTTGACGTGCGCGTATCCGTTCACGCCGGAGGGAAGCGGGCGGCGCGTTTCGCTCGGTCCGTCCGCCGCGAGCGTTCCGTCTTCGCAGACAACCAGCCGGTCTATGGCAAGACTGCGGCCGTTATCCGTGTTCGGCGGGACGGTATGCACATGGTAGACGAGGAAGAGCTCGCTTTCGTCCGGCGAGCGAAGGATGTTGCAGTGACCGGGGCCGGTTATGGTGTCGCCGTTGCCCTGAAGAATGCGCGCCTTGTCCGGCTTTTCAAACAGCTTCAGCGGGCTGTCCGAGGTCGCGTAGCCCACCGAATAGTGCTCGGATTGATAGTAGTTCGCGCTGTAGAGCAGATAGTAGGTTCCGTTTTCCTTAAAGACCACGGGGCCCTCGTTCCAAATGACCGAACCGCTCTTGAGTTCCCAGTCCTGCACGGGCGTGGAAATCAGCACATGCTCGCCGATCGTTCCCGAAAAATCGGACTTCAGTTCAACGCCCCAGGTTTGGCTGACGCGCTTGCCGTCGATATAATTGGTCGAATTGTCCTTGGAATAATACATGTATATGCGGCCGTCGTCGTCGAAAAACAGGCTGCCGTCAATGACGCTGAACTCCGGCGAATAGAACGGCTTGTCGGAGAGCGGCTTGAACTTGCCGTTCGGCGTGTCGCAGACCGCGATTTCGATTGAATGGAAGCCGTTGTAGCCTTTTGCCGAGAAAATCAGATAAAATTTCCCGTTATATTCGTACATTTCGGGCGCCCAGCCCTTTTCCTTCGCCCAGCCGAGGTCGGAGAGCTTCAGGATCGGTTCGTCCTGGGTCTGCCAGGATATGAGATTCTTCGAGGTGCGCACCGTGAACTTCGAGCCGCCGGTGCTGTAGAGATAGTAGGTTCCGTCATGTTCTAAAATAAAGGGGTCCGCCGCGTTTCCGGTCAGCTTGTTCGTGTAAAAATACCCGTTCATCGTGCGGCCGTTTTCAATTTCGGTCAAGGCTGTCTCCTCCTGTCCGTCGCCGGATTCGGACGGCTGCTTCTCGCCCCCGCAGCTTGTGAGAAGCATCGCGGGCAAGAGGGCAAGCGCCAGTAGTTTCCTCAGTTTCATGTTGTCCTCCGTTTAGCGGTTTTTACCATTTTATCATAAAAATACCGGTTTCACAACCCCATCTTTTGCATATTTTGTGTAAATTTTTTCACAACAACGCGCGCCGCTTTTCGATTTTACACAAACAGAATTTACTTTCCTATATTGATAAACCGCAAAAGGTATAGTATACTGTATACAAGCGATTCAAAAATTTTCCGATCGGAGAAAGGCGCGTGCGCCGCCCGACCCTGCGTCCGGATTTTCGTATCGGCATAAAAAAGAGGAGACAAAAATGAAAAAACAGTTTGGACTGCTGCTTTGCTTGGCGATGCTTTGCCTGTTTACTTTGTCGGTCTGCGCCTATGAGACGGTGATTTATGAAAATGACTTTTCAGAGGACAGTCTGGCCGATTTTACGGTTCGCGGCAGCTGGTCTGTTACGGACGGCCGCCTTGTGCTTGGCAGCGGAAGCTCTTCGTCCGGCTTTGTGACCTACAAAATTCCCGATGCGCACGCGGACAAGGATTATCAGCTGGATGTGGACTTTCTCGGCCACACGGGGCTCGGCGGCTTTCTGATCGGCGCGACCGGTCCGTCGCTCACCCCGACGCCCTCCTATTTTTTCGGCTATAACGCGACGGTCGCGGCAACCGGAACGGAGGGACTTTTCGCCTATTTCAGCAAAACCGGCGCCTGGGGCGGGAACATCCGGCGCGGTCCCGCGACCGTCACGGAGGCGGATCTGCACCTTTCGGTCTATGTGGACAAGGAGGAAAACTCGCTGACCTTCCGCATCACGTCGCTGGACGGCGAGCGGCAGTTTTTCGGCATGACCTACGCGATCGGTTCTTCGGACGAGGACACGGTTTATACCGCGTTTGCGCCGGTTGTCGGACTGCGCAAGGCCTATGTGGGCAAGGGCGCGTTTGACAATTTCAAGGTCACCGTGTTTGACGACGATGTTCTGCCCGAACTTACCGCGTCCGTCGCGCTCGGCGGATTTGACTTTGCCGCGGGCGGCCAAATTTCGGCCGACGGCGGCGCCGTGGGCGGACAGGGAGCGCTGCTCACAAGAGAAGCGCTCCCCGCGGATTTCCGCGCGGACGCGACGCTGAGCGCCGCGGGCCTCACCCGGCTGTTTTTCGGTATGCAGGACGAGCGGAACGGCTATGCGTTTTGTATAGACAAAGAGGCGGAAATCGTTGAACTGTATCGCATAATCGACGGCGAATATTTACGCATCGGCCGCAAGCGCGCGCCGGTTCCGGATACGCCGTGCGGCGTGCGGGTCTCGGTTGCAGAGGGCGTGGCCTCGCTTTATTTTGACAATTTCGCGCAGGGCGACGAGGCGTTCCCGAAGTTTGAGTTTTCGCTTTCGGATTAT
Source organism: uncultured Eubacteriales bacterium (assembly GCA_900546635.1). Taxonomy (GTDB): domain Bacteria; phylum Bacillota; class Clostridia; order Oscillospirales; family CAG-272; genus UMGS902. Next base: position 13,229 of record URDS01000037.1, on the reverse strand, counting down.
GCGGCCGGGCGCTTCGGCTTTTGGCTGTCGGGCGGCACGGTACGCGATTTCGCGGTCACCGAAAGCGAAACGTATGCCGGAAAGACCTATTTGAATCCCGTCGCGTGGGGCGCCGACCCGGACATTCTCTTTTACGACGGAACCTATTATCTGTATAACCGCAACCCGTCGGGCAACAGCGTTTTCAGCGTGTATACCTCGCCCGACCTTGTGAACTGGTCAAGGGGACAGACCTGTTTTTCCTGGCGGCCGGAGTACAAGGCGATCAAGGGCTACTGCATGAGTCCGAACGTGCTGTATTATGACGGCGTTTTCTATCTGTTCTACGCTTCGAGAACCGATTCCACCTATGAAAGCCGCCGGATCTACTATGCGACATCCTCTTCGCCCCTCGGACCGTTCGTCGGGCAGACCATGCTTCACGATGTCACCGAAATCGGCGGGCATCCGTATGTGGACACGGACGGAAAGGTCTATATATCTCTGTCCCGGTTCGATAAAGGCGGCTGCATTTACCTTGAGGAACTGTCGATTTCAAACGGTGTGATCACACCGGTTGCAGGCACGCTCACGCTGGCGGTCTATCCGGCTGAGGAATACGAGATCGACGGGCGCGGACGGGTCTGTGAGGGCGGCGTTCTGTATCATCACGACGGGTATTATTACCTGATTTATGCGACCAGCAGCTACCGGCTTCGGTACGGCGAGGCGTATGCCGTGTCCGAAAACGTGCTCGGCCCCTACGTAAAATACGAATATAACAACATTTTGACCTATAATAAAGAGATCGACGGTCCGGGCGACGCCATTTTCGTCCATTCGCCGGACGGCAGCGAGTTGTATATGGCCTATCACCGGCACAGTGCGGTCGGAACCGTGTCGCCGCGGCAGACCTGTATCGATAAGGTCGCGTTTGTGAAAAATCCAGACGGCGGACCGGATATTCTGACGGTGTACGGCCCTACGTCTACGCCCCAGCCGCTGCCCTCCGACCGCTGGCGCGGCGATTTTGACCGCAGCGGAAGAACCGATCTGCGCGACCTGCTTTTGCTGCTTGCGCGCATGGCGGGAGAGGGCTTGTATTCGGGCACGTATGATGTCAATACCGACGGACGGGTGGATGTGGAGGATCTTTCGGCGCTGCTCGCGCGGTTGATTTTGACGCGCTGACCCGGCGGCGCACGAAGAAGATCATCTTTGAAAAAACCGGATATTTTCAAAAAATGTGTTTCCTATAAATATAAAAAGTCGCAAACACTGATTTAATCACAGTTTGCGACTTTCGTCATTTTTGTGTTAGATAAAAATAGACTGTTAAAATAACCGTTTTGGTGACAAAATTCCAAAATGGTTTATAACAAATTACTAAAGAATTATAATAAGTTATTTCTTAAAAACAAATAAATACTCGTGAGCAATCAACAAAAAATTATATTTGACACTATTCGTTTTCCAATATCCCGTTGCCTTACAGTTATGCTGTTCTTTTATAATCAATTCTTTTAATTTGAAGCCAACATTTTCAAAAATACGCATTACTTCAAAAGACATTGGTATCATATGTCCCTTTTGTCTTGTATCTCCCATAAGCACTGCACAGAACTTATCCTTTTTAAGCACACGATAACTTTCTGCTGCAACCTTTTTCATTTCTTCGAGAAAATCTTTTACTTTTAGTTGTGATAAATCCTCCTCTATGCCATCGCTATACTTGATAATATCTGCATAAGGTGGATGGGTACATATCAAATCAACACTATCGTCGGGCACAAAATCAAGATTTCTTGCATCGCCTTTTTTGATATACACTTTCCCCTTGGCAGACTCGTAATCAAAAGCTGTCTTTTCTCTACAACGTTGGAGTGCGCCATCATTTACATCTACACCGATTATATCACGGCTTAATAATTTTGCTTCGACAAGAGTTGTACCGCCGCCTGCAAATTGATCAAGAATTAAATCACCTTCTTGTGAATATCTTAATATAATATTTCTTGGTATGTACGGCGACCAATTACCACGCCATTTTGCATCGTGCGTTGCCCAATCACCACGCTTTGGGAAAGACCAATGTGTCGTCATTTCAAGTTCAAAATCATCAGGCTCCCATTTTTTAATGTTCTTTTCTGCCATTATTTGAAAACCTCATTGATTATCCCGTTTTCCAAATCCTTTATGTTATAAATGTGTTCCATAACATCAAAAGTTTCTTCGAGATTATTTTTTGCGTTTATCCAACCTTTTCCGTCAGTAAACCAAATAAATGTAAAACTGTCTATTGTATCGGTTTCCAATGCAAGTGTTTTGTAGCTACGAGCAGTTTCATTCAGTTTAGAGCCACCACTGCCATAGAAATTAGTTTCAATTCCATATATCATATTGTCCGTTTTGATAACAAAATCAAAACGCTTTTCCATTTTTCCTTGATTTGAAATTGCAAATAAATCTATGTTCCATTTTTCAGTAATCTGATGGATATACATTTCCTTAAAATAAGTTTCATCTTTGATAAATCCTGCTTTTTTGATGAAGCTCTCAACCAAATTTTCCATTAAATGACCGCCACGATTTTTTCTACCGTTGGAATCAAGACCTGCTTCAACACCGGTTGCATAATCAACAAGGTTATTTATAATATGATTAGCTATTAAATCGAACAATCCCGTTTTACGCATAAACACTTTATATTGTTCGGCTGACAAATTAGGATTCTTAAATTTATATGTAAATTCTCCGTCACCGTCAATAGCATAAATTTCATTTGCTCTAACCGCTAAAAGCAACGGAATACATTTTAATATCACGGGATATTTTTTAAGTAAGGCTTCAAAATCAGCTTCAATATTCTTCGATCCAATAAGGGAATTTAATATGTTAAGTTCTACTTTTATACTTTCAACATTTCTGTGTACCTTTTCAAAATCAATATAATAGTCATAATCTGCAATGCTATCACGAAATCCTGATAGCCATGTTATAAAATCTCTATTTGCCATATTCGTAGCTCCTTAAAAATTCGATATTAAAAGTTCTTTTATTTTTCCTCTTGATTCTCTATTACAATTTATCATACGGGCAGCTTCAACCCTTTTAATTTTGTGAGCAGAGTAGATATTATCAAAAAAATCATCTTCTGTATTAGAATTTTTGGGATCTGAATTACTCACAACAATTTTAGCACCTTTTTTGTCCATACTCGCAACAAATTCAGCAAGCTCAATTTGTTCTTCATCATTGAATAAATTTTCTGTATAGGCAGTAAAACTTGCAGTTTCCGTCAAAGGTCTGTACGGAGGATCAAAATACACAAAAGTATGCTCGTCTATAAATTCAGCAGACCTTCGATAATCACCGCATACAATTTTTACATTTTGCAGTTTCCCCGATACCGCACGAAGATTTTTTTCATCGCATATCTGTGGATTTTTATATGCTCCCATCGGCACATTAAAAAGTCCTTTTTTATTAACTCTGTAAAGTCCATTAAAACAAGTTTTATTGAGAAATATCATCAATGCTGCTTTTTCAATATTTTCAGCTTCATTAGCATTGACTTTCAAATCATTAAATCGTTCTCGTTTTGCCATATAATACAATTTTCTATCTTCTGTTTCAAGTGGTACATATTCAAGCTGATACCCTTTCAGTAACTTAATTAATTCTTCAATATAATCACGAACTATTGCATAGGTATTTATGAGTTCAGCATTTATATCACTTATATAAATATCCTCCAAGTCATACTTGCTTAAAATATCAAAAAGCACAGCACCACCGCCAACAAAAGGCTCTGCATACTTTGTAATTTTTTCGGTTTCAAATAGATAATATTTTTCGATTTCCCTTAACAACTGACCTTTACCGCCTGCCCATTTAAAAAAAGGCTTGACATTTTTTTCATTAGTTGCATTATATCTTGTACTTCTTGCATCAACAGGTTTTTCAGCATTTGTTGGTATAATCCACATATTGCCTAACATTTGTGCATTTGCTATTCTATTTTCAGAACAAAGAACAGCCACGCGTCTTTGAGATATACCCCATCTGTCAGCAGCTTCTTTTGCAGACATAACTTTCATATTTCTATACTCCTTGTCTATTATAAACAATATTATATTCCAAACCTCGAATAAAAGCAATATCGTTTTTGCTTTTTCTGTGTTCTGTTCAAAAAATACAAATTTTTTAATAGTAAGTACAGCAAATGAGCGCCCATTTTGCGAAAATATATTTTGCATAAAGAGAACAGATAAGTCAAGAGTAAATGCGCAAGCTATGCTTGCTCTTGACAAATCTGTTCTTTATATAGTTCTTTAGCGAAGGGGAATTAAGTCAAAGCGTGGATTTAATTCCCTTATTCTAAAATTCAATTTAAGATGTTTGATTTCGATAAGAGGTAACTATATTCGTTTGCTTTTTACGTTGCTTAAAAACGAAAAAATCATTAAAAAAGCACCTCTAAACAGCATATATTTTTAACTTATAACTTCTTATTTTTTATAAAATTGTTTACAAACAATATATAGTAACTCATAAAAAGTTATATCAAATCATGGATTATGAAAAAATATTCAAAAAGTTCTTTGAAAAAACACAATCGTATGGTATAATAGCCGCAGAAAGTCTTGCTGCGCAAGTCTCAGTTTGTCGATACAGTAAAAATTGCAAATCAAATACGTTTACAAGGCGGCGCGACGGCGCGAGCGAACGCGCCTCATCGTCGCAAAACCTTGGTTTTTCGGCGTTCATTCGATTTTGTTTTTTGAAAGTGAGAGAAATAGATGCGTAAAACCTGTGAAAAAAACTGCCGTCTCGGCAAAGTGGGCGGCGAAGCGGTTCTTGAAGGCGTTATGATGCGCTGCGGCGACCGCTACAGCTTAGCTTCCCGCCACGAGGACGGTTCGATCTCGGTCTCGAATCACACCTATGTTTCGGTGCGCAAGAAAAACAAATTTTTCAACTGGCCGCTGGTGCGCGGAATCGTCGCGCTGGTGGAGTCGTTCAAGCTTTCGTTCAAGGTGCTGTCGCTCTCGGCGGAGGCCGTGGGCGTGGACTTGGACGAACCCGAAACCAAATTTGAAAAATGGCTGCAAAAAAAGTGCGGCAAAAATCTGATGAACGTCATCATGACCATTGCCGGCATTCTCGGCGTCGTGCTCGGCGTCGGCCTGTTTTTCGTGCTGCCCACCCTTGCCACACAGGGGATCGACCTGCTGCTCGGTATGGCGGGCGGTTCGCTCGGCCTGTTCAAAACGCTGTGCGAGGGACTGATCCGCATCGGGATCTTTGTCGGGTACATCCTGCTTGTTTCGCTCATGCCCGACATTCGCCGCACGTTTGAATATCACGGCGCGGAGCACAAAAGCATCGCCTGTTATGAGGCGGGCGCGCCCCTGACCCCCGAAAATGCGAAACAATACACCCGTTTTCATCCCCGATGCGGCACAAGCTTCATTTTTATTATGCTGATTCTCAGCGTGTTGGTCTTTTCATTTGTCACCTGGGAAAATATCTGGCTTCGGCTGGTTTTAAAGCCTCTGCTTTTGCCCCTTATCTGCGGGCTGGGCTTTGAATTTATTCTGTACGCGGGCAAGCATGAAAACGGCTTTACAAAGATTCTTTCCGCGCCCGGTCTCTGGATGCAGCGGATCACCACGCGCGAGCCGGACGAAAAACAGCTTGAAATCGCCATCACCGCGCTGAAATCCGCGATGCCCGACGAATTTCCGCAGAGCGAGGTGGACGCGGTAATCGCCGCGTCCAAGCCTGTACAGAACGCGGAAGCTTCAGATTCCGCCGGCGCCGTGGATATGGCGGAAGCTTCAGATTCCGCTGACGCCCCGGAAATTTCAGAAATTTTGGACGCCGCAGATATGGCGAAATCTTCGGACGCCGCGAATGCCGCGGATGAAATTCCCACGGATGCCGCGCCCGCCGCAAATACAAAAGCTCCCGCGTCTGATGATACGCCCGCGCCCGCGCCGGACGCAGCTGATGCGCCCCTGTCCCCGGATTCCGACGCAGACGCGCCCGCGTCCGCGCGGACGGACGGCGAAGCAAACCCATGACGCTTGCCGAAATCAAAGCGACGCTGCGCGACGCCGGAATTGACAACTTTTCCGGCGAAGCGCATATCCTGATAAAGGAATTTTGCCGCGCGGACGCGGCGCGGCCGGACACGGATTTTGAGAGTCCGGGGCTGTGCGACGCCGTGCGGCGTCGCGCCGCGCGCGAGCCGCTGCAATATATCCTCGGCAAATGGGGATTTTATAAGGAAGAATATTTTGTCACGCCCGATTGCCTGATTCCGCGCGCCGATACGGAGGTTTTGGTCGAGGCGCTCCGCCGCCGCGCGCCGGCGGGCGGCCGCTTTCTCGATCTCTGCACGGGCAGCGGATGCATCGCGGTGTCGCTCGCGAACGCGCGTCCCGATCTTTCGGGGATTGCCGCCGACCTCAGTCCGGCCGCGCTGAAGCTCGCGCAAAAAAACGCGCTGCACAACGGCGTGCATACGCTTTCGTTTTTGGAGATGGACGTTACAAAACCCGGCGATTTTTCCGAGCGGTTTGACTGTATCTGCGCAAATCCGCCCTACATCCGCACGGCCGCGCTCTCCTCGCTCGCGCCCGAACTTGCTTTTGAGCCGAGAATGGCGCTTGACGGCGGCGCGGACGGTCTTTGCTTTTACCGCGCGATTCTCGAAAATTTTGAGAAAAATCTTTTGCCGGGCGGTTTTTTCGCGTTTGAACTCGGATTTGACCAAAGAGCGGACGCGGAAGCGCTCGCAGCGCGCTACGGCTATTCCCTTGACGCGATTACAGACTACGGCGGCAATTTTCGCGCCGCGGTTTTTACAAAGTGAGGTTTTGTCTTGATCGGAATTTTTGACAGCGGACTCGGCGGGCTGACCGCGTACAAGGCGCTGCACGCGCTTTTGCCGCATGAGGATTTCATCTACTTCGGCGATACGGGCCGTGTGCCCTACGGTTCCCGCTCCCGCGAGATTTTGCTGCGCTATGCCCGGCAGGACGTTAATTTTCTGATTTCAAAGGGCGTGGACGCGATTCTTGCCGCCTGCGGCACCGTCAGTTCGGTCGTGCTCGATGAGATTAAAAACGAATATGCGATCCCGATAACCGGCGTTGTGGACGCTTCGGTCGGCGAGGCGCTCGCCGCGACGAAAAACGGCGTCGTGGGCGTCATCGGCACGGGCGCGACGATTTCGAGCGGCGCGTTTGAGCAGAAGCTCAAAGCGGCGGCGTCCGGCGTGCGGGTGCTTTCTGCCGCCTGTCCGCTGTTTGTTCCGCTGGTCGAAAACGGATACATACAGAGAGACTGCGCGGTCACAAAGCTGGTCGCGGCGGACTATCTCGAACCGATTTTGACGGGTGGCGCGGACACGCTGATTTTAGGCTGTACGCATTTCCCGATCATCGCGGAGATCATTGCCGCATATCTGCCCGGCGTCACGCTGATAAGTTCGGGCAGCGCGGCGGCGCGGGCGCTTGCCCGGCGGCTTTCGCCGCGCGCAGCGGGCGGACAGTCGCGGTTTTATGTCAGCGACAGTCCGGTCAATTTTGACGAGATCGCGCGCGTGTTCCTTGACGGCGAGACGGTCGCGGCCTCGCGCGTTGATATTGAACAGTATTGAAAAAGCGCCGGAAAACCAAACGGATACTTGTATTTTATTGCTTTTTGACGCTTGATATTGCGCCTTGCCGCGAAAAGCCGCTTATCGTGTAATAACGATAAGCGGCTTAATATTAAATATCGCGTTTGCGCCGGTTGCAATCAGCACAAAGCATTTGGCAGTTTTCCAAAATGGTTTTGCCGCCCTTGCTCCACGGTGTGATGTGGTCAGCTTGCATTTCTTCCATGTCAAAGCGCTTGCCGCACTTTGGACAAATTCCTTTTTGCCGTTCGTATGCTGTCCGCGCCATTTTAGGCGTAAAGGCGCGAATGCTCAAATGACGCTCTGAACCGTCAAAAAGGTATTCATAAATACCTTTTTGGTTGGATACATCTTCATCGTCAAGCAGTTCAACAATACGGCTTTCAAGCTGTTTTGGGTCATAACGCTTTGCGCCGTATTTGTTGTAGTAGATACCCCAGTCAAGCCCCTGCATCAATTTTTTTCGGTATTTCGGAAACGTTACCTGCACCCAGTTTATGACACTCTGAAAATATAACCACAATTCGCTGCAATTCGTGTCATGTTGGTGCTTTGACATATAATCTTCAATTTCGATACCGTCACGGGCGGCGATCCATTTGAGCGCCGTTTCAAGATAATTCTGTCTTATGGCGCTGCCGCTCAGATAGTCGCCTGCGATTTGATAGGCGGGGCATTGGGTTTTGCTGAAATACTTCTTTGCTTCGGTCAGCCATTCGCCCGTATAAATCGCATTACGCAATTCCTGCGCCGTTAGCTGTTCGCCCGCAATATTGATGATTTTGAACCAGTCCAATTTTTCCTTGTCTGTACCCTCGCAAATATAAATCATCAGGGGATAATCAAGAATTTGCTGCTGTTCTGTATCGGTCAAATTACCGAATTTGCGAGGCATTCCGTCTGTATGGACGGAAAATTCGTCTGTTGCATATTGGCAAATACTGATTGTACGCTGCTGTCCGTCAAGCACTTCATAGCTTCCATTGTCGCTCTTTACCCAGTACATGACATTCAAAGGAAAGTTGCGCATAACCGTATGGATTACTTCATCACGCTGCTTGTCCTTGTAAATAAATTCACGCTGAAAAGCAGGGCGAATATTCAAGCGCCCGTTGTACCCCGTAACTCCGTTTTCGGCGCTGTCCTTATAGCCTGCCACAACATCGCGCACGGGGATTTCATGCAGTTTAATTTTCATCTGTATTCACCTGCTTTCTACGAATCAATACTCTTGCGTATAGTTGTTTTCCGTCCAAAATAGCTTTTGCAAAATCATATTCATTTGCGCTTCCGCTATTTAATACCCCAACAATAGAAAACTGTTCAGGATTGTGCTTCGTCATAAATGTAATTGGTACGCCTATCACGCCAAAATAATCACAAGGTATGTCTGCCGTCCTGCTCACTTCTATCGCATCAAAATTATCATATTTGGGGTATTTTTCAGGCGAATAAGGCCTAAAAAGCGTTATATCTTCATGGCGCCTTTCTGTATCAAGATTTGTATACCAACATATATTGCCCATGCGTCGCCATTTTTGCCCGGTTTCATCAATTTTGAAGTCTGTGCGTTTCTCCTCGTAACTATCGGGAACCTTGAACCAATAATGTCCGCTGTTGCACCCAAGCCAAACCTTATCCGTCATAAACAAAGGTAAAATTTCTTTGTATTTTACAGCATTAAGATTTCCAATAATCAAAAACTGTTTTCCATATTTTACAAGCAAAGCGATATAATCACGGAACAGCGAAAACGGGGGATTTGTAACAACAATATCCGCCTGCTTCAATAACTCTACGCATTCAGGACTGCGAAAGTCTCCGTCCCCGTCAAGCAGGGTCATTGTGTTTTTTTGGTTGCGCATTAAAAATTCCACGTCCGCAAGGTCTACACGCCCGTCGCCGTTTTTGTCTGTGACTTCTGTTATCTCTACACGGTAGGGCTGCCGTTCTTCCTGTATTGGCGCTGCGTTCTCAAGCGGCAGAAAAGAGAGTTGCCCGTCGTCTTCTACATAGTATTCAAATTCTTTTCCTGTGACAGGTGAGGTTGCATAGCAGGTTGTAATGAGCTTTTTCAAACCTAAAGAATTGAAGTTCATAGCAAAATATTTGAAAAAATTGCTTTCGTATGGGTCATCGCAGTTACACAAGACGACCTTGCCTGTAAAATGTCGTCTGTAATGCTTTAATTCACTTTCAATCAGAGAAAGCTGTGTGTAAAACTCGTCCTGTTTATTTCTGGCAGAGTCGTTCAAGTTGCTGTTTCCCGCCATTTAATCACCGTCTTTCTGTATCTCTACAATATCGTCAAGCCCGCAGTCAAGATAAGCTGCAATCTTTGCAAGGGTGTCCATTGTTACGGGTTCGTCTTTTCCCATTTTGGCAAGCATGTTCGTCGTTATGCCGGTCTGCTTGCGCATCTCGGTTTTCGTGATTTTGCGGTCAATCAGTATCTTCCACAGTTTGTTATAGCTGTATTTCATAAAAACAGCCCTCCTGCGCCTACATAAAATCATCCGTTTAGAGTATAGCACAAAAGGGCTGGCAAGTCAATTTAATATTGCGTTCCGTGATATTTTCGGTATGCTTTCCGCCTGCAATCAGCGTCAAATCCTTTTTGTATCCCTCAACCTATCTTTATCGAAAAGCTTCGGCGCAATTCCCTATGGAATTGCGCCGAAAAACTTTCTTATGGCACGCCCAAACGCGGCGTTTTTATTTTACAGAGGGATATTTTTTCACCGAATACAGGGGCTTTGGCTGCTTTTCCGGGAACCCTTTTTGCGCTCCGGAGACGGTTCCGGTCTCCACCTCCTCGATTTTGAGCGCCGCGCGGTGTGGGATCGGATCCCAGCCGACATTTTTGAACGCGGCGGCGCAGAGCGAAAGATCGCCGATGATGCTGAACATCGGGAACATGAGGCAGTACCAGAGCTTTTTGCAGAGCGGAATCGCGGTCAACCGGTCGCGCTCGGTAAAGAAGAGCAGCGCCGCGAGCGGAATATTGGCGATATGCTCGAAAACCAGCGCGCCGGCAACCGAGAAGAGCAGTTCCCGGCTGGCGCCCGACGCGGCCGCAAAGCACAAGGCCACGGCGACGGCCAGCTTGATCAGTTTGAGCGGGATGGAGACGATCGCGCAGGGCAGATTGGTCAGGAGCATGTCGTAGGAAACAAATTTTTGCTTCGCGCTTTTTCCGGTAAAAATACGTCCGAAAAGCGTGCCGCAACATTCGGTAAAGGATTGGAGATGTCCTTTTGACCAGCGCATACGCTGCCGCCATGCGACCGCAAGCGAAACCGGCTGTTCGTCGTAAAACTGCGCCTCATGCTGGTAGCTGATGTGAACGCCGTGCGCCACCGCGTCCACGGAAAACGCCCGGTCCTCGGTCAGAGATGTGTAGTTCCAGCCGTTTTGCATCAGCGCGCTCGCAAAGAGCACGCCGGTGCCCTGGATCCGCGTAGGGATTTTGCAGAGTGACCGCGCGCGGTTTTCAAAGCGCGCCGTGCGCAGCCAGTGCAGCGCGTAGCCGGCGGAAATCCAATTGCTGTTTAGATTTTTTGTGTTTCGGTAGGCGGTGACGATTTGCTCGCCCGCGTCAAAAGCGTCGTTCATTCGGCTGATATAGTCGGATTTCAGCAGATTGTCCGCGTCGAGCAGGATGTAGGCGTCAAAAGCGTCGATGCCGTAGTCTTTCCGAATTTCTTCAAACAGAAATTGGAGCGCGTAGCCCTTGGAGCGTCGAGAACTGTCGGTGCGCGCATAGCAGACGGCGCCGTGCTCGCGCGCCTTGGCGGCCGTTTCGTCGGTGCAGTTGTCGGCGACGACAAAGACCGTGATTTTCTCGCGCGGGTAGTCTTGTTTTTCAATGCTGGAGAGCAGGTTGCCGATGACCGCTTCCTCGTTGCGCGCGGCGATCACGACGGCATAGCGGTGGAACGTTTTGGCCGGGGTAAATTTTTTTGTCCGAAAAAGGCCGATTACGGCAAATAAGCCGCGATATATGTATAGGAAGCCCATCAGCGACAAAAGCGCGCCGCAGACCGCGAGGGACAAATCGAGCATCCTGCACTTCCTTTCTGTTTTTTATATTCATATTGTATCGGATTGCCCTTTAAGATGCAACATAAAAAAGTTTAAGATTCGTTTAATCTTTTGCAGCCCCGAAAAAAAGCGTCTGCTCAGCGCGTCGGGCGCGAAAGTTTACAGGCGCCGGCGCGCGTATAGGCGCGAGGAGCGCTTCGGGACAAATCTTTTGCGGATTCTCGCCGTTTTGGCCGCTTGCGCGCAAAAAAAGAGATGTACGGGGCGGCGCACGACCGCCTTGTATACGGAATATTTCGATTGCCGGACTTGATTGTACGGTATTATGCCTGTCGAAATCTGCAAAAGGCCGGTATAGAGGGAAATTTTCGACCGCGCGCATTTGTCCGCTTTGCGTGCGGCGTGAAACGTGCGGCGGCGCCCGGCTTTTCGGGCGCGTGGGGAAGATGCGCGCAGACGAAACAATACCGTCGGGAACGAAAGTTCCCGACGGTATTTTCGGCTGTTGCGAGCGCGGGGGTTTGCGATGCGGCGGGCATATTGCCCGTTCCTGCGCTTTTTGATGCATATTCGCGCGCCCGTTCGGAAAATAATTTCCGCGTTTTCATTGACCGATCGGCGTGCAAGCGGTTTATTTTTGTTTTTTCTTCCTATATACTATAAGAAATACGGCGAGCAGCAGTCCGGCCGCGGCGGGCAGGAGAATATTGGTCACGATTGTATTTTCGCGGCGGCCGTCCGGCGGCTCGGAATCGCCTTTTGTTTCGGGCGCCGCTTCCAGCGGCTCGAACGCATGGCCGTTTTCCGCCGCGAAGCTTTCGGCAAAAGAACCGGAGACGCCCGAAACGGTCAGCCTCGCGCAGCCGGAGAAAGCCCTTTTGCCGATGTACGTCACGCTTTCGGGAATTACAATCTCCTTGAGATCGGTACATTCATAAAAGGCGCTTTTGTCGATTTTGGTCACGCCGTCCGGAATCTCAATATATTCAAGCGCATAGCAGCTTTTAAAGGTTTCAAAACGAATCGTTTCGATGTGCGGCGGCAGATGAATGCGTTCAAGCGCGGCGCAGCCCTTGAACGCGCCGCTCGAAATGCTCAAAATGCTGTCCGGCAAAGCGACTTCTTTCAGACTTGCACACGCCGCAAACGCCTCGGTGTCGATAGAGCGGACGGCGTTCGATAGGGTCAGTTCCGTGAGCGCGGTGCATTTTTTAAATGCCTGAGCGCCGATTTCTTGCACGCCGTCGATCTCGACGCTTCGCAGCGCCGTGCAGCCGTAAAACGCGCCCTTGCCGAGCGTGGTCACACTGCCGGGGAGTTTGATTGTTTTAAGCAGCGTACAGCCGCAAAAGGCTTCCTCACCGATTTCGGTTAGGCTTTCGGGCAGCGTGATATTGTCGAGTACGGCGCAGCCCTTAAACGCACCCTTGCCGAGCGTGGTCACACTGCCGGGGAGCGTGATTGTTTTAAGCAGCGTACAGCCGCAAAAGGCTTCCTCACCGATTTCGGTTAG
>URDS01000036.1 GCA_900546635.1 uncultured Eubacteriales bacterium | reverse complement strand
GTGTATGCCGGGCTCAGCGCTGTCATGGGCGGCGACCTGAGCTGGAAGCGCATGGCGCTGGCCATGCTCGCGGCGATGGCCTGCGCGGTCGTGACGTATCTTGTTGCGGTGGTCAAAACGCGCGCTATCACGCTTGCGGATATGCAGCTGATCCCGCGCGGTGAAAAGCTCGCAAAAGTCCTGCATATCAGATGACATAACACCGAAAACCCTGAATTTTCAATGGTTTTTTCAAAAAAGGGTTGCAGAAGGAGCAAAATTGTGTTAGATTTTCTCTGCAAAGAAAGCTATGACCTGCGCGACTTTGTGGCGCTCATCACGTTCCTGCGCTCGCCGGATGGCTGCCCGTGGGATCAGGTGCAGACGCACGAGAGCATCCGCCGCAACTTCCTCGAGGAGACGTATGAGGCCTGTGAGGCGATCGACGCCGGAGACCTTGTGCATATGCGCGAGGAGCTGGGCGACGTGCTCATGCAGGTGCTGTTTCACACGGATATTGAGCGTGAGGCCGGGCATTTTGATATTGACGATGTGGCAGACGCTGCCTGCAAAAAGCTCGTTTACCGGCATCCGCATGTGTTCCGGCGCGACGAGCCGGATGCGCCGGACTGGGACACGATCAAGCAGCGCGAGCGCGCGCAGACGACCACCGCCGAGGCGATGGACAGCGTGGCGCGCAGCCTGCCGGCGCTCTGGCGCTGCGATAAGATCCAGGCCAAGGCCGCCAAGACCGGCTTTGAATGGCCGGATGTACATGCGGCGCTTGATAAGGTCGATGAGGAGACGCGCGAGCTGCGCGCAGCCGTGGCCTCCGGCGATACGGAGGCGATCGGTGACGAACTGGGCGACCTGCTCTTCGCCGCCGTGAAGGTTGCACGTTTTGCGGGCATCGATCCCGAGCAGGCGGCACACGCCGCGTGCGAAAAATTCATCCGCAGGTTTTCCGCCATGGAGACCGCGGCCGCAAACGACGGTACGGCGCTTGAACAGTGCACGCTTGCGCAGATGCTCACGCTCTGGCAGCAGGCAAAGCAGACCGTCAGTGCGGAACAGGAAAGCAGGAAATCTGCACGGCAGTGAGAGACCCGTGCGGGATTCTATAAAATGGCATATGCCAACACAAACATGAAGTAGGAGGATTACCATCATGAATAAGGCAGAACTGATTGCTGCAGTTGCTGAAAAGACCGGTCTGTCCAAGAAGGACAGTGAGAAGGCCGTCAACGCGGCGTTCGACACCATCGCCGCAAACCTCGAGGTCGGCGAAAAGGTGCAGCTCGTCGGCTTCGGCGTGTTCGACATCAAGGAGCGCGGCTCCCGTATCGGCCGCAACCCCAAGACCAAGGAAGAGATCGAGATCCCGGCAACGCGCGTGCCTGTTTTCAAGGCGGGCAAGGTGCTCAAGGACGCGGTTTCCAAATAAGAACGATGTGAAACGCTCCGGGATGACCGGAGCGTTTTTGTCAGGAGGAGCTCTATGCGTCTGGATAAATATCTGAAAGTTTCGCGCCTCATCAAGCGCCGCACGGTGGCAAACGACGCCTGCGACGGCGGTCATATCAGCGTAAACGGAAAGGTCGTCAAAGCTTCCTATAACGTGCAAACCGGCGACGTGATCGAAGTCGCCTTCGGCGAGCGGACGCTGCGCGTGCGCGTCACAGACGTGCGCGAGGGCGTGCGCAAGGCCGACGCCGCCGAAATGTACGAGGTTCTGTAACCGCCTGCCGGCGCGGCGGCGCGTATCCGCCTCCCTTGCCGGAAGGCCCCGCGGTTCCGGCGAGGCAAGTTCTATTTTCCCCGCTTTTTGCATACCTTTGGAACAGCGCAACCGGCAAGGGAGGTAGCATCAGCTATGGAAACAGGCGGAATTATCACAATCAAAAACCGCGAATTCCTTACGATGACCGGCGTGAGCGAGGTTTTGACCTTTGACGAGGATTTTGTATCGGTCGAAACCGGACTCGGAAAAGTGGAAATCGAGGGCGGCGGAATGAAAATCATCAGCATGTCCTCCGAAAGCGGCGATTTTGTCCTCACGGGCAGAATCGATGGGGTCTATTACGCGGCGAAGCCAGGCGGCAAAAAGGGACTTTTCTCCCGCTCGGCAAAATAAATGGAAGTTTCGATGAAAATGCAGGCGACAGCCCTGTTGCTGTCGCTGTTTGTCGGCGTACTGTTCGGCGTGTTGTACGACGTAATTCGTTTTGTCCGGGTGGTTTTTTCGGTCCGCGTCTCCAATCCGTTTGCGCCCTTGCGCGCCGAGCGCGTCAAGGGCAAGCATAGGCGCGCGGAAAAAGGCACGGGGAAAAACGCGGAAAAGGGCGCTGTAAAAAGCGCGGCGGGACGCGCGGCCGAGGCCAAAATACCGCCCGGCGCCGCGCCGTGCAAACAGAAACGCCGCCACGGCGCGCTTTTTCAATTTCTGTTTGTCGTGCTCACCGATTTTTTATTTTTCGCCGTCTGCGCCGTCCTAATGTGCGTCTTTTTCTTCCTCACCGGAGACGGCCGCGTGCGCGGATTCCCGCTGCTCGGCGCGTTTCTCGGCTTTCTGATTTACTACAACACGGTGGGCAGACTGTTTATCGGCATCTGCGAATGGCTGTCAAACCTTGTCAAACGGATCATTCGCACGGTTTTTCGCTGGATCTGGCGCGCGCTTCGGTTTTTGTTTACGCCCTTTCGCCGGTTTTTTTCCTGGCTCGGACAATTTTTCCGAAAAATTACACAGCCTATTGTCAGCCGCGTGAAAATGCGGTATAATGAATATACATCGGAACGCCAGCGGCGGGCTCGCCGCGCGCGTATGAAGCATTGCGGCAGCGTATGCCGAAATCAGATCGACGAGAGGGACAGATAATTGAATATCGGAAAAATGCGCACGACGCCGGTCTCCGTTCGGATCATCCTCGCGGTGGTTGTCATTTTCAGCCTGATTCTGATCGGCTCATTCAGTATGCGCTACAATGAAATGCAAAAGCAAACCGAGGCGCTCGAAAAGCAGGTGCTGGCCGCCGAGGAAGAAAACGAACGGCTGAAAAAAGAACTGGCCGCGCCCTTTGACGAGGCGTATGTACGCCGGGTAGCGCGCCGCGCGCTCGGATACTGCATGCCGGGCGAAATCATCTATTTCAGCGATTTGGACGAATAAAAAATGGAAACAATTCTCTCAAACGGACAAAAAATCCGCATCATAGAACCCAAGGTGATCGAAGACGCGGTCGCGGAGCTTTTCGTGCGGGCAAATTACACGCTGACCAAAGACGTGACCGGCTGTATCCAAAAGGCCGCGGACAGCGAGCGCTCCCCGCTTGCAAAGCGCGTGCTCTGCCGTCTCCTTGACAACGTGGACGCGGCAAAACAGATCGACGTACCCGTCTGTCAGGACACCGGACTTGCCGTAGTGTTTCTGTACATCGGCGACGAAGCGCATGTCGCGGGCAGCATTCTTGACGCGGTCAACGCGGGCGTGCGGCGCGCGTATGTGGACGGCGCGCTTCGGCTGTCGGTCGTGCGCGATCCCCTGTATGACCGCGCCAATACAAACGACAATACCCCCGCCGTCGTACACATCCGCCCGGTACCGGGCGACCGGCTGCGGATCGTGGCGCTTCCCAAAGGATTCGGCAGCGAAAACATGAGCGCGCTGAAAATGCTGACACCCGCGGCCACGGAGGACGACATTGTTCGCTTTGTCGTGGACACGGTAATCAAGGCCGGTTCCAATCCCTGCCCGCCGATCACGGTCGGCGTGGGCATCGGCGGCGATTTTGAGCGGTGCGCCGCCATGGCCAAGGAATGCTTTTGCCGTCCGCTCGACGCGGAAAACAGCGACGCGCGCTACCGCGCGCTGGAAGCGCGTCTGCTGCACGAAATCAATCAAACCGGCATCGGCCCGCAGGGCTTTTCGGGCGACACCACGGCGCTCTCCGTAAAGGTCGCCGCCTGCCCGACGCACATTGCCGGACTGCCTGTGGCGGTGAACATCAACTGCCACGTGACAAGACATGCAGAAACGACAATATAGATCCAAACGAAAAAAAACAGGCTCCGCCTCTTTGATTATCCTCTGCGCCACTGTAATTTTTGCCGTGGCGCTTTTGTGCTTGTTTGTGATACGCACGACGCGCAAAGCGCAAGAACCCGTTGACGCCTCCTCATCCGCCGAGGCCAGCATGACCGTTTCGGTATCTAGACAAACCGATCCGTCAAGCGCATCTTCCGAAAGCGAGCATACCATTACGCAGCCGTCCGGCTTTTCTGAGCAAAGCGGCGATCCTTCGAGTTCCGCAGAAGAACAAACTTCCGCATCGGTCTCGCTTCCCCTGCTTGTCGAGGAAATTCCCCCGGTGCGGCGGATTGAAAATTTTCTGCTTTGGCCGAAGGACAGCGACGAATACAAGCTCGCATGGCTGCTGATGGAAGACGTTCCCTCCATCCGCATCCTGATTGAACCGGAAAAAATCCTATATGTTACCGAACAAACGACGGAGACGCAGACGACCGTGCCGGAAACACAGACCGCCGCATCAGAGACGCAGACCGCAGCGCCTGAAACACAAACCGCCGCCTCGGAATCACCGGCCGCCGCCCCCGAAAACACAGAAACGCCGGAGGAGGAACCGGCGGCAGGCGCTACAAATCAAGAAACCGCCGGGCAGACAGACGCGGCAAAAGCCGAAAACGCCGCCGCTTCCAAAGAGAGCGAGCGCGCGGAAAACGCCGATGATTCCGAAAAAACCGCTACTTCCGAAGTTTTCCCCGAAAATACAACCGCCGAAAACATAACCGCCGAAGCTCCCGCAGAAAATACCCCCGCCGAAAACATAACCGCCGAAGCTCCCGCAGAAAATACAGCCGCCGAAACCACAACCACACAAGCAACAGCCGCACAAACGCCAACCGAAGATACGGCGGCAGATGAAATTCCATCCGAATCTTCAGCCGAAACCCAAACCTCCGAAACCACCCCTGCCGAAACCACCTCTGCCGAAACCACGAAAGCGCCCGTGGAAATCAAAATCCCGGCGCGCTATATGGACGCCGAGGGGTCTGTTTCGCTGTATTACAAGGACCTTCGCGACGGGGAAACACTGGTTTTCAATCCGGACGAAATTCAATACGCGGCGTCCATGATTAAAATCGTCTACATCTACGCGCTGCTGTCCGCGGCCGACAAGGACGAAGCCGACCTTGACCAAACCGTGATATACAACGCCGAAAAGATGTATCAGACCGGTTCGGGCAATTTTGCCTCGGTCGCGGACGGGACGGAATTTTCCGTCTGGGAACTGATCGAACACGCGGTCGTTTACAGCGACAATACCGCTTACGGCATGCTGCTGAACCTGTACGGCTACCGGCTCTTTACCGACGCGATGGAGGAAGCCGGACTTCCCTCGGTTTATCGGAACTGGTGGCGCACGCCGGTCGGACAGTACGGCCAGTTTTTTGAAGTGCTGTACGGCTACCTCACATCCGGCAGCGAAAACGGCGAAAAGCTCTGCGGCCTGATGTGCCGCTCCACGCAGACCGTCATGCTGAAAAACGCGCTGAAACCCGAAAAGGTCGCGCACAAATACGGCTGGGACGTAGGTTCCTACTGCGACGGCGCGGTGGCGCTGAACGAGGCGCACCCCTATATCGTCGTTTTCATGTCCAATCTGGACGAAGGGCATATCAAGCGCGCAAACACCGAGTTTATTTACGAGGCGGGCGGCCTTATCAAGCGCATACACGATAAAAAATACGAGGAACCCGAACAAGAGGAAGAAACGGATGCTGAAACTTTACCGCTATGACATTTCCGAGATGGACCGCGAGACGTTTGCCTGCCTTGCGCTGACCCTGCCGCAGCCGCTTCTCGAAAAGCTTGACCAAACGGCGCATTTCGGGGACAAAAAGCGTTCGCTTGCGGGGTATCTGCTCGCGCTCGGCGCGGCCAGAGAGTTTTGCGGCGCGAGCGACCCGGTGATCGCGCGAACACCGGCGGGCAAGCCCTATTTTACCGAACTTCCCTTGTGCTACAGCGTCAGCCACAGCGCGGATTTTGTGATTCTCGCCGCCTCCGACCGGCCGATCGGCGCGGACATCGAACAAATTCGCCCGCTGAATTTGGGCGTAGCAAAGCGGTTCTTTGCGCCGCGCGAGCAAAGCTATGTATTCGGCCACGCGCCGGAGCCGGCGGATTTTGACCTGCCGAAATCCGAACAGAGCGCCGAACTGCTCAGCCGGTTTTACGAAATCTGGACAAAGAAAGAAGCTTTTTTCAAGCAGCGCGGCACGGGCATTGTGCGCCCCGCCGAGCTTGACACCAGCCCGCTGTCCTTTTATACCGAATCCGACGGCGAGTACGCCCTCGCCGTATATGAGGAATAAAAAGCATCGCCGGGAAACCTTTTTCCGGCGATCAAAGCGAAAGCATAATCTGGCCATGATAAAAAAGCAATTTTTGGAACATAAAATGTACTGAACAATCGGGCATTGCAGCGCAATCAGAAAAAAATACCGAGAAAAACTTTTTACGGTTTTTCCCGGTATTTTTTGTTTTCACCTTTCAAATTCAGCGCGCGTCCAATCCGCGCCCTTTTTGTCGCTTTGTCCTTTCACGATCTCCAAATATCGGTCAAGCCGTTCGCCTACATATTCAGCGACAAGCAAAACCATATCGCCGGCATTACCGTCACGATAATATGCGTCGAAAGCGTCATAGTAGCGTCTGCGGTCAGAGAACTTAACATTGATCGCGGGATAGCCGTTGCGAATCAGTTCAAGGTTCAAAATCAGACGCCCCGTTCTGCCGTTGCCGTCGATAAACGGGTGTATTACCTCAAATTCAAGATGAAAACGGGCAATGCGTTCTATCGGGTGCATCGTCTTTTTTCTTTCCTCATTTTCGGCAAGCAGCTTTGCCAGCTTTGGTTCTATGAGATACGGCTGTGCGGGTTCGGCATACGCGCCCGCAATCGTAACGGGAATACGGCGGTAAACGCCTTTATCGTCCGGTCTGTTTATCAGCACGAGCGAATGGATCGCCTTGATTTCCGAATCACGCAAACGCGCCTTATTTTTCGCTATATCCTCGATATAAAGGAAAGCGTCACGGTGCCCGACCGCTTCAAGGTGGTCTTTTAAAGGCTTGCGGTCGATCGTCATACCTTCGAGCACCATAGCGGTTTCCTTGAGCGTGAGCGTGTTGCCCTCGATGGCGTTTGAGTTATAGGTAAAATCAACCATAAATTCGTCGCGCAAACGCTGTGTTTCGCCTGCGGTAAGCGGGCGCATACCGTCCAGTTTTACTTTTTTCAGATCGATTGATTTGAGTATATCTGCAAATTCGCCGCGCTTTCTTTTGTTTGGCAATTTGCGTTTATCCAAGGGCTTTTCCGTTTCGGCGGGTATCCTATATAAATTGCCTTGGCGGATAACGCCGTCTATTTCTCCGTTGGCGCAGAGCAGGCGAACACGGCGGGCGGAAACGCCCCATTTTTCCGCCGCCTGCGTAACTGTTAAATATTCCAACTTTCACACCTCCTGATTTGAGGATATACACGACAAATAAAGTATAGCACAATATCGGAATCATAACAACAGAATTTATAAAAAAATTGAATGTAATTTGCCGGTTTTAAGCATAAAAAGAACGACGCGCCCTACGTATAGGGTGCGCCGCTTTTCGCCCTGCTCGCCGCGCGGACGTTCAAATCGAGTATTTTTCTTTCAGCAGTTCATACCGCGTTTTATAGGACTTGTTTCCGCCGTAAACATAGGAACGGATTGATTCCCTTTCTTCCGGCGTGCGCGCCTGATCCTGCAAAAAATCGACCAGTTCGCTCAGCAACTCGCAGTAATAGGCGTCGTATGTACTTTTTGCCTTTGCCTGCGTGATATTCAATTCCTTCGCGATGCCGGCATACGGCTTTCCGTCCGCTTCATGCAGTTCGACCACGCGCAAAACCGTGTCCCGGCTCAACTCGTGGTGAAACGGCGGAAGCGTTTGCATCAGCTTTTCGGGCGCGCCCGGTTCTCCCGCGCGGTACTCGGTCAAAATATACCCGTATATTTTTTCAAAATACGCGCTCACATACGCGCCGTCTTGATAGCAATCAAACGCTTGATTCAAAATCACTCTGATCTGCGCGATGCTCTCATGCCCCAGCGTAAACGCGATATGCTTGACATACAGCCGAAGCTGTTTATATTTTAATTCATGATATATTCGCCTTACATATTCTGGTGATATATGTAATTTTCTTCCAATATCGGAAAAGGAACATTCTTCCTGCTCGCGCATCAGCATAATTTCGTATGCGCGCGCGTTTTTTTTCAGCACACTGTACGGCGTATCTTTTAACATAACCTTTTTCTCTTCATTTGATTGCATTTTTATGCTCCGAAAATTTATTGAATGTTTGACATACATCTATGTAAAGTAAATATTAACAAAATATTTGCTATAATATGCAAAAGTACAACCAAAATCGACACCAAATAAACCACCGATTATGGTTATAGTTTTCTCACCATGAATCTTTTATAATAAATATTGAAGCAAACATCGTTAAATACGAGTATACACGATAAGATTTCCGAAAAATATAACCAATTTCGGTTTTTCAAGCATAATATCATGCATGTTTTTTAACTATTGACAGCATTGTAAAATCAGTCATCATTTAGAGGAAAATTATGTTTAAGGTAGATAATGAATTTCAAAATGCAAATGTACCGAAAACAATTCGTTTCACCGAACCATTGGCGGACGAATTGTCCAATATTGCCTTTAAAAAAAATGTTTCTTTAAATTTATTGGTTTTACAATGCTGTCGGTATGCATTAGATCATATGGAGGATACAGAAGATTGACCTTTAAAAAAATGTCAGGCAGCTTTTACATTGAATTTTATGGGTCTGCAATATACAAAAAACGGTGTAACCTCATAGTAGGCTGCACCGTTTTGGTTTATTCTTGCGTATAAAAACTGTTGTCAAACGCTCTTGACAAATAGGATAAATTCTATACAATAGAAATATAAGCTAAAACATTTATTTTTATGGAGAATATTTCTTTTATGTCAAGTATTGTGATTGAAGCTGCGCGCCTGATGGACGTTCTGCCTGAAGCAGACAAGGCGCTTGCTTATGAGTTTATCAAAAAATTGGTTCTTGCTGGGGATCCTGATTTTACAAAAGTGACGCCCGATGAAGCCCAAAGAATAGAGGATGCGGAAAAGAGCGGTTATGTAGACGCGGATGAAATAGACTGGGAAAGCATTGAAACCGATGAATAATGCAACCCATGTCGCCATAACAGACGATATTATCCAGACATTGATCGAGGCAAGACGTGCTTCGGGAATGACGCAGAAAGAATTGTCCGATTTAACGGGAATCGCACAAGGAGACATCAGCAAATTGGAAAACGGCAGTGCAAATCCGTCCTTGAAAACACTTCAAAGGTTAGCCGCCGGCATGGGTATGCAATTGAAACTTGAATTTATTCCGGCTAATCATTAAGCGTGTAAAATGCTGTGCTGCATATTTATCTTGCATGAAAATATTAAAAATACGAAAACTATTGACAAATTTTAAAATATGCAATACAATGTACTACAGAAAGGGGTTGAACGTATGAGCTTTTCAATCAGAATGACGGCGGAAGAAAAAAGCTTGGCGGAGAGCTATGCGAAGCTGCATTCCTTGTCGCTCGGCGAAGCGTTCAAAAGAGCTTTGTTTGAAAAAATCGAAGATGAATTTGACATAGCCGTAGCCGATGAAGCGTATAAAGAGTATCTTGAAAATCCGAAAACCTATTCTCACGAAGAAGCGAGGTCTCTTTTGGATTTATGACAGGGTATAAAGTGGAGTACTCAGAACGAGCATTAAGGGAATTGAAAAAGTTGGATCGGTACACCCGTCAAATGCTGTTTTCGTGGATAGACAAAAATTTGTCCGGCTGCGAAAATCCGAGACAGCATGGAAAAGGACTGACCGCAAACCGAAAAGGGCAATGGAGATACCGAATAGGCGATTACAGATTGATTTGCGAAATCAAGGATAATGAATTGATTATTCTTGCGCTAACCGTTGGGCACAGGTGCGTGGTATATGACGGCTAAAGAGGGCGGAAACGCCCTTTTTTGCGTATTACCTCGCCGCGCTTTGAAATATCTATTAAATCCAATCGTCTTGCCCTCTTGCGTGTAGATTTTTACGCATAAAATATTTACATTTACGTATAATAAATGCGCACAAAACCATTGACATGCGCATAAAAAAGGCGTATAATAATAGTGTAATCAGGAGGTGAGGGAATGCCGCAAACGGTAAAAGAGATATTAAAGGCATTGCATCGGGACGGTTGGCAGGAAGTTCCGAACCGCACAAAAGGGTCGCACATACAATTAAAACACCCTACAAAGCCCGGAAAGGTGACGGTGCCTAATCATTCGGGCGACATCCCTGCCGGAACACTCAACAGTATATTGAAACAAGCGGGTTTGAAATAACCGCTATTGAAAGGAGAACCTACTATGCGTAAATTATCTTATCTTGCGGTATTTGAACCAAGCGGAGAGGGGTACAGCGTGTATTTCCCTGACCTTCCCGGCTGTATCAGCTACGGCAATTCATACGAAGAAGCACAGAAAGAAGCTGAGGACGCTCTGGGACTTCATCTGTACGGAATGGAAAAGGACGGGGACGAAATTCCCTCTCCCTCTAAAAATCCACAAATAGACGAAGCAACCGCTCCCGGCTATCTTGTTTCGCTCGTATCTGTATTTCCTGATATTGTCCGTAATGAGCTTGACAACCGCCGTATTAAAACGAATGTAACGCTTCCTACTTGGCTGAAAGATGTCGCCGAAAAGCAGGGTGTAAATTATTCACGGCTTTTAGAGGCGGCGCTTATGGACTATCTCAACATCGCGCCCGCTCACAACGGAGGGGCGAACAGAAACTAAAAACTGCAAAGAACGAAGCAAAGCAATATTATGAATAGGTGATGAATTTGAAAGCAGAATATGATTTTACAGACGCAAGAAAAAACCCCTATGCGAAAAAACTGAAAAAACAAATTAAGATCAACATTGACAACGACACAATAGAATATTTTAAAATGCAGTCGGAAAGTTCAGGCATTCCATATCAAACGCTTATCAGCTTATATCTTGCTGATTGTGCGGCGAATCATAAACAATTACAGCTGTCTTGGAATTAAGGTAAATACGCAAATTCAAAAAAAGGGCGGAAACGCCCTTTTTGCGTATTACAATGCTTCAAACTTTCTCTTTATATTAGCCCTGCTTTCTGTTGCATAGTTTAGAAAATACTATTGATCATATCACGGTATCGTGATATGATATGATTACCGATACGAAGGAGGGGTATTATGTTTCATAAAATTAAAAGCGTTGCTCCGCTGCCCGATTACAAATTAAGCGTTCAATTTTCCGAAGGTACAACAAAAATATATGATGTCAAGCCATTGTTTGAAAAGATTCCGGTTTTTAAATCTTTATTTGAAAATGCTGAAGCATTTACCGGTGTGGCCGTCGATGCCGGAGGCTATGGAATTATCTGGAATGATGACCTTGATCTTTCCTGCGATGAGCTTTGGGAAAACGGCGTTGTTGTTGAGACGCCGTTTGACGGTTTAATGTCGTTTGGCGACGCAACTGAATTATGGGGACTTAACGACAGCACTTTGCGCAAGGCAATAATTTACGGAAAATTGGTGAATGGCGTCGATGTGTGCAAATTCGGAAAGCAATGGGTTATATCGGCTGAAGCTATGAAAAGGGAATATGGAAATGCTCAAAAATAATTCACCCATTAGTAAATAAAATGACCAATCTTATGTCTCATAAACATCGCAGCCGCGATATTTATATGTTGATAATTTAACGTAATATGCGCATAAATAGATTTATAAAATAGAAAATACCACATAATATGTTGACAATATGTGTATAATATGCTATAATGATACCGGAAGGAGTTGGTTTTATGCCTAAGGTTTCAACGAATATCAGCATAGACGCCGATACAAAAGCAAAGGCTCAGGTTTTGCTATCCGATTTTGGAATGGACTTATCTACCGCTGTTAATATTTTTTTGAAGCAAATGATTTACGAGGGTTCGTTCCCGTTCGCTATCACAAGAGAAATTCCGAACAAAATAACGCTCGCCGCAATGCAGGAAGCGCAGGAAATGTTAAAGTCTCCCGAACAGTATAAGAGATACAGCAATGTGGATAATATGATGGAGGACATTTTAGGTGAAGTATGAGATAGTCCCCTCAAACCAATTTAGAAAAGACTTGAAGCTCGCCGCCAAAAGAGGAAATCTGCGTGCAGTTTGAAAAAATAAATTGCATATAAAAAACCAGCGTGAAAGCATAAGCTTTCACGCTGGTTTTTTGACTCTTGCATAAATCAAAAGGCGACCTGTGTTTTCTCACAGTTCTTCTTCGGTGCGGCGCGACTCGATGGCCGCGCGCAGCATCATATCCTTGACCTTCATCAGCCGGGTCGTATTCCCCCGCTCGTTTTCGTCCAGCTTCATGGATATGGTTTTCATAGCGCTCTCATAGCGCGGAATCATGATATATTCCAGCGCGTTCACACGCCGGCGGGTGCGTTCGATCTCCCCGGCAAGCAGCTGCGCCGTCTTTTCGAGCGCGGCAAGCCGCGCCATGTCCTGCGCCATATCCGAAAGCAGCGAAACCGCACGGTCAAGCTCCCCCGACGTATAGGCGTAGCCGTAGGGCGCGCCCGACGCGCCTCCGCGCACGGCGAGCGTAAATTCGGGCACGGTGACGCTCATCATATTCTTGTATTCCACCGAAAGAGAGGTCTGCCGCTTGGGCAGAATCAGCGCCTCGCGCATGGCGCGCGGGCTCTGCTCGGCCGCGGCGACCGCAAACGAACGGTGTACCACGGCAAGTCTTTCTTCAACCGAAGCGCGCAGCGCCTTGTCCTCGCGCACAACGTCGAGAAAGCGCCGCATCAGTTCGTCGCACTTGTCTTTGAGCAGCTTATGCCCGCGCCGCGCGGTCGAAAGCTTCGCGCCGATGTTTTTCAGTTCCATCCGGGTGGGATTGACTCTGATTTCGGCCATGTTTACGCCTCTTCCTTCAGCGGCCAGAACGCTTCAACAATCTCCGGCTTGATGCGCTTCATCTCGCTCTTCGGCAGGATGGAAAGCAGCTTCCATCCGAGATCCAGCGTTTCCTCAATGCTGCGGTTCTCCGTAAAGCCCTGATTGATATACTGCTTTTCAAATTCGTCCGCGAATTTGGCGTACAGCCGGTCGAGCGGCGTCAGCGCCGCCTCGCCGAGCACCACCATCAGTTCCTTGGCCTCGCGCCCGCGCGCGTAGCTTGAAAACAGCTGGTTCATCGTGCCGGCATGGTCGCGCCTGGTCTTTCCCTCGCCGATGCCCTTGTCTTTGAGGCGGGAGAGCGAGGGCAGCACATCCACGGGCGGCAGATAGCCGCGGCGGTACATCTCGCGCGACAAAATAATCTGTCCCTCGGTAATATAGCCGGTCAGGTCGGGAATCGGATGCGTCTTGTCGTCCTCCGGCATGGTCAAAATCGGGATCATCGTGATCGAGCCGTCCGAACCGATTTTCCGCCCCGCGCGCTCGTACATGGTCGCAAGGTCGGTATACAGATAGCCGGGATAGCCGCGCCGCCCCGGAACCTCTTTGCGCGCCGCGCTCACCTCGCGGAGCGCCTCCGCGTAGTTTGTGATGTCGGTCATGATAACCAGCACGTGCATTCCGCACTCAAAGGCGAGATACTCGGCCGCGGTGAGCGCCATGCGCGGCGTGGAAATGCGCTCGATGGCCGCGTCGGACGCAAGGTTGACAAAGAGCACGGTGCGGTCGATCGCGCCGGTCTTTTTGAAATCGCTGATAAAGAAGTCGGCTTCCTCAAACGTAATGCCGACGGCGGCGAACACGACCGCGAATTTCGTATCCGATCCGCGCACGCGCGCCTGACGCGCGATCTGCGCCGCAAGGTTGGCGTGCGGCAGGCCGGAACCCGAAAAAATCGGCAGTTTCTGCCCGCGAACCAGCGTGTTCAGGCCGTCAATCGTGGAAATTCCGGTCTGAATAAACTCAGACGGATAGTTGCGCGCGGCGGGATTGATCGGCGTGCCGTTGATGTCAAGCGATTTCGCGGCCAGAATTGGCGCGCCGCCGTCAATCGGCTCGCCCATGCCGTTGAATACCCGGCCAAGCATGTCCTCGCTGACCGCAAGCTCTACGCCGTGGCCGGAAAAGCGAACCTTGCTTTCGGCAAGGTTCAGTCCCGCGCTGCTCTCAAACAGCTGCACAAGCACGTCGCTGCCGTTGACTTCCAGCACGCGGCAGCGGCGAAGCGACCCGTCGGGAAGCTCAATTTCGCCCAGTTCGTCATATTTCACGCCGTCCACCCGTTTGACCAGCATCAGAGGGCCGGCGACCTCTTCAATCGTCTTATATTCCCGAATCATCCGCGCGCCTCCTCGCAAAGCGCCTCCAGCGAGCGTTCAACCTCGCGCTCGATCTCAGCGTAAATGGTTTTGTACTTTCGGTCGTCCGCCGATTTTGCGCGGCCGATTCGCTCCCGCACCGGCAAATCCGCGATTTTCTGAATATCCGCGCCGCGCGCAAGCGCGGCCGCGGCCTTGTCGTAGAAAGACAGAATCAGCGTGAGCAGCGCATGCTGTTTTTCGAGCGAGGTATACATATCCCCCTCCTCAAACGCATTCTGCTGCAAAAAGTCCTCGCGCACGCTGCGCGCGGCCTCCAGCGTCAGGCGGTCGGACGGCGAGAGCGCGTCCATGCCCACCAGCTTGACGATCTCGTCCAGCGAGCTTTCGCTCTGCAAAATATCCATAATGCGGGAAATAAGCGCCGACCAGTCGGGCGCGACGTTCGTCGCGTACCAGTCCTCCAGGCGGTCCTTATAGAGCGAATAAGAATTTAGCCAGTTGATCGCCGGGAAGTGGCGGCGGTAGGCGAGATTGGCCTCCAGCCCCCAGAACACCTTGACGATGCGCAGCGTTGCCTGCGTGACCGGTTCGGAAATATCGCCGCCCTGCGGGGAAACCGCGCCGATAGCCGACAGCGCGCCGACACGGTCGCGCCGGCTGCCGAGGCATACAACCTGCCCCGCGCGCTCGTAGAACTGCGCAAGCCGCGAGGTCAGATAAGCGGGATAGCCCTCCTCGCCCGGCATTTCCTCAAGCCGGCCGGACATTTCGCGCAGCGCTTCGGCCCAGCGGGAGGTCGAGTCGGCAATGACCGCGACGGTATAGCCCATGTCCCGGAAATACTCGGCGATCGTGATGCCGGTATAAATCGACGCCTCGCGCGCCGCGACCGGCATATCCGAGGTATTGGCGATCAGCACGGTGCGCTGCATCAGCGATTCGCCCGTGCGGGGGTCGCGCAGTTCGGGGAACTCGCGCAGAACGTCGGTCATCTCGTTGCCGCGCTCGCCGCATCCGATATAGACAACAATGTCCACATCGCTGAATTTAGCCAATTGATGCTGCACGACCGTCTTGCCCGAACCGAACGGGCCGGGAACGCAGGCCGTGCCGCCCTTGGCGATTGGGAAGAGCGCGTCGATCACGCGCTGCCCCGTAATCATCGGCTCGGCCGGCGGAAGCTTTTCATGATACGGTCGCGCGACGCGCACCGGCCATTTCTGCATCAGGGACAGGGGAATCGTTTCGCCCTTGTCGTTTTGCAGCCGCCCGATGGTATCGGTCACGCGGTAGCTGCCGCTGAGCAGTTCGAGCAGTTTTCCATGCTGTCCGGGCGGCACCATGATCCAGTGTTTGACCGCCTTGGTCTCCTCGACGTAACCGAGAAAATCGCCGCCGCTGACCATATCGCCCATTTTTGCCGTGGCGACAAACGACCAGCGCGCCTCGCGGTCGATGGCCGGCTCGTCGATGCCCTTGATGATATTGGGGCCGTATTTTTTATGCATGGCCTCCAGCGGACGCTGAATGCCGTCGTATATATTCGTAATGATGCCGGGACCAAGCTCGACCGACAGCGGCGAACCGGTGGAAACAACGCGGTCGCCGCGGCCGATGCCCGCCGTTTCCTCGTACACCTGCACCGATGCGCGGTCGCCGTGCATCTCAATGATTTCGCCGATCAGCTGTTTTTCGCCCACGCGCACAACGTCAAACATATTGGCGCTGCGCATCCCCTCGGCAATGACCAGCGGTCCGGAAACCTTGACTATCTTTCCCTCAACCATTTTGCCTTGCGTTCCTTTCTAATTTTCTCTGAACAAAAAGTCCGCGCCGACAGCGCGCTGCGCCGCACTGCGAAGCGCCTCCATGCCGAGTCCCCGCGATCCGCCCGCGCCGGGCAGCACCACCACGGCGGGCGTCGGCCTATCCTTGTATTTTGCAATGTCCTCGGCGAGCGCCTCCGCGTACTCCTCCGTGATATAGATCGCCGCGCATTCGGCGGCAAGTTCCTGCAGCGCGCGGCGCGCCGCGTCCGCGTCCGCCGCCGGACGAACGGCAAATCCGATGGCAAGGAAGCCGAGCACGCTGTCCCGGCCGCCGATGATTCCGATTTTATCCATTATTCGTTCCGCATCCTTTCCCGAATAGCCGCGCCGTCAAAGCCAAGCGCGCGCAGCGAAAAAATGATCCGAAGATTTTTCGCCTGCATCAGCGCGGCCAAAAGATAGCCGCAGAGCACCGGCAGTCCGAACGGAACAAAACGCGCCTTGCGCACCGTCTCAAGCTGCATCTCGTCCGCCGCGCGTTCAAGCGCCGCGAAGGACAGCGGCGGATCGACCGCAAGCAGCGCCGCCATATCGGAAGCCGCGCCATAGTGCAAAAGCTCGGCAAGAGACTTTCGGCTGTCAGCCGCAAGATAGGGCTCAAGCGGCACATTCCCGCCCGGAATCAGCGCCTCCCGCATCTGCTTTGACTGCGCGGTCTCAATAAGGCGCAGCGCGGTCAGGATATTGAGCGTGTCGATTTTCCGCCGCACGGTTTCAAGCAGCAGCGGCTCCCCTTGCACGGCGTCCAGCATGTCCGCAAACGCGGCGCGATCTAAAAGCAGATCCACGCGCTGCGGATCGCCCGAAGCGGCCAAAGCGTCCATCGCCGCGGCCGCCGCCTTGGCCATATGCGGCGGATAGGCCGAAAAATCCTTATCCCGCACCGCCAAGCACGCATTTTCTGCCGGTACGCTTCCGCAAAGAAAAAGCATGTCCTCAGCCGGTATACCGGCAAAGCGCGCCTTGATCGCCGCTTTCAGATTGTTTACGTCAAAGTCATAGCGCAAAAAGCAAAACAGCGAACGGTCGGGCGCAATGGATTCGACCAAATCAAACGTCTGCGAAAGAAATGCGTCTAAAGTCGCCTCTAAATCAAAACGCCCCTCCGCGTCATACACCGGCGGCATCGCGTCCGAAAGGAGCGCCCCGGCGTCCGCGCCGGCCGGCGCGTCTATCAGCCGCGCATACTGCTCGGCGCCGAGCAGCTTGGTTTCCAGCGCGCGCACGCGCGCCGAACTGTACATATAATCCGTATCCTTGTACGCCATAGCCGTCCCTCCGGAATCAGTCAAACAGAAGCGCGTACACATGCGCCTCCGTCTGCTCCCGCGCGTCCGCAAGGATCATTTCAAGCGAACAGTTGACCGTTACTTCGCCGCATTTCAGAATCAGTCCGCCGGAAATGTCAGCCGCCTCTCCGAGGGTCAGCGGCTCGCCCGCCGCGCGCACAAGCGCTTCGCCGTGCGCCGCGCGGTCCGCCGCGGATAAAAGGAGCGCATACGCGCCGGGACGAATGTCCTCGCCGTAGGTCTCCATCGCCAAAGCCTCGCGTCTGTGGCAGTCGGCGAGCGCCGCGCGCAGAACGCCCGAAAGAAACGAAAAACGCTCGTCTCCCGCAAGCGCTTGAAGCCGCCGCGCGGTCTCGGCATACACGCGCTCAATCGCTTTCGCCCGGAACTCCAGCATCACCGATCGCCGCGCAGTTTCAGCCGCGGACGCGGCGCGCGCCGCGATCTCGGTTTGCTCGCGCAAAATGCGCTCGGCGCCGGCGGCTTCGAGCGCGGCGATCTCCTTTTGCGAAGCCGTCAGAACCGCGCCGCATTCCGCATCGGCGGCCGCGCGGATTTCTTCGATCTCCGCCGCAGCCTCAGACCGGATTTTCTCCAATATTTTTTCAATGCCCGTCATAACGCCCTCCGGCCTTATGCGAACAGGACGAGCAGCAGCGAAACCAGCACCGCGAAAATCGCGTAGGTCTCAACCAGCGCGGCGGAGGTGATGGCCTTACCAACCTCGTCGGGACGCTTTGCAAGCAGATTGATGCCGCTTGCGGCCACTCTTCCCTGCGCAATCGCCGAAAAATAACCGACAATCGCAATCGGCAGTCCGGCCGCAAGATAGTACATGCCCTGGCCTACCGTCAGTTCAACCGGTTCGCCGCCGAGAATGCCCATATTAAAAATAATCAGAAACGCGGTAATCAGTCCGTAGATCCCCTGCGTGCCGGGCAGCGCCTGCAAAATCAGCGCTTTACCGAATTTAGACGGATCCTCCGAAAGCAGGCCGCTTGAGGCCTCGCCCACGATGCCGACGCCCTTTGCAGAACCGATACCCGCAAAAATTACCGCGGCGGCCGCGCCGAGCAGCGCAAGATTGTTTCCCGTAAACAGCATCGAAAGAAGCTCTGTGAAAGTCATTGTTCTATCTCCCTTTAATTATTTTGTCCTTTTATTTTGAATCCGGGGACTTGTCCCGCGCCAAATAAGCATTCCGGGACCTCCCCGCTGCGCTCCGGCGTCAAAATGAATCCGCCGCTCAAAAGCGCGCCCCGCAGTCCGAACCGATTCGGCGCGAAGACTACGATTTGCGATGATACGTATAATCCTCAGTCGGCGCAAGCGGTCGGAAGGGGCGTCCGCCGTCCGCAAAGAATTTTCCGAAAAATTCGATATACTGAAGCCTTGATGTGTGCACAAACGTGCCGAGCACGTTGATTGCGAGATTGAGCACATGACCGAGCGCAAAAACCGCAACCATGGCGATAAACCCAAAGACGGACGGACCGCCGAGCGTGGCTAAGATGTTGACCACCTGCGCGATGACCGCCGAAGCCAGTCCGAGCGCAAGGATGCGCGAATAAGAAAGCAGGTCGGACACATAGGAAATGAGATCGTACAGGCTGCCGACGCCCGACAACAGCTTCATGAACAGATTTTTCTTATCGCGTCCCTGTGTGAGCACAAGCATCAAAACACCCGCGAGCGCCACCCATTTTCCGACAGCGGGTACCAGCGCAAGCAGCGCAATGCCCGCAAAGAGCACCCACCATGAGCCGACGTCGAACACCGCGTCAAGCGCCTTGCCCGCCCGGCAAAGCGTATAAAACCGAACCGCCATGCCCGCAAGCAGATGCACCGCGCCGACCGCCAGCGACAAAATCAGGAAATTCATCGGATTCTGCAGCGGATCGAACCAGACGGCGAGCGTACTCGGAATAACCGCAAGATCGGTCATGTTCTTCATAAAAGCAAGCGGGAAATCGCCGAAATACGATCCGAGCAAAACGCCCCAGATAATAGACGAAAATCCGCACCAGCCGAACATGGCCAAAAAATTGCGCATACCGGGCTTCGGATGCAGAAAGCGGATGCCGCCGAAGCAGCACAAAACGAGCAGAAGCCCATAGCCCGCGTCCGCAAACATCAGGCCGAAAATGATAAAATAAAAGATACTCATCACAGCCGTCGGGTCAAACGTCCCGTAGGCCGGATAGGAATACATACCGAGCACCCATTCAAAGCTGCGCGCATAGGCGTTGTTGCGCAGTTCCACCGGTGCGTCTTCGCCCTCCGGGATCTCGGAAAACGAATACGCGCAGTCGTAGCGGTCGAGCGCGCGCTCGACCGCCTTCTGCGTCCGTTCGGGCACGTAGCCGCAGATCAGTGCGGTATACTTCGTACCGCCGGTCTTTTCAAGCGCGAGGAGCGCGGTCAGCCGCGTTTTTTCAAAGTCGTTCAGCATTTCAAGCAGCGCGGTCTGCTTTGCGTACGCCCGCAGCCGCTCGGTCACGGCCTCGCGCTCGGTATCAAGCGCCTCGCGCCGTTTCAGGCAGGCGCGCGTTTCCTCCGCGGGCGTTCCCGCCTCCGGGGGGAACGACGCGCGGATAAAGCCGAGCGGAAGCAGCGCGCCGCCGACCGCCTCCGCGGACGCGCGGGTGCAGATCACCGCGCCGTACAGCGTCGCGCCCTCGCTCAGCGCAATAAACTCCGCGTCAAGTTCCGAGAGCGCGTCCCGCACTTTATCCGCGCGGACGCCGCCGCCGAAGCTGCCCAAAAACCAATCGGTCTTTTCGGTGGCTGTAAAAGACAGCGGCACGTCCAGCGCCGTCCAGGGCGCAAGCGAAGCAAGATAGGCGTCCTCCCTTGCCGCTTCGTTTTTGATTTCAGTCAGTCTTTGTCCCGCCGCAATCACGTCTGAGAGCAGCGCGCAGGCCTCGCCGTATTCGGGCGTGTCGTCAAAACGCCGCAGATCGGCCGCAAGCTTTGGGTCGAGCAGGCTTTTGACATCCTTTGCGTATTTATGCGTCAGCGCCAGAGCCTCCCGGATGGACGCGATCCGCCGCTCGGTCTCGCTTTTCTCGACCGGCAGGGCGTTATCGTTGAGCGGCGCCGCCAAATCTTCCGGCAAAGCTTCCGCCACTTCCACGCATCGAAGTTCCATAAGCTCGGCGATCACCGCGTTCAGATCCCCGCGCGGGGCAAAGACGGACAGCTTTTTCATTTTACTTACTGCCACTTTAGTCTGATCCCTCCGAGCACCTCATCCGCCGCGGCCGCGATTTTGGTTTTTAAAAATTCTTCGGTGGACTGTACCGCCGATTTAGCCATGCCTTTGGCG
The DNA here is from genome assembly GCA_900546635.1 of uncultured Eubacteriales bacterium. Taxonomy (GTDB): domain Bacteria; phylum Bacillota; class Clostridia; order Oscillospirales; family CAG-272; genus UMGS902. Next base: position 554 of record URDS01000036.1, on the reverse strand, counting down.
TCAAGCACCCTGCGATCCGCTTCGCTCTGCGCCGTCTGGCGCGCGGTCTCGTATTTTTCCCGCTCCCGCTGCTCCGCCGCGGCGAGCGCCGCACGGCTTTGCCGCTGCGCCTCGCCGACTTTTGCCTTTGCGTCGGCGCGCGCCGACGCAACCGCCGCATCAGCGGCTTCTTCCGCCTCTTGTACGGCCTTTAGAGTATCGCTCAGCAAGCTTTCAACCCCCTTTTTCAAAAAAGCACAGATTTCGTCATTTGCTCCGGATACAGAAAAAGTCCCCCGTGGCCAAAGCCGCGTTTTGCGACATCATTGCCGCTAAAAACTTTTCGGAAGAACTTTTATACTATTTCAGATTGTCCATATTATAGCACAAACAATCACCCAATGGCAAGAATTTTTTTCCTTTTTTTGTGAAATGTCGGTGTATCCTGTGTGTACGGCGAACGAAAAAGCAAAATGAAGCCCGGACAGTCAACTGTCCGGGCAAGCTTGCCGATAAAGACAAGAATTGCAAATAGAATAAGTTTATAAGGCGGACATGCGCCGCCTTATAAACAC
>URDS01000035.1 GCA_900546635.1 uncultured Eubacteriales bacterium | reverse complement strand
AGCCAGCTGAGCTATTCCGCCTTTTGCGATCCCTCAAGGCACCGCGATAGTTATCATACCATAATCTGAATATATTGTCAACACTTTTTTGCAAAAAATGCAAATCTAAAATAAAAAACAGCCGAGAAAATTTTACAATCCTCAGAGCGTCTCACACTCAAAAAAGAGCAAAACCGGATTGTCCAATATGCTGTCCGCAGATCATACCGCTCTGAAAAAAGAGAGCGGCACCCGTCCCAAAGACAAATGCCGCTTGTTTTTTGTTAAATTTTTCCCTCAATCGTATCTACGCCCTTGCGAAGCGCCGACCAATCGTCCATATAACGGAGTGTCTCCATCCGGAATGCACAGGGCCACATAACCAGCCATTCGGAGGGGTTAAAAGGCGGAAGCGTAGGTCTGCCCCAACGAGTCTGGAACACCGCCTCATCCTGGCTTCCGGCGGGACGAACCTTGCCGCGGATGCAAAGCGTGCCGTCCGAAATCAACTGCGACGCAGCACACCAAAGCGCCATACCGCGTTCATGCCACTGCTTCTTTCCGGTAATTTCCGCAAGCTGCAAAAATGCCCGAACATCACGCAGACAATACTGATCCACAGCATTGTGCGCTGTAGATACCGCCGTGATTCCAAGCGTATCATACTTGATTTTGGCAAGCGTTGTATCCGCCGGATACTTTGCGGTATAATGCATCATCCAAGTGCTGATATACCATGCTACATCTTCCGCACGATCTACATATTTCTGCTCATGCGTCACATCGTACAAAGACAGCGCGGCGCCGAGCAACGGAGATGCGGACTCCTTATCAATACAATAAGAATCCAACGCGCCGGCCGTTGTAAACCCGTTCTCATCAAATTCCTTGCAGTAGCAATCAAACGCCCGCACGGCGCTCTGCAAATACTTATCTTCACCGGTACGCTTATATGCCTCAAGAACAGCCGGAATCAAGAATGCGCCGATCGTGCCGTTTTGCTGACGCACACTGCCGTCTTTATTCCAGCTTTTTGCAAATTCGCCGCTGGGAAGCTGATGATTCACGGCAAAATTAACCATGCCCATTGCATAGTCAATATACTCCGGACGCGGCGTACCGCATTTTTCCATCAAATCGGCCGCCTCAAAATACTGAAGCGCGCCCTGCCCTAAATTGCAGGCGTCAATCGGTATATCGCGGGTCTGATCGCACGGCGCTCCGTCAAACTTAATCTGTACAAGGCCGTCTATGCCCTCAAGCTTCGTATATTTCGGCCAGGCGTCCAAACACATGCTGGCCTTTTCATAAGCATCCTCATCACCGGTGCGCAAATACTCACAGAGGAGCGCATTGGATGCGGAAGCGCTCTGCCCTACCCAGCCGAGTTCATATTTTATTTGGTCGCGTTTTGCATAAAAGCAAGTGGATTTATACCACTGCAAGCCACGGTTGAATGCAACAAAGCCGTCCTTTTCGAGCGTCCAGAGCGATTTCATAAAAGCAATGCTGTAGCGCCACATGTCCTCAGGCTGCATCGGTGCGGGAATCGCATGGCCATAGTACCGCCAAGCAAAATCCAGAAGCTTGCGTACAGAGTGCCGCGGGCGATCCACCTCAAACGCAAAAATGACGCCGCAGAAACAATCCCGCGGTTCCATCGTGCCCATATACGCTTCTTTCCACTCATGGCGTCCCAGCATTTTCGGGCCGGCCTGTTCCGGCCATACAAGCGCGTGACGCTCCATACCGCTTTCAACTTTGTAAAGCGAGCAACTCGGCGTGTCATCCTGCTCGGCCATCAGCGAAACCGCATAGCGATTGGCCATTTCGGTATATGTACAGGCAGGAATCATAACACGGTGCCACTCATAGGTCCACGGTGTCCCCTCAAAGCGATCCCCGACGTATTCTTCACTGTCACCCCAACCGTTGCCATTATAATTTACGGCAGGCACCATGGTGTATTCGGGCGCTGCACCCGTATCAAATGTAAGCTGCATCTGATCCACCGGACGCTCAAGTTTCCGCGTCCATTTCCAAGCGCCGTCTTCAATTTTCTCAAATGAATCCACAGCCCCTGCCGCCGATTCAATCGTCAGCAGCACTACATTGCCATTCGTCAGTTCAAAACGGTTTCCGTTTTTTAAAAATTGAAAGTTCTTCATCCCATACCTCATCCATTATTTTTTCAACAATACTATTGTATCGTAATACACCCCCAGTTTCAAGGCACAGACGGACTTTTCAGTACAAAAATTTAAACCACTTTGTGAATTTTTTGAAGTTTATATGAATTTTTCATGCAACGCTTTCTTTTGCCCAAAAAAGCAGTATAATAAATATGGGAATACATGTGCGGTACCGAAATCCGCATGTATATTTTTGAAAAAACCGACCAATGCGAAAAAAAGCAAATCGTACGTTAAAATAGAAAAGGAGTGATTTGATGAACTTATTATTTTTTTTGAAACCGAAAAATTATGTTACATATTTAACCCTGGACAGCACGCTTCGGCAGGGCCTTGAAAAAATGCGAAACAGCGGATATACCGAAATTCCGGTTATAGATAAAGACGGACTGTACGCGGGTACCGTGCGGCAGGGCGATTTTTTATGGAAAATACTCGACAACGGTTATACGGATATACGTGAAACCGAAAACGAAACCATCCGTGCAATCGTCAGCCGGCGCATTTTACCTGTACATATAGACACCGCGATGGACGAACTTCTGACGAAATCCATGGATCAAAACTTTGTCCCCGTGATTGATGATCTTGATTCCTTTGTCGGAATTATTACAAGGCGCGATATTATCAAGTATTTTATAGAAAAAAACGGCAGCACGACCATTACCGCCGCCAACTTTTCATCCTCCGTGCAGTCTGTACAAGCATCGTATAAACGTTAAAATACCTTTCTTTCAACAGCAAGGAACCCTAAAATTTCATATAAAAACAGACGGACAGTCCAAAACTATCCGTCTGTTTTTTATTTTACACTGAAATTCTGTGTCAAACGCAACTCAGCTTTAACCTACGATACCCGAACGTTCGATGCCCTGCACCAAATATCTTTGGCAGAACAGATAAATAATCACCAGCGGAACGATAATCATAAGGCCGCAAGTGTTATTGATCGCGGTATAGTAGAGCGACTGCCCGGCGTATGTCGTTTCCAATGATTTCGGAATGCCGACAATATCCGGCATAAGCGTGATCTTATTGGTGGAGAAGAACATTTCGGTATAGAAATCATCCGTCCACTGCCAGGAAAACGCAAACAGGAAAATCGTAATCATCATCGGAACAGACAGCGGCAGAATGATCTGCAAGAACGTTCTGAGCGTTCCGGAACCGTCGATATAAGCGCTTTCCTCCAATTCATCCGGCACACCGCGGAAGAACTGCCGCATCATAAAGATATACAGACCGTTCTTAAAGGCAAGTCCGCTCACCGATAGAATGACCATAGGCCAATATGAGTTGGTAAGCTGAATTGCCGATCCCTTGATCGCACTGATAATACCGAAAATATCAAAATGACGGAATTCCATAAACATGGACAGATAAAGCGTGTTATGCGGGATGACCATGGTCAAAATTACCGCGCCCATAATCAGGCTGCTTCCCTTGAACTTAAACTTGGCAAGGCCATAGCCGACAAGACAGCACACAAACGTCTGCAAAACCGCTGATGAAAGAGACAGGAACAGCGTATTCAGGAAAGCCTGCATATAATTGTTTTCCAAGAAAATCGCTTTATACTGATCCAATGTAGGATACTTCGGGATCAGCATAACCGTAACGTCAATGAAATCCTCCGGACTCATAAACGACGCCATGATTTTCGTGAAAAACGGGTAAAGCACGATATAGGACACGCCCAGCAAAATGACAAATCGGAACAAATACCAAAGAATATTTGTAAAGAACGACAGATGACCGAACCGCGCTTTCAGGCGCTGTACAAGAGGAGTTCTGTCAAAATCCACTTTAATTTTATTCTTGGATTCTTTTTTGATAACAGGTGTTTGATTCATTTTCTACTCCTCCTTTCTCAGTCTCTCTTTTGATAGAACACAAACGCCGACATAATTCCGCAGGCCGCAGCCAGAATCAGAATGATCACAAGGAAGTACATCCAGGCCATCGCGGAACTCAGTACGTTGCCGTCCGGTGTGGGATATACCGCGTCAATCAACTGCATCATCACATTGGACTCTGTCGTGAATGAGTCGATGATCGTATAGACCGCATTGACCAAAATCATCGGGCTGATCATCGGGAACGTTATTTTCCAGAACGTCTCCCATGCCGTCGCGCCGTCTATCCGGCAGGATTCATAAATCGCAGGTGAAATAGACTGAAGTCCGGCAAGGAAAATCAGGATCTGTACGCCGGAACGATTGACGATACTGGAAATGCCGTCTACCGCTGCGGCTACATATTCTACAAGCTCGGTTCCGACTTTCATATTGGCAAAGAGCGCCTCAAGGTCAATCGCCGAGGACAGCATCGCCGCAGTGCTCTCACCCGTACCGGTATCAATGCCGGCAGAGGAATCCATAAACTCCATCAAATTGTTCTGCGCATCGATCGCTTCAATCAAACCGGTAGACAGAATAACCGGGATAAACAAAATCGCTCGGAATGCAGCCCTGCCTACGATTTTATTATTGAGCAATACCGCAATGAAAAGTGAAAATATAACAATGGACGGAATCTCAAGAACCAATTGCCGAATACTGGAAACCAGCGTCTGCACAAAATCGGGATTTTCAAACAACGCCTTTTGATAGTTGGAAAAGCCTACCCATGTTGTGGTATAACCGCCGGTACGAACCGGATCGATTTCCTGAAAACTGAATTTAATCGAATCAAAAATGATCGGCAAATAAATCAGGATAAATCCGACAACAAACGGAAGAACGAAGATCCACCCCGCATGTGCTTTACGCTTATCCAGCGACGCCGGACGTCTGGTTTTTTTAACAGAGGAAGTACGGACGCCTCCTACAGCTTTTGTATTATTCATCTGTACTCCCCCTTATTTGATAACCACATAACCGTAACTGTCTACGGTATAGGTTTCGCCGTCCAGTATCGTGGTGATCGCATAGTTGTTATAGTTCAGGATAAACTGCGTGCCGTTTTCATACGTCACATGTACAATGCTGTCATCATCGGTCGTATACTTTGTATAGACGTAACTGTCGCTTGTATTTTCAGGCGTTTGAGTCTTTTCTATCGTTATACGATCGTCGATACTTTCACCGGCGCCGATGGTTCCCGCGAGATATTCCTCGCGCATTTGCGCCAGTGTTTCTTTGCGCGCATTTTCATATGCTTTCTCTTCCGCCAGTTTGTCTGTTTCCGCCTTTGCAGACGCATCGGCAGCAGCTTCATCCTCAGTCGGCACGCGCTCGCCGATCAGGAACTCATGCCCTACGATCAATGAGGTCTGCAAATCACAGAGCAGTTCATTCAACTGATTATAACGTTCCACCAGTTCATCGCGCCAAATGTCATAACGAACCGAGTAGTACTTACTGAGCATGAAATCGTCTTTCAGAAGCTCGGTGTTGTCATAGGAAAGAATGAAATACAAACCCGCGCCGTTTTCGATTGCTCTCAAAATCTCGTAATCAATATCGCCGGCCATATTCAGCGCCGAACCTGCAAATTCAACACAGCCATGCAATACAACGCCCATAAACGGTACGGAAGCGCTTGCATACAGCGAACGGCTGCTTTGCAGAGAAACACCGAGCATCTTATCTACATATTTCCATGTGTAGATATTGCCGCTCATGCTCATGACGCTCGACATATCCTCATCAAGCTGCGCAAAGAACCGATCCGTAAAGATTTTGGAATCATTGCGGTTATACGGCTCATCGCTGTCAAAGTCGGAGTTCAAGGCGCTGCCCATGGTCGAAACGGAGATCGCGGAATTGCCGTATTTCAGATAATTTTTTGAAAATGTTTCATAGAAATGCGACAAAACCGAGGGAGAAACGCAGAGTTTATAATAAGAAACATACCCCTGAAGCGACGCATCGTATTCGCGCAGACTGGAATAACGGTCGTCAATTGTTTTGACGATATGTTTGCTGAGCGTCAATCCGTCGAAATTCTTTTGATTCTGCACATAAGCAAAATCGAAATCGGGATATACGCCGAATCCCTTTTCTTTGGCGTAGGCAACAAGATCTTCAAATCCGTCGGCTCCGCCGGCTTTCTTTTCCCATTTGAGCTTAAACGGAATCGTCGGATACATACCGCCGTTTGCAAAACCGGTCAGCTTGAAATCAATATTGGTGATTCCGCTTGCCGCAAGCTCATCGTACATGGCTTTAACATCCGCAAACGTCGTCATAGCCTTATCTACGGTCATAGGCACAGACAAAACTTTTTCAAGCGTCTGTGTGACGCCGAAAGATTCAATGTACAGCGGAATATCTTTATCCACATCCGCATCAGTCAGGCGGGTCAGGGTTCCGTTTTCCAGCAGATAGTCGCGATAAGCATGGGCCATACCCATCCAGCTGGTCTCGTAATAATCCTTGATGTCATTTTCTTCGGCTACGGTCTTGTCGGTCAGCATAATATATTTGATCTTATAACTGCCGACATACTTGCGGCTGGATACCACTTCAATCGCACTGCTCGACCCTACCGAAATCGAATCCGAAAGCACATAGGAATCCTTGGGACGCGGATTAAAGGAGACCTGAACAGAATTATAGTTGTGCAGTTGGTTCTCATGCTTAGCTGTAATTTTGGTCAGCGCGTCGCCTTCCTCAATGATCGCAAGGAAACCGCGCTGTTCCTTTGCCCGTACCGCTTCCTGCACGGTAACCGTTTCCGTGATTTCTTCCGTGATTTCTTCACCGGTTTCCGGATCCACCGTTGTAACCGTCTTCGTCACTTCTTTTGGCGTGTCCACATACTTGATTTTCTGAACCGTTTCACAGATTCCGAATACAGGCATGCGCATAATATCCTGGTTTGCCGCACCCTCCAGTGTCTGATAGGCAAAATCCATACCGTATACCGATCCGGCAATCGAGGTATTACGTCCGGAGAAATCCGCATAATCCATCAAAGCGCCGCTGCCGTCCGGAATGAACGTGTATCCCTCATTGGTATAGGTACCCGCCCCCATATACGGCAAAAGAACAATGTTCTGAAGCTTATACAAGGTTTCATCAAAGCGAATGCCGTTCGCCGGGAGTGTGACCTCCAGTCCGTCCTCGGTCAGCGTATACTCCAAAGACATACGGAATACGGGCGTCGCCAGTGTCTGCGCCTCATACTGCGTCATCTGATGGTCATATTCCATCTCTTCATAGGTATAATCCGGCGCATACGTTTTGATAATATTTTCCAAAAAAGCAAGCTCGCGGTTTTTAATATCCGAACTCAATACATATATCGGCATGTTTTTAGAGGCCGGATACGCTTTCAACATCTCATCGCGAACCGTCTGCGGAAGCGTCGTATCCGAAGGATCCTTGAGATCGTAGAAAGCCAAAACTTTTATCCTATACCAATTGCTGTCGATATGTGCAAGGATTTCTTCTTCAAGGCGCTGCTTGGAGATCATACGGGGCACCAGATAGTTTGCATTTGCGCGGCCGATCGTATATTCCACGCGAATACCGCTCTTGATGTCCTTAATGACAATCTGTCCGAGCTTAGCGGCGTCCGCATAAGAGTTATATTCCTTGGCGGTGCCGTTATCATTGTAGCTGATCAGAATCTGAGAAAGAAGTTTATTCTTCGTTTCCTCGGTTCCTTTCGATGCGGCTACGCTGTACGGATTGGTAAACAGAATCTGCCCGGTGGATTTATCCACCACGGCAACTTCTGCCGTCTTCGGCTCGATGTACAATTCATAGCCGTATTTATCCAGCTTCTTTTCCATGGTCGCGAGCTTATCTGCATCCGTGGGAAAGACTTTCGTCGTATAATCCGGGAACACCTCTTCCTCGGTAATCTCCTCCGTATCCTCGGCATAGGCACCGAGCGAAAGACAGAGGAGTGAAGCAGCAAGCATGAGGAGCGCCAAGGCAAGCGATATTAACTTTTTCATTTCTTCACACTCCTTTACTTACATTCTGTATTGCAGTTCCACGACGATATTGGTCACAAAGGACATCATGTTGCTGATAAGACTCGTAAACAAAATGCCGATGAACATGACAATCGCCATTCCGACAATCGTCGCCACAGTCATAACAATGTTTTTGCCAAGCGTGTAGTCATGCGTCGTCTGGCTTCCGAAGAAGAGCAAAAGCCCCGTCCAGATAAAGCCGATGTTGGTGAGCAACGTCAGAATATTGGTCTCGGTTGCCAGCACAACATTGGAGATAATCGTAACCGGAAGTATCGTCAAAACAAGCGGGAACAGCGAATAACAGCTTGCCACAAAAACATCTTTGAAACTGCCCTCGCCCTCAAACAGCGTCGTCAGACACCAGTTGGAAATCACCCACAGCATGACCGGCAGCAAAACGGAAACGGCCTGCGAAAAAATCGTCGTATAAACAGGCGTCGGCTGAACAATATATCCCCGTCCGATTGCATTATAATAGAACGTGAGAATCGTCAGCGCCAAAATCGTCACCGCTGCCCGCACCGAGCCGCGTTTTTCATGCTTCAAATCCCAAAATCCGTCAAACGGATGATAAATCAGATGGAATACATAAAGCAATTCTTCCCAATAGGTTTTCTTGCCGACTTTAAGCGCAGTATCCCGATTTTTCTTCTTTGTGTATTTGCTGAACAGTCTCCACAAAAGTATCAGTGCAATCGCGCCGAGCGGAAGCAACAGGAAATAATCATTGATCCACTGCTTTCGCACTTCCTGGAAAGCGGCGGAATAATTGGACGTATCATAAGCCGCCTTATAATATTCCATGGCCTCGGTATAATTTCCCGAATTATACAGCGAACGGCCGATGCCGATATAGGCAAGATCAAAATTGGAATTGCGCTTTAAGATCTCCTGCCAGTACTCGATCGCCTTATCAAACTGACGATTTTTTTCATTTTCAACAGCGGAAATCAGAATATCGCCGTATTCCGTGCGTTTGTAAACCGTAAAGAGATCGTCGCTCTTGTCAAGCAGAAGCATATAATCGCCCTGATACGCAACCGCCTCAATATTTGTCAGGTTGCCAAGCTGTCCGCCGCTGTCTCCGAAAGCGAAGAGCAAATGACCGTTTTGATCGTACGTGTATACTTTCTGACGTTTTTCATCAATGACCGACCAAGTTCCCGCAGGGCCGACCGCAACGTCTATCAATCTCGATACGCTCGAAGAAGTTACATTGACTTCTCCTGCCGGTGCAAAACGCGCCAAACGGTTCATAACGTCCTTACCGACTGCGTTCAGCTTTTTAACCGGAGAATAGCGGGAAGATTTATTTCTGATCTGCGCGTATTGATTTCTGGCGGTAATCGAAGAAGACGTTACATAGATAAAGCCCTCATCATCAATTGAAATGTTGTTATACTCCGTCGGAACATACGACATAGAGGATTTTCTCTGCTCCTCCGTCTGGAAACGGCGCCAAAAGATCTCCCAAACGCTGTATGTAACTTTCTGCGCGCCGATAAACCCGGCAAACTCACCGTCCTGCGTCAGCACGATTACGCCCTGATAGGTCGTAGAGGAAATGACGAAAATCCGATCATACTGGTCTACCGCAACCGCAACCGGCTTGTAGATAGACTCTTCTCCGAAAAGCGCGCTGGTGGGCTTTCCGAGAATCCTTTCAAAATTTCCGTCCCGGTCAAAAATAACAATCCGGTTTGCGTCGGTATCACAAACATAAATGCTTTTATCCGTAACAAAGACGCCCGAAGGATTGGTAAAGCTGTCCGGAATGCCCTGATCGTTGATAAAATCCGTAATTGTAAATTTCAGCTTAAAGTTCGAATCCGTAACAATTATACGGTTATTGGCCGCATCCACGATATAGACGTTTCCGTCATCATCTACAAAGAGGTCACGCGGATCGTCCATAGCTTTCTCGAGGCCTATATAGGCGGAATCCACATTCATAATCGGCGTGTACACCGTAGGCGATGTACGCGGCCAGCCGTCTGTGCCATAAGTATACGTCACATAAGGCTCCACCGCGCTTGCCGCCGGCATCAGCACAAACAGAAGCGAAAGCGAAAGAAGAAGTATTTTTTTCAAAGTTTTCATTATAGAATACCTCCCCTTAATCCTTCATACCGCTCGAGCCCATTGTTTCGATAATGTTGCTCTGGCAGATAATAAATACGGTAATCGGCACAATCATCATAATAACCGTTGCCGCCGCGCCCACACCGGCACGTGCAATACCACCGGTAACAATCTGATTGATCGCATAGTTGAACGATTTCAGTTGCTCGCTGTAAATGTAAATCGAACTGCCCGCGTTCCAAAGACCTTTGAAAGACTCAATCATCAGCGTAAGCCATGCCGGTTTAACCATCGGCATTGCAATCACCCAGAAAGTCTTAAACTCGCCGGCACCGTCCAAACGTGCGCTCTCCAAAACCTCAGTCGAAACGCCGGTTTCCATGAACTGTTTCATCAGATACAATCCAAGCGAGGTGCAGAAAGCCGGGACGATACGGGCAAGATAGGTGTCCAGCCAGTGCAGCGAACTCATGGTCAAAAAGTTCGCAATCGCCGTAACCGTCTGATGGAACATCAGCGAATACACAACCATGTTGAAGAAGAATTTACTCCCCGGAAAATTCATCTTCGCCAGTGCATAGGCCGCCATAGAGGAAAGCAGCAGGTTTCCGAATGTACCGGTGACCGAAACAAACACAGTATTGAATATGTATCTTGACAGCGGTACGTAGTTATCGCTCATCAATGTGAACAAGTCTCCGAAATTGGAGAACGTAGGATGCTGTACGTAAAAGCGCGGCGGGAACATCCAGAGTTCGTCAAGCGGCTTTAGCGACTGACAAATAACATAAAACATCGGAAGAAACATAAATGCGCCCATAAGGACAAGGAAAAGATTAATCCCGAAATCGCCGCCGCCGCTGCGGCTGAGGACAACTTTATGTTTGCGCGTTCTTAATTTAGCCATATTACTGTCCTATCTTCGATAATCCTTTCTTTATTATTAGGTTGGCGCCAACCATGATGACAAACAAAATAACCGCGATTGCCGAGGCATATCCCATTTCGTAACGCTGTCCGCCGTAGTCATCCAGATGATGCATGATGGTATGCGCGGAATACTCAACGGACGGGAATCCGCAAAGTGCGGTTACGATACCGCCGAAACCAAACGACTGTGTAATCGAAAGTACCGCGCCGAACATAAGCTGAGGACGCATGTACGGCAATGTGATATACCAAAGCTCCTGCCAACGGTTACGCACACCGTCAACCGCACCGGCTTCATACAAATGCCGCGGCACGTTCTGCAAACCGGCAATGAAGGACAAAAACGCCGTACCGAGTGAGGTCCAGAGCGCAACGACGATACACAAGATCATCGTATATTTCTTATTTTCAAACCAAAGAACCGCATCGTCAATGACGCCCATATTCAGGAGTGTACCGTTGACCCAGCCGTAAGAGTCGGAACTGAATAGCGTTTGCCATACAAGATACACCGATCCGGAAATGGAAGGCGCATAGAAAATCAGCGTGACAACCGAACGTACTTTCGGGGATAGTTCATTGATAAACCATGCGATAAAGAGCGAAAGCAGATAGGATACCGGTCCCGTAACGCAGGCAAAAACCAGCGTATTCTGCGCCGCAAGCAAGAAAATGTCATCATCCAGGAACAACCGAATGTAGTTGTCCATAAAGAGGAATCTCGGCATTTCCAAAAGGTTGAAATCCGTAAAGCTGAGCACCACAGACAAAATAACCGGGAATACCGTGAAAATGAAAAACAGAATCATGAAAGGCGCGATCATCGCATACGCGACCTTGTTCTTTTTCATTTCACGCCATGTCCACTGCGCTTTCGTCATATCTTTTCTTGCCGTCGGACGCTTTACTGCCGTGTTGTTTGACATGAATTTTTTCTCCTTTATATAATATCCGAAATGTTGAAACCCAAAAGCCGGTAAAACCGGCTCCGGAAAAAGCGTCCGCTTTTATTTCAGGCCGCGTTCAGCGAGATAGTCCTGCATCTGCTGATAAACCTCCGGGGAATTTTCATAGGTCTTTCCGAGTTCCAATGTGGGAAGATCAAACTCTTCACGTTTTCTCGTGATTTCCTTGTTGATCGTATTCACATACTTCTGAAGCTCAGTAATCGGATCCTTGCCGTCATTGATGACCGCAAGATAAGCGAAGGTAATATAGCGATCAAAAATATACGATCCGGGATAATTCGTGTACGCAGCAAGGTTATTGAACTGATCCATCAGGGCCTCGTATTCCTGCGTGGTCCACGGCATTTCTGCCAGCGCATACATATTTGCGGTGTTGTATTTTGCCGCCTGGCCGATAGTCGTGACAAGGTCACTGCCGTACGCAGCCTGCGCCTCATGTCCGCAATACCAGCGAATAAATTCCCATGCGCTCTGTTCGTCTTTCGCGCCGTGCAGCAAAATTGTCGCCGCAACATTGTTGAACGCATCATAGTTTACCGTGCCGTCCTCGCGTATCGATCCGGGCAGCGGAACCATCTCCCAGAGACCGTTGATTTCAGTAGCAAAAACAGTCAGCTGATTATATGTCGTGGAATAATCCGCAATCAAAATCGGCATTTCTCCCGTTCTGAAACGGTTCGGCCCGTCAAATTTGTTCGGGAAAGAATAATCCGTATAGAAACGAGTATATTTTTCAAATGCTTCAAGGGCAATATTGGAATCCAAGTCGCAGCGAAGGCCGTCATCTGCAAAGCGGTCGCCGCCCATTTGGAACAGGAATATATCGTACTGCCGGTTCAAGCCGATTGACATGTTGTTGGCCTGCAGCACGGGCAGCATGGCCAGCACGTCGTCCCAGGTCTTCGGAATCTCAAGTCCCAGGTTCGCCAGAACATCAATGCGCACAAACATCATCATAAAGCCCGCGCGCTCCGGCATACCGTAGGTCGAGCCGTACAGCGTGACCGGTACGAGCGTCTCGGTGTTGAACTCTTTGATGATTTCATCAAAGCCCTCATAATCGTTCAGCGGCAACGTTGCGCTTCGGATTGCATAGTTGATAACGTCTACGTCACTGGCGCCGAGGAAAACGTCCGGCCCCTGTCCGGAAAGCACAGACGGAAGCAGCGTTCCCGCCGCAACCAGCTTCACGTTTACGCCGATGTTGCTGTCCGGCGTAAAGTCGCTGGAAACCAGATTCTTCAAAATTTTCGCCTGGTCACGTCCCTGTGTGGTCCAAACTTCCACCGTGTGATCGGCAGCTTCTTCGGAAACCGCGCCCATCATGCTGTAATCCGTGAAAAAGCTTGCAAAGAAAGCGCGAAGCTCAAACATTACGGCCTGGCCGAAGCTTGCGCTCGCTCTCGGCATCTCGGAAGAAACGGGTTGAATCATTATGTAATCAATTCGCAGCGGCTGAGCGCGCACACTGTTCAACCATGTGCCGAGCGTACCGATATACGTCTTCAGGTTCTTCAAATTGGGTGCGATCTCATCTTCATCCGATCCCATTCTTCTTAACAGGAAAGCAACCTTATCAAGCGTCGCCGTCTGCGAACCCTTTTCGCCGCAAAGCTCCGTAATATAATCGGAAACCGCGTACAGATTGCGGGCTTCAATCAGCATCGTCTTGATGGTGTTCGGCATCAGGCGGGAGAAACCGTAATCGCGGTACTCGTCCGGATCCGCGCCCGTCAGCTTGAGGATCTCCATATAACAGTCGTTGATGTTATTCAAAGAGGAAGTTACCTGACGGATAATATCCGCAAATTCACCGAGTCCGACTTCTATACGCAGCGTGTGCCGGCCGGGCGTCAGATAAAACTCAAAAACCGTCTCGCCGTCCGTGACGTTTTCGCATTTCCAATCCTTGGAATAATCAAAGCGGAGATTATAGCATTCCTCAAACGGAACCTCTCCGTCCAGATAAATCGTTCGGGAAGTAAACATACCGGACAAATCATTCTGCTTGAAGCGAAGCGCAATTGCATAGAATCCCGCATCGTTTACTTCAAACTCATATTCCGCCCACTGCCCGACCGTCTTGAAGTTTTCATTTCCGCCCATGAAATTGAGAAGCTGCGTTGTCGGATTTTGCGGAGACGTAATCGCGCTTGTACGGTCGGTCAAAGGATAAATCGATTCGTCCGACTGCGCAGTCGGGAACTCCGCTTCCAAACGAATCACATCGGTTCCCTGCTTGTAATCGTACTGCGCCTTATATTCCTCATACGATATCATATCTGCCTGCGGATACAGGTAGATAGCTTTGATGCTCATCGGTTCGCGCGTGGCTTCAAGTGAAATTGTATTTTCGCCTGCTTCAAAATAAAACTGCAGCGCGTCTTTATAATAACCGGTCGAATCCTTTACCGTATAGGTTTGCCATAGATTTGCGGCCATATTATCGGGGCGAATGTCATTGCCGCCGACGTCTTTCTGAAACCCAACTGTGCCGTCTTCATGCGTCGTATAGGACGGCGCCCAGCGCTTTGCAAAAATCAGCGTACGCGCCTCCGAATAAGGCACTTTGCCGTTTACATACAGAATACGCTCCACATCCGTAGACTTTTCACGGGCATCCTCGTCCCGTTCGGCATCTCCCGTATAGCACTCCAGCTTCACGCTGTAAAGACCCGCCTGCTCAACATTGAACTTCCAGGTCACAACGCCGCTGGATGAAGTGTAGAGTGATTTTTCCATATCGCCGCCGACATCCGTCAGCACTTTAACGCCTGTATCTGTCGTTTTTTCAGGCAGATAATTTAGGGCATCAATCACAACCGTCCCTTTCCCTTTAGGGGAATCGGCGTGTTTTTTAAGATACGCCTCGTAGTCGATCGTGTTCAGAATCTCATTCCACTCTGCCATGGTACGACCGCCGGAAGTATCGGTAACTTTCTCCGTCGAATCCCCGGCAGCCAGCACCGCCGGACTGCCGAATGCCATGATCAGCGCCAGGAAGAGAGCCAGCGCTCCCGACAACTTCGTTCTCATCATAAATCTTGTTCCTCCTGAAGCAGACGCTTGAATTTGCTTGCGCATACGTGCGCGCACGCGCACACAGGTTTCCGCACATTTGATAAAAGGCCGGGACTGCGAACCGGGACATACGATTTTACTCGATTTTGCCTACACAAGGAACGGCACGCAGTGTTCCGGGACAAAATGCACAATGCGCCGATAAAAGATGTCTGTTTTTGCAGTTTTTTCAGATGCTATGTGCAAAATTACCCATAAATGTACTTGTATATTTTAGCACGCCGTCACATTGTTGTCAAGTAGGGTTATTTCAAGCTTTTCGTATATTTATAGTCCTAAGTTCGTTTTTTCCATTCCATTATATTGTATATGCCCCCTTTTTCATGACAAGCCCTGATTCACAGCACAAACGCCGATCCCATGCGCTTATATTTTAGATAATTTAATTATCTAAAATGCAGTTAATAACGCCTATTTTTGCTTATTTCTTATAACTTTTCATTTACTTTTTGTTTTTGTTAAATCAAATTAACAATTTTTCGGTTTTACACTTTATTTTTTCGACATATTTATTCCTTAAAAAATTTGTATAAAAATCACAAAAACAGGCAGTTGATTTCTACACATATGCAGAATGCACAATGAAACAGAGAACAAAAGCGTAATGTGTCAAATTCTGAAGCATATTTTTTATTTTTTTCAAAAAAATATATTAATATATTAAAACTTTCATTCTCGGTTTTTGTTTTTTCCAAAAGTATGTCTTCCGAAAAAACGATCAAAATCCCCGGCAGAAACGAAGCGCGCCTTTCACTTTACCGTTTAAAACTCTTCTGTGGGGTTATAATTTTATTTTGTTTTTTACAGAACGGATAAATTTAAATTTTTCCGTTTCATTTAATTTTCCCGTGCCGATTGACATTTTATTGACCATACTCTATAATTTATAATTAAGGAAATAATTTGATTCTGGAGGGAAGCCATGAACAGCATCGGAATCGACCTCGGCGGTACCAACATCGCCGCGGGCATCGTCGATACAAACGGAAATATTTTAATAAAACAGTCCATCCCTACGCAGGCCGCGCGGCCGTGCGAAGAAATCCTTTCGGATATTGCCTCTCTCTGCAAAAACCTTCTCCGCCAAAGCGGTGAAACGCTCGCGGATATTCGGCTGATCGGCCTTGCCGTTCCGGGCGGCGTTGATCCGGCAAGCGGAAAAATCCTGTTTACCCCGAATATTCCGTTTTCGGGCATCAATGTCTGCGAAATGCTGTCCGGTATGCTGGACGGAGTTCCTGTAAAGCTGATTAACGACGCAAATGCCGCCGCACTGGCGGAAGCGCGGGCAGGCGCAGCCAAAGACGCCGAAAGCGCAGTCATGATCACGCTCGGAACCGGAATCGGCGGCGGCATTATCCTGCACGGAAACATTTACACAGGATTCAACGGACTTGCCGGCGAACTCGGACACATGGTCATTGAAAAAGGCGGAGAACCCTGTGGCTGCGGACGCAGAGGCTGCTTTGAAGTATACGGCGCCGCTACGGCGCTGACGCGCATGACACGCGAAGAAATCGAGCGCTGTGAAAAACGCGGTGAGTCAACCGCGATGTACGGCGGAAAAGTCAACGGCCGCACCGCTTTTGATGCATTCCGCAAAGGAGATGCCGCCGCTGCCCGCGTCATCGAAAAATATACCGATTATTTATCGTGCGGCATCATCTCGCTGATCAATATCTTTCAGCCGGAAGTCTTTATCATCGGCGGCGGTATTTCGGGCGAGGGGCAGCTTTTGCTCGATCTGCTCGAACCGAAGATTCAAAAAGAGGAATACACCAAAGCTCCTGCAAAGCGCACACAACTGCGCATTGCAAGCTGCAAAAACGATGCGGGCATTATCGGCGCCGCGATGCTGGAGGCCGAGTTATGAAAAAAACGCTCAAATTCATCGGGCTTTTCCTATTCTTTGCGGCGCTTATCGTTCTTCTTTATATGCAAAATCCGCGCGCCGAGCTTTATTCACTGTTCGGAGTTATCGGCTTTGCGCTGATTTTATTTGCCAGCGCCTCCTGTTTTGTCGGCAGCGAATTGCTCGGAAAAATAGAAAATTTAGAAAAACGTATCTTTTATCTTGAGGAAGAAATTCGGAAAATAAAAGGTGAAAAAAACAGCGACGCAGACATCCGAAACATAGAACCATAACAGACCGCCCACCCCCGCAGTTCGGCACTCGAACTGCGGGGGTGGGCTTTAAAAACCGAACAGATACACGTTCGGTTTCCCAACCTGACACAAAACAGACACAAAAAAATGCAAGAGCAAGATTTGAATTGTTCAATTTTAGGCCATCATATCCAAATTTTTTGGGATAATATTGCCATAAAATGAACTTTTATCAGATTGTTCTTGCATTTTTGGTTGGATTGTGTTAGAATTGCTTTATCCATTAAAATTATCTATCGGAGGGGACAATATCCATGGGACTTACGCTTACTGAAAAAATTTTGAAAGCTCATGTTGTGGACGGCGTTTTTGAAAAAGGCCGTGAAATCGGCATCCGCATCGATCAAACGCTGACGCAGGACGCTACAGGCACGATGGCCTACCTTGAATTTGAGGCAATGGGCATTCCGCGCGTACGCACTGAGCGTTCAGTCGCCTATATTGACCACAATACGCTGCAAAACGGTTTTGAAAATGCGGACGACCACCGCTTTATCGGTTCGATAGCGAAGAAACACGGCATTTACTTCAGCCGTCCCGGCAACGGCATCTGCCATCAGGTACATCTGGAACGCTTCGGCGTACCGGGAAAAACGCTTATCGGTTCCGACAGCCATACGCCGACCGGCGGCGGGCTCGGCATGATCGCCATCGGAGCCGGCGGACTGGATGTCGCCGTGGCGATGGGCGGCGGCGCTTATTATATTACCTATCCTAAAATTGTCAAAGTTGAACTCACCGGCCGTCTGCGTCCCTGGGTCGCGGCAAAAGACGTTATTTTAGAGGTGCTTCGTCTGCTGACGGTAAAAGGCGGAGTCGGCCGCGTAATGGAATATACCGGCGACGGCGTCGCCACGCTCTCCGTCCCCGAACGCGCCACCATCACCAACATGGGCGCGGAACTCGGCGCGACGACCTCCATCTTCCCCTCTGATGAAATTACCCGCGAATTTCTGGCAGCGCAGGGGCGTGTCGAAGCTTACACACCGCTCGCCGCCGACAGCGACGCGGTCTACGATGAAGAAATCCGCATTGATCTCTCAAAGCTCGAACCCATGGCGGCCTGCCCGCATTCGCCGGATAACGTCAAAACGATACGCGAACTTGGAGATATGCCGATCGATCAGGTCTGTATCGGATCCTGCACCAACAGTTCGCTTCTTGATATGCTGAAAGTTGCATACATATTAAAAGGAAAAACAATTGCGCCCAACGTCTCTCTTTCGATTGCGCCCGGTTCAAAGCAGGTGCTGAACATGCTTGCGGAAAACGGCGCGCTGGCCGTGATGATCGCCGCGGGCGCCCGCGTTCTGGAATCGGCTTGCGGTCCCTGCATCGGTATGGGGCAATCACCAAATTCCGGCGGAATCTCGCTTCGCACGTTCAACCGCAATTTCCTCGGCCGTTCGGGTACTAAGGATGCGCAGGTTTATCTCGTATCTCCGGAAGTCGCGGCGCTCTCCGCGATCAACGGTCATCTCTCCGATCCGACCGCGCTCGGCGACATGCCTGTCTTTGAAATGCCGGCGCAGTTCCTTATTAACGACAACATGATCGAACCGCCCGCATCGCCTGAAGATGCGGACAAGGTGGAAATTCTCCGCGGGCCGAACATCAAACCGTTCCCGGAAACGCACCCGCTCGAAAATCAAATCGCCTGCAAATGCTCACTGAAAGTCGGCGACAACATCACCACCGACCACATCATGCCGGCCGGCGCAAAGATTCTGCCGCTTCGCTCCAATATTCCCGAAATTTCCAAGCATTGCTTTACCGTATGCGACGAGCAGTTCCCCGCCCGTGCCAAGGCGCTCAGAACCAGCGTCATTGTAGGCGGCGCGAACTACGGCCAGGGCTCATCCAGAGAACACGCCGCGCTTGCGCCTCTGTATCTCGGCGTAAAGGCCGTTATCGCAAAAAGCTTTGCCCGTATTCACGCGGCAAACCTGATCAACGCCGGCATTCTGCCGCTGACCTTTGCCGCACCGGCGGATTACGACAAAATCTCGGAGGGCGATGACATCGTACTCGACGACATTTTTGACGCCGTTCGCGAAGGCGAAGCTATCCTGTCTCTGTCCGACGGAACGAAGATTCCGCTTTGCTGCGCGCTGACCGACCGGCAAATTGACATTCTGCGCGCAGGCGGCCTGCTCCCCTATACCAGAGAAACGAAATCATCAAATCAGAAATAAGGAACGAAAAAATGAACGAATACACCGAATCCATAAAGAGCGCCGCAAAATCCTTTGAAACGCTGCTCATTGAGCAAACCGAGCGCACGAAAAAAATGGAAGAATTGTCCCGCCCCGTAGACTACGCCTCGCTCGACAAACTGATTATCGGCATTTGCGACGGGGACGGCATCGGCCCCATTATCTGCCGCGAGGCTACCCGCACGCTCGAATATTTGCTGGGCGACAAAATCAAATCCGGCCGCGTAGAACTGCGCCGCATTGAAGGTCTCACCATTGAAAACCGTATGCAAAAGGGTCAGAGCATTCCGGACGGCGTTCTCGCCGCAATCAAAGAATGCCACGTCCTGCTGAAAGGCCCGACCACGACGCCGAAAGGCGGCACGGGCGCACCCGAACTTGAAAGCGCAAACGTAGCGCTTCGCCGCGAACTTGACCTGTTTGCCAACGTGCGGCCGGTAGCCGTGCCGGAACTCGGCATCGACTGGACGTTCTACCGCGAAAATACCGAGGGAGAATATGTGCTCGGCAGCCGCGGCGTAGAAATTCCGGGCGTTTTGTCCTGCGATTTCAAAGTTACGACCGACCTCGGCACCGAGCGAATCGCGCGTGCCGCGTACAACTTTGCCCGCCAAAACGGGAAAAAGAATGTATCGATCGTTACAAAAGCCAACATCATGAAGAAAACCGACGGAAAATTCGCGCGCATCTGCCGCGAACTTGCCGAGCGCGAATATCCGGAACTCTGCATTGAGGACTGGTACATCGACATCATGGCGGCAAACCTTGTCAACCCGGCAATCCGCTCCCGCTTTGAAGTTTTTGTGCTACCCAACCTTTACGGCGACATCATTACCGACGAAGCGGCGCAGATTCAAGGCGGCGTCGGAACCGCCGGCAGCGCAAACATCGGCGGACGCTATGCTATGTTTGAGGCCGTACACGGCTCCGCGCCCCGCATGATCGAGGAGGGGATCGGCGAATACGCCAATCCCTCAAGTATTTTGAAAGCCGTGGAAATGCTTCTGCGGCATATCGGCTATATTCCGGAGGCCGACAAGCTCGCGGCCGCAATGCGCATCTGTACCGGCGATGCGGCAAAGCTTCATGTTACCGGCGACCGTGACGGAGCCAAATGCGGCGAATTTGCAGAATATCTGCTTCGCACACTTGCGGCGCTTTAAATTCCGGATCCATCTGAAATCATTTATCAAAAAGGAGATACAAGCGTGTCCGAATTTGCATACATCAATACGCTCGCGCGGCAATGCATCGAAAACAGCAATATTGACGCATCGCTTTATAAAACCTACGACGTCAAGCGCGGACTTCGCGATGCAGACGGCAAGGGCGTTCTGACCGGTCTGACCGAAATTTCTTCCGTCCACGGAACCAAAGAAGAAAAAGGCAGCAAGGAATATTGTGACGGTGAACTGCGTTACCGCGGAATCAACATCTACGACCTCACCGAAGGCATTGTCGCGGAAAAGCGGTACGGCTTTGAAGAAACCGTCTTTCTTCTCCTGATGGGCAAACTGCCGAATCCCGCCGAGTTAAAGGATTTTTCGGCGCTGCTCGCCTCCTACCGCTCCCTGCCGGATGGGTTTGTGCGCGATGTCATCATGCGCGCCCCCTCGCGGGATCTGATGAATTCTCTTGCCCGAAGCGTATTGACCCTGTATTCCTACGATCAACTGGCAAACGACATCTCGATCCCAAACGTGCTCGCCCAGTGTCTGCAGCTGATTGCCGTACTGCCGCTGATTACGATATACTCCTATCACTCGTATAATCATTTTATCGAGGGACACAGCCTGTATATCAACACGCCGAGCCGCAGCCGTTCAATGGCGGAAAACATTCTGCTGCTTCTGCGCAGAGACAAAAAATATACCGAACTCGAAGCGCGGATCCTGGACATTTCTCTGATTCTGCATGCGGAGCACGGCGGAGGGAACAACTCAACGTTCACCAATCACGTGGTCACGTCATCCGGTACCGACACCTATTCGGCTATGGCCGCCTCGCTCTGCTCCCTGAAAGGGCCGCGTCACGGCGGTGCCAACATCAAAGTCATTCATATGTTCGCCGATATTATGGAGCATGTCCGCGACTGGGAGGACAATGCGGAAATCGAAGCCTATTTGTCCCGCATTCTCGACAAGGAAGCGTTTGACCGCAGCGGTCTCATTTACGGCATCGGACACGCGGTATATACAAAATCCGATCCGCGTGCGCAAATCTTCAAAAGCTATGTAGAAAAGCTGTCGGTTGAAAAAGGCAGAAAAGACGAATTTGAACTGTATACCCGCGTCGCCGAGATTGCACCGCAGCTTCTTTACCGCCGGAACGGTACAAACAAGCCGATCTGCGCCAACATAGACTTCTACAGCGGCTTTGTCTATTCTATGCTGAATCTTCCGGAGGAACTGTTTACGCCGATTTTCGCCATAGCAAGAATTGCCGGCTGGAGCGCGCATCGAATCGAAGAACTGATTAACAACGGAAAAATCATCCGTCCCGCGTATATGAATGTACAGCCGGACGCACCCTATATTCCGCTGATGCATAGAAAATAGAGCTTTTTTCAAAATACTGCTATCCATATCCATCCGCGGCAGGTTATAAGACCTGCCGCGGATGCTTATCCATAAAGATAAGAATTGAAAATACAATACGTTTACAAGGCGGACATGCGCCGCCTTGTAAACACCTTACAGGC
>URDS01000034.1 GCA_900546635.1 uncultured Eubacteriales bacterium | reverse complement strand
TGCCGCCATTGGCGGCGCGACGGCGCGAGCGAACACGCCCCATCGTCGAAAAACCAAGGTTTTTCGACGGTCTGAGAAAACCGCATAGCGGTTTCCTTGAATTATCAAAACATTCATGTTGACATTGCAGTTTATATTTTCAAGCCGGCGAAATACCGGCTTGAAAACATCTTACTGAAGCGTAAGCGCTGCAAATTTGGTACCGATCGCGAGTCGTACAGCGTTTTTAGGTTCTCTTTTTCGGTACCAGCAAAAAGATAACGATAACAACGGCAATCACCACAAGTACGGCAATAATAATACCTGTGGTCATGCCGCCCTTGTCCGTATCCGTGCCGTCAGCGCCATTTGTGCCGCTTGTTGCGCCGCTCGTGGAATCCGTCGTGCCGGAAGTATTCGGACGGGATTCGTTTGTACCCGAAGCATCTGCGCCGGAGTTATTGGTATCATCCATGCCGGCGAGACCGTCATCCGAAACATCGCCCGAACGATTTGCGCCAAAGCGTGAATTGCCGCCGAGATCATTTATTCCCTCATCGATCCCGTTGCGGATGTTGTTCATACCCTCGCTCACATCGCTGACGATGCCGTCGCGCGCGTCCCCGAATGAAATACCGCCGTCTGATACGACGCCGTTTTCATTCATATTTCCGGCTGCCGAGACGGAAAACACCGTCGCGTACAAAACGGACAGGACTACGCAGAGTACAATATATTTTATCATGTTGTGTGACTTCACTTTTGCATCCTCCTTTTTAGAGTCAATTTCAGTGTTCCCCAAATATTTTCGATTCATGTAGGAGTTTTTATGGAAACCAAGCGCTTCGCAAAAAATGACAGTGGATTTATTTGTCAAAACTGCGGCAAACAGGTACTTCCGCTCGGTATATCATCCCGCAATCACTGCCCTTTTTGCCTGTGTTCGCTGCATGTGGACAATATGCCGGGCGACCGTCAAAATCCCTGCGGCGGCATTATGGACGCCGTCTTTGCCAAGCCGGATCCAAAGCGGGAATATATCCTTTATCACAAATGCCGCCAATGCGGCGAAGTCAAGCGCAACCGCGCTGTATGCAACGCGCCGGTACAGCCGGATGATGTGGAAAAAATTATAAAACTGACCGTTGCCGGAGAACCTTGTTAAATTTTTCTATTGTATAAATGCGCGCACTATGCTAAAATAAAGGCAAAGCTCCGAATATTCGGCAAAATCCGAAACCGGTCAGGAGGTGTGTGCGATTGAAAAGATGGATTTTCTGCGCGGCGGCTTGTTTATGTCTGCTTTTGGCAAGCTGCGGCAGCGAGCCCGTAGAATTTGACCCGATCATCACGGTCGATACCGACCGCACCGCCGCCATCATCGAAATCGCAGAAACCGATCGCTCCAAAATCGAGCTTCCGGAAACGACGGCTTCTTCCGCAGTCGCACAGACTGAGGTTCTGGCTACGGCGACCTCTCCCGAGGCGACCACCGAGCCGCCGCATACAGAAGAACCCAAAGAATATTTCACCGTAAAATTTGTTGACAGCGACGGATACACGGCGCTCTCGGTACAAACGGTCGTGGCGGGCGGCAGCGCAGTCCCGCCGGCTGTGGACGATGCCAAAGGTGAACTGCTCTTTCGCGGCTGGGACAAGGCGTATACCAACATACAAAAAAGTATGATTATCCGCGCAATCTATCAGAAAGAGCTTTTGACCGTCAATTTTTATGATATTGACGGAACACTGCTGAAAACCGAACAGGTGCATTACGGCCATGACGCAACGCCGCCTGAGGTCGGCGACCGCGCCGGATACGAATTTAACGGCTGGAGCATTTTGTTTAACGAGGTCAAAGAAGACTTAAACGTTTACGCAACATACTATATAGAACCGCAGAGAAAAAGCGTTCCGCTTTCCGATATTTACAGCTACATACCGATCTCAGAAAATACGCTGTCTATACCGATCACCGCTTATTACAGAAGCAACTACACGGGTACGCTGACCGTGCGAAACAAGGAATACACCGGCAACATCGTATACGGCAATTTTTCGGATTCTATTTCTGTGCAGAACTATTCGTTTGAAAGTTTTGAGGGAACGCTCTATTTCAAAGGGCGCCCCGAAGATACCGCAAATACCTATGCCCTGCGCTGCTCTATTTACTGCGACGGCGTACAGGTTTTCAACGCTGAACTGACGAGAGCCGACAGCACAAAGGATTTTTCGGTTTCGCTTTCCGATGTAAAAGAACTGACAATTCAGCTTGAACCGCTTATGAACGACTTTATTTATTATGAAAATCCCGAATTCATCGGCGGACTGATCGACTCCGCGTTTTATGAAGAATAGTTCAAATTCAGATAGGAAAGGCGTATCTATGAAGTTATTGGAAGACAAAATTTTAAAAGACGGCAAAGTCGGCGAGGGGAACGTCCTCAAAGTAGACAGCTTTGTCAATCATCAAATCGACGTACAATTCATGTGCGAACTCGGAAAAGAATTCAAGCGGCGGTTTGCAAATGAGGAAATCACCAAAATCCTGACCATCGAAGCTTCCGGCATCGGTATTGCCTGCCTCACGGCGCAGTATTTCGGCGTACCCGTAGTATTTGCAAAAAAGACGAAAACAAACAACATCTATGCCGACGTATACACCGCAAAAGTCGAATCTTATACGCATAGAAAAACGTATGACATTGTTGTTTCCAAAGAATTTTTAAAAGCCGGCGATAAAGTGCTGATTATCGACGATTTTCTTGCCAAAGGCAGCGCGCTGACCGGCCTCATTTCTCTGATTCACGATGCGGGCGCAAAAGTAGTCGGCGCCGGTATCGTAATTGAAAAAGCCTATCAGGAAGGCGGTGCGCAGATCCGCTCCATGGGCATTCGCGTTGAGTCGCTTGCGCGCGTCGCCTCTATGAGCCAAGCGGACGGCATACGCTTCACAGAAGACGAATAAAAATTTGTATCCGAACAGCCCCCGTTTGTCAATCGGCGTTATGCAATGCCGGACAAACGGGGCTGTTCATTTTTAGCCACGCCGTGTTATATTTTTCTTGCATTTTCAAATATTGAATGCTATACTAAAATAAATTGTATTTATTTTGTACAAGGAGACCGCTATGAGAAAAAGAATGGTCCGACTGGTTCTCGTTTGTTTTCTGCTTCTTGCGTTATCCGCCTGTGAAATTCAAACCACGCCTCCACACACTGCGCCGGAGTCGACCACAATAAAGGAACCCGATGTGACTTCGGATATTCCCACGACGAATCCGGATGTTACCACGTCCCAAACAGAAATCACCGAAACCACTGCGGGTGCTACAGAGCAGCCGATTGAAATTTTGCCCTATCCCGGTTTCAGTATTCAGGCAAGAACCTATGACGCCGGCTACTCCAATACACCGAAACTGATTTCCGAATTTCGCTTTACCGAGAGCGGCGGAATCGAAGAACAAAGTTACGATCCAAACTCCAAGCGCCGCGATACCATACGCTACAACGAATACGGTGATCGGGTGTATTACCTCAGAAAAGAATCCAATAAAACAGTCGAGGAAACCATCTATACGCACACCTATGACGCGGACGGCAAACCGCTGACCCGTACCCTATACGATGTCATAGACGACACAACCAGCCGGTATGAATACGAATATAACGAAGCCGGGCAACTGATTCGCTCAGAAGAATGGACACCGGGTACACGTTATGAGCATGTATTGGGAAAATATATTTATGACAATACCGGCCGTCTTTTGCAAATTATCAGTGACGATTTCGTAGATGATCTCGGCACCTATACATTGTATTACACTTACGACGAAAACGGACGCCTGATTGAAAAAACACTCAACCATTCTCAGGCGATTTGGCGTTACAGCTATTATGAAAACGGAACACAAAAGTCATATGAGTATATTCAAAATTATATATCTCCCGAGCATACGCTCACAGAGTACAACCCAGATGGAACACCGGCACGGAAATACGGAGCATGGTCGCAACCCGATTATTTTGAAGATCTATACGAATATACCTATGAAATCACCGAAAACGGGAAAGTGGAACGCACCGCCCGATATTCCCTGAATGAAAACGGAGCAAAGACGCTGAGCAACGTCTACGAAAAGGAGTATGACGCGGACGGACGCCTTGTCCGCGAGGAACTTACTCGGGGCGAGGATCCCTGGACAACGGCCACACATAAACTGTATACATACGACTTTTTCGGGAATCTGATCAAGCTGGAAAAATACGATGCACAAGGCCGGCACTTGAGCACAGAAACCCATACCTACCAATATGACCAATACGGCCGCATCCTGCAAAAAGACAAGCTTCGCTACGAATATGAAGACTGCACAGCCGAGCAGTACGCGCTGTACGAAAAACTCAATCAACGTTCGTATGACACTTTTTACTCCGATAACCTTATAACCACTTCAGCGCCGGAAAAAAGCGAGGACCCCGATGATTCCCCGTCTACCCCGCAAGACCCTGACCAAAGCCCGTACGCCCCGACTTTGCTGGACGGCGGATACCTTGTGCCCAAGGACGGTAAACCGATTATCCAATATGAAAACGGAATCGCCTATATCAACGGCGTTCTGATTGCCAACAAAACATATGCCCTGCCCGAAGATTACAATCCAAACGGACTGCACCCCGATGCAAAGGCCGCGTTTGAACAAATGAAGGAAGCCGCCGCGGCAGAGGGCATATCGCTGAAAATTGTCTCCGGTTACCGCAGCTATTCCCTGCAAAGCAAGACGTATAACAATTATGTATCCCGGGACGGTCAGGACTTGGCCGACCGCTATTCCGCCCGTCCGGGACACTCCGAGCATCAAAGCGGTCTGGCTATGGACATCAATGCCTGCGAGAACTGGTTTGCCGACTCGCCGGAGGGAATTTGGCTTGCCGCGCACTGCGCCGAGTACGGTTTTATCATCCGTTATCCAAAGGACAAAGAAGCCGAAACCGGATACATGTATGAGCCGTGGCATATCCGCTATCTCGGAACAGAGCTTGCCGCAGCCGTCACACAAAGCGGACTCTGCCTTGAAGAATATCTCGACATCACCTCCTCTTACGACGCTGCCGGGAAAACATCTGAAATCCTATATGACCAATCCGCATGGATTCAGCGCTATACCTATTACGAGAACGAAACGGTTCGGTTGCACGAAAATATATACGATAGCTTTCCGTCTTTTCGACACACGCTGACTGTATACAATTCTGTCACAGGATCAATATTACGAAACTCTATGCGAATACATATGAATCAAAGGATAATCGCAAGCTTGAGCGCATGACTGAATACACGCTCAGCGAGCCGCAAAATGAACAGCCGGCCGAGCGCACACTCGCCGCCGTATATGAAAATGAATACGATCTTTGCGGCAATCTGATAAGCAAAAAGAAATTCTCCGCCGACGGTACGCTTGTATCTTCTGAAGTCCACAACTAAGCTACGATGAATACGGACGCATGCTTCAAAGCGACCAATATATCTATGAATATACGGACTGCACCGCCGAACAGTATGCGCTGTATGAAAAAGTCAAAGGCAGCGATTTCCTTTACTATTGGTAAGCCCAAACGGATACAGCAGTGACGCGCGTGCATACCGATTCAACCGAGAATCCCGTTTCAGCAGACGAAAAGCTCCGGCATTTTGCCGGAGCTTTTTTCTATAAGCGGTTGATTTACAACCCAAAAAATGCTAAAATAGACGCAAATATATTTACCGGGAGAATCAGGTTTTGAAACGCATTTTTTCCTATCTGTCAAAATATAAAAAAGAGTCGTTTCTCGCGCCGCTCTTCAAAATGCTGGAGGCAACGTTTGAACTTTTGGTGCCGCTGATTATAAAACAGCTTGTGGATGTCGGCATCAAAAACGCCGACAAGCCCTACATTGCCGCCATGTGCGCGATTTTGGTCATGTTCTGCATCGTCGGATTTCTGAGCGCCGCCACCGCGCAGTATTTTTCTGCCAAAGCGGCGGTAGGCGTGGCCAGAAGTCTGCGGCACGATATGTATCAAAAGGTTCAAACATTCACCTATCCGGATTTGGACAGCGTCGGCATATCCAATATCATCACACGTATGACCAGCGACGTGAATCAGGTACAGACCGGCATCAATATGACGCTGCGTCTGCTGCTGCGTTCTCCGTTTATCGTACTCGGCGCAATCATCTGCGCCTTTACAATCGACGTAAAATGCGCGCTGATTTTTGTCATTGCGGTCCCGCTGCTGTTTGCAGTCGTGTTTGCCGTCACGCTTGTTACCATTCCCCTTTTCAAAAAAGTCCAGAAAAATTTGGAGCGCGTACTGAAGTCCACGCGGCAAAGTCTGACCGGCGCGCGCGTGATCCGCGCATTCTGCGCCGAGGACAAGCAGACAGCAGAATTTGACCGTGAAAACGAAGCCCTGACACATCTGCAAAAATTTGCTTCGAGAATTTCCGTGTTGCTCAACCCGGCGACCTATGTCATCATCAATATTGCGATCATCGCCCTCATCTGGACAGGCGCCGTCCGCATGGAGGCCGGCATTCTGACACAAGGCGCGCTTTTGGCGCTCTACGACTATATGTCGCAAATTCTGATCGAACTGATTAAATTCGCCAATTTTGTCGTCACCATTACAAAATCCGTCGCCTCTGCCGGGCGCATTGATGAATTTTTCCAAACCGGACAGCCCATGAAAGTGCTGGATATGCCCCGGAAAGACGGTCAGCCCTACATCCGCTTTGACAAGGTCTCCTTCCACTATCCGGCAGGCAGCGACGTTCTGCAGGACATCAGCTTTTCCGCCGAGCGCGGGGAGGTTGTCGGCGTTATCGGCGGCACCGGCAGCGGCAAGACCTCGCTTGTCAATCTGATTCCCCGCTTTTACGATGCAACCGACGGACAGATTCTAATAGATGGTCTGGATGTGCGCGCATGGGAGCCGGAAGCGCTGCGCGCCAAAATCGGCGTTGTTCCGCAGAAAACCGCGCTTTTTGACGGCACCATACGTGAAAATATGCGCTGGGGCAAAACAGACGCGACCGATGAAGAAATTCTTGCCGCCATTGAAACGGCTCAAGGAACGGACATCATCAAAGCAAAAGGCTCGCTCGACGCAAAGCTGACCGAGGGCGGCAAAAACCTATCGGGCGGTCAGCGTCAACGCCTGACCATCGCGCGCGCGCTTGTACGCCGTCCGGAAATCCTGATCCTCGATGACAGCGCATCCGCGCTCGACTACGCGACCGACTCTCGCCTGCGCGCGGCCATACGCAACGAAGCGTCCGCGCCCGTCACATTCATCGTATCCCAGCGCGCCGCGTCGGTCATGCACGCCGACAAAATCATTGTTCTGGACGACGGCGAAGCCGTCGGCATCGGCCGTCATGAGGAACTGCTGCAAAGCTGCGCAGTCTACCGTGAAATTTATGAATCCCAGTTTGGAGGTGCGGGAAATGAACAATAAAAAAAACATCCGCAAAACGCTCCATTACATGAAAAGCAGTATACCGAAACTGATATTCACCCTGATACTCTCCATTTTCATTGTGGCAATGACGCTCTATCTCCCCATTCTGATCGGCGACGCCATTGATCTGTGCGTCGAGAACGGGCCGATTGATTTTGAAGCAATGCGCAGTCTCTTGCTGCGCGGCGCGCTGATGGTTGCGGCGACCGCGCTGCTCCAATGGCTCATGAGCATTTTAAATAACAGCATCACCTATTCCATCGTCCGGGACATTCGCCGCGACGCCATCCGCAAAATTCAATCGCTCCCCCTCTCCTACATCGACGCGCATCCCGCGGGCGAAACCGTCAACCGCGTCATCTCGGATGTCGATCAATTTTCCGACGGTCTTTTAATGGGATTCACACAGTTTTTCACCGGCGCCATGACCATTTTGGGCACGCTGATTTTCATGCTTCTGCTTGATTGGCGCATTGCGCTGCTGGTCGTCGTGCTTACCCCCTTATCTCTCTTTGCGGCAAAATTCATTGCGGAGCGGACACACTCCATGTTCATTCTGCAAAGCATGACCAAGGCTGAGCAAACCGCGCTGATTGATGAAAGCATCACCAATCAGAAAGTTTCCGTCGCGTTCTCGCACGGAAGCGAAAACATGCAAAAATTTGATGAAATCAACGACCGGCTGGAAAAATGCTCGCTTCGGGCAATCTTCTTTTCATCGCTGACCAACCCCGCCACACGTGTGGTCAACAATTTTGTGTATCTCGGAGTCGCCCTGCTCGGCGGATTCTTCTGTATCGGAGCAAACGCCACCATGACCGTGGGCAGTCTCGCCACGTTTCTTCGCTATTCCAATCAATACACAAAGCCGTTCAATGAAATTTCCGGCGTCATTACGGAACTCCAGAACGCCCTGGCCTGCGCGTCCCGCATTTTTGAACTGCTCGACGCCGAGTCCGAACCATCCGATGCACGCGATGCAAAAACGCTGGAAAACGCTTCGGGCGACATCCGCTTTGAAGCCGTCTGCTTTTCCTATACACCCGATAAAAAACTGATCGAAAACTTCAATTTTCATGCGGAGCACGGCCAGCGAATCGCCATTGTCGGTCCGACCGGCTGCGGAAAAACAACGCTGATTAACCTCTTGATGCGCTTTTACGATACGACAAGCGGGCAGATCCGGATAGACGGCATTCCTGCAAAAGAATATTCGCGCGCTTCCCTGCGTAAGAGCTTCGGCATGGTGCTTCAGGAAACCTGGCTGAAAGAGGGCAGCATTCGCGACAACATTGTGATGGGCAAGCCCGATGCAACCGATGCAGAGGTGATAGAAGCGGCAAAAGCCGCCCACGCAGACGGATTTATCCGGCGGCTTCCGGACGGCTATAACACATATATCGGTGAGGACGGCGGCGCGCTCAGCGCCGGACAAAAACAACTGCTCTGTATTACGCGAATCATGCTCTGCCTGCCGCCGATGCTGATTTTGGACGAGGCGACCTCTTCGATCGACACCCGCACGGAAATGCGGATTCAAAATGCGTTCGCCAAACTGATGCGGGGACGCACCAGCTTTATTGTAGCACACCGATTGTCCACAATCCGAGAGGCCGATGTCATTTTAGTCATGCGCGACGGCAATATCATTGAGCAGGGAACGCACGACAAACTGCTCAAAAAAGGCGGCTTCTACGCCGAACTGTGGAACGCACAGTTTGCAGTATAATCATATGCACGGCAGTACGCCTGCCGCAATCGACACTGACAAGGAGACCTATCATGATCGGAATTATTTGCGCCATGCAGCTTGAAGCGGACAAAATCCAAAAAGAAATGCAGATCGCCGGCAGCGAACGCATAAGCGGTATGGAATTTGTACGCGGCAGCCTGTGCGGGCAGGAAATTGTTCTCGCGGTCTGCGGCATCGGCAAGGTCTTTGCCGCTGTCTGCGCGGAAGCCATGATTTTGCGCTACGCGCCGGCGTGTATTTTAAACAGCGGCGTTGCCGGCACGCTCACCGACAAATTATCCATCGGCGACATCGCCGTCGCCGACAAACTGGTTCAGCACGACATGGACACAACAGCGCTCGGCGATCCCGCCGGACTGATTTCCGGGATCAACACCGTTTATTTTGAAGCGGATCCGCGCATCTGCCGCATGTTGGAGGCTGCCGCGGATGCGGTCGGGGCAAAATCCTACCGCGGCACAATCGCTTCGGGCGATCAATTTATGTCTGATCCCGAAAAAAAAGCCCGAATCCGCGACATGTTCAGCGCGATCGCCTGTGAAATGGAGGGCGCAGCCGTCGCGCAGACGGCCTACGTCAATAACATTCCGTTTTGCGTTCTGCGCGCCATCTCAGACAGCGCGGACGGACAAGCGCAAATGGAATATCCGAAATTCGCCGCTATGGCGGCGGAGCGGTCTTTTGCGATCCTGCGTGAATTTTTACTTCATTTTCAGTTGAGTACCAACGCCATTTCATGAAAAAAGGAGTTCGCCATGCAAACAAAGCTGACCGAAATTATCAGCAATGCACACCCCAGCTTATCTTTTGAAGTATTTCCGCCGAAAAAAAGCGCGGATTTTGAAACCGTTCGCCGCGCAACCGAGCGAATCGCCGCGCTGCATCCAAGTTATATGAGCGTAACCTACGGCGCGGGCGGCGGCACAAGCGACTACACGCTGTCCGTAGCGCAAAATCTGGAAAGCCGCTTCGGCGTTCCGGCGCTCGCGCATCTCAGCTGCGTATCCTCAACGAGAGTCGGCATCCGCGCGCAGCTTGACGCCCTCAAAGCCGCAGGACTTCTGAATCTCCTGGCGCTGCGCGGCGACATGCCGGAACATACAGATCCCGCCGGGCTGGAATTTCGCTATGCCTCCGAACTGGTGGAGGAAATCAAGCGCTGCGGAGATTTCTGTATCGGCGGCGCCTGCTATCCCGAAGGACACCCCGAAAGTCCGACCTGTGAGGAAGATTTGCGCCATCTGCGTGAAAAAGTGGATTGCGGCTGTGAGTTTCTCGTCACGCAGATGTTTTTTGACAACAATATTTTATACAACTTTCTCTATCGAGCGCTGCGCGCCGGTATCGAGGTCCCGGTGGTTGCCGGTATCATGCCCGTGACCAGCGCCAGACAAATCCGCCGAATCTGCGCCATTTCCGGCACGGCGCTCCCCCAGCGGTTCCGCCGGATTGTAGACCGATTTGGCGACAGTCCGGACGCCATGTTTCAAGCGGGCGTGGCCTATGCGACCGAACAGATTATCGACCTGTTCGCTAACGGAATTAGCGCCGTACATGTCTATTCCATGAACCGGCCGGAGGTGGCGGCCGCGATTCAGCGCAACCTTTCTTCCATCCTATGAACGCACCCGAAGTCTACCGGTTAAATCCGCCTGAGGCTCCCCTTGACGAAGTGCTGCGCTATATGGGCACAAAGCATGCGGGAACATCGGTTTGTCAACTCGCCGAAAACGCGCTTCAAACGGTGCAAAGCGCCGCGCAGTGTAAAGCTTGCTTTCTCAGGCTCCCGCTTTTGCGCTCGGATAAGACGATCCAAGCGGGTCCGCTTGTGCTCAAGAGCGCGGGACTTGTGAAAAATTTAAAAGGATGCGCGGAAGTTTTTCTGTTTGCGGCCACGCTCGGCCATGCTGTAGACCGCGAAATCGCAAGCGCCGCCCTCCTTTCACCGGCAAAAGCGCTCGCACTGGACGCGGCCGCAACCGCCCTGATAGAGGCTGTATGCGACGCGATCTGCGCCCGTCTCTCCGCCTGTGCCGAATCGCCGCTGCGCCCGCGTTTTTCTCCGGGATACGGCGATCTCCCCCTCTCCTCGCAAAAACCGATTGCCGAACTTCTGCGCATGGCGCCGCTGCTCGGCGCTTCCCTTAGCCCGGACTGTATTTTTCGCCCCGCGAAAACCGTCACCGCTTTTGCGGGAATTTACCACGAGGTAACAAAGTCATGAAACTGAAAGAACGTCTCGCCCGTGAGCGGCTGATCCTCGACGGAGGCAGCGGCACCATGCTCGCCGCCGCGGGATTGCCCGCGGGCACGCCCACGGAAAAATGGAATCTTCAAAATCCCGCCGCGGTTGAAGCGGTCAATCTCGCCTATTTCAAGGCGGGCAGCCAGATCGTATGCGCCAATACATTCGGCGCAAACCCGCTGAAATACGATGCGGACACACTCGAAAATATGATCCGAAGCGCGCTCGGCGCGGCGCAAAACGCGCGCCGGCGCGCGGGTTTTGACGCCGAAACGCATTACATCGCACTGGACATCGGTCCGCTCGGCCAGCTGCTCTCCCCGTTCGGCGATCTTTTGTTTGAGGACGCGCTTGACGCTTTTGCACAGGTTGTACGGCTCGGCGCACGGTACGGCGCGGATCTGATTTTCATCGAAACCATGAACGACTGTCTGGAGACCAAAGCGGCCGTGCTGGCCGCTAAGGAGAACTGCGATCTGCCCGTTTTTGCCGCCAACGTCTACGACGAGCGCGGACGGCTGATGACCGGCGCAGACGTCCGCGCGATGGTCGCTATGCTGGAGGGGCTGCGCGTAGACGCGCTCGGCATGAACTGCTCGCTCGGCCCCGAACAAATGCTGAATCTCCTGCCCGAATTTCTCCGCGTCTCCTCCACACCTGTCATTGTCAAGCCCAATGCAGGACTCCCCGAAAGCCGAAACAATGAAACCGTCTATACCGTGGACGCAGATGCATTTTCCGAGATCCTGTCCAAGGCCGCAATAGCGGGCGCGGGACTTGTGGGCGGCTGCTGCGGTACAACGCCCGAATATATCCGAAAAACCGTATCTGCCCTTGACGGTATGCCCTATACGCCGCCCGCTCCGAAGAATATCACTTGTGTATCCTCATACACAGACGCTCTGGTCATTGGAGACGAACCGATACTGATCGGCGAGCGCATCAATCCGACCGGGAAACCGAAACTCAAAGAAGCGCTGCGCACCGGGAACATCGGCTATATTCTCCGCGAGGGCATAGCCGAAGCCGAATGCGGCGTGCATGCGCTGGACATCAATGCGGGACTGCCGGACATCGACGAGCCGGCCGTGCTGACGCATCTTGTCCGGGAGCTTCAAGCCGTATGCGCATTGCCGCTTCAACTCGATTCAAACAATCCGAAAGCGCTTGAAGCCGCTATGCGTGCATACAGCGGCAAGCCGCTGGTCAATTCCGTCTGCGGGAAACAATCGGCAATGGACGCCGTCTTTCCCCTGATCCAAAAATACGGCGGGGTTGTCGTCGCTCTTGCGATCGACGAGAACGGCATCCCGGACAGCGCGCGCGGGCGCGCGGACATCATTGCCAAAATCGCCGAAGAAGCCGAAAAATACGGCATTTCCCGCAAGGATATTCTCGCAGACCTACTCACGCTGACCGTATCAGCCGATCCCCAAAACGCCGCGCGGACACTGGAAGCGCTCCGCATCATCCGAAACGAACTCTCTATTCACACAACGCTCGGCGTATCCAATATCTCTTTCGGCCTGCCCGCACGGGATATGCTCAACAGTTCGTTTTTCGCCATGGCGCTGGAAGCGGGTCTTAATGCGGCGATCATGAACCCGTTCTCCGCCGAGATGATGAGCGTCTATTATGCGCGCCGCGCACTGTGCGGACTCGACGAGGGATGCAGGGACTATATCGCGTTTGCCAAAACATACGAGCAATCCGCGCATACGATTTCATCTGTATCTCCTGCCGCTTCCTCCGCCGTTCCCGCAGAGCATGCAGGAAGCCCCTTGCGCCGCGCGATCGTCAAGGGACTGAAAATCGAAGCGAAACATGCGGCGGGGGAAATGCTTGCGCATATCGACGCGCTGAAGATCATCAACGAAGAAATCATCCCGGCGCTCGACGAGGTCGGGCGCGGATTTGAGCAAAAAACTGTTTATCTGCCGGAACTTTTAATGAGCGCCGAGGCGGCTTCCGCCGCGTTTGAAGCGGTAAAGGCCGCTATGCCGAAGCGCGAAGCGGACAACGGCCAAAAAGTTCTGCTGGCCACGGTGGCCGGCGATATTCATGACATTGGGAAGAATATCGTGCGCGTCCTGCTTGAGAATTTCGGCTTTAACGTGCTTGACCTCGGACGGGACGTACCGCCCGAAGTGATTGCCGAAGCGGCAAAAACGCAAAGCATCCGTCTTGTCGGACTTTCCGCGCTGATGACAACGACCGTCCCTGCAATGGAACAAACGATCCGTTTGCTGCGCGCCGACGCTCCGAATGCCAAGGTTGTGGTGGGCGGCGCCGTGCTGACCGCCGATTATGCCAAAACAATAGGCGCCGACTTTTACGCGGCCGACGCGATGGAGACCGTTCGCATCGCAGAAGCGCTGTTTGCGGAGCGAAAATAAACGCTGTCGCTTTCCGAGGCTCCGGGAAATATTGAGGTAAAACAAAACGATGAAAAAACCGAAAATTCATTGGCCGCGCATCCGGCTTTTCAATCTGTCTATGCCGCAGTACATTCACAGACTCATCACCGCATGGCTGCTTGCTTCCCTGTTCTTCTTTCTGCCCTCTGTGGCTTCCTTTACCACGCACGCTTTCTACGACGATATATCTTTTCTGCTGTTTGCAGGCGCTGCGGCAGGTCTGTTTCTGATATTATGCGCGGTAAAATGCGACAAATGGATTACGCTTCTGCTGATTCTTTCCGCCGAATTTTATTTTGCATGCGCCGCGGCAAGCTACGGCGACTGGCTGTTTTCCTGCGGACTTTGCTTGATCCTTTGTGGAATCGTCCTGTATTCGGATATGAAAAATGCCGATGTCCGTCTTCCGAACGCCGCGCTGCGAATTTTGGTGATTCTTCTGATTGTTCTGTTTACTCTGTTTACCGGAATGATCGGCTGTCTCTACTACAAAAACTACTGGACGCCCTGCTATGACTTCGGAATTTTCTCACAGATGTTTTATTATATGAAAGAAACGGGAGAATGCCTGACGACCTGCGAGCGCGACGGCCTTCTGAATCATTTTGCCGTTCATTTTTCCCCGATTTTCTACTTGCTGCTGCCGCTCTACTACCTGATTCCCTCTCCCTGCACTCTGCTGATCGCGCAGGGGTTCATCGTGGCAAGCGGTGTATGGCCGCTTGCGCTGATCTGTAAAAAGTTCGGTCTGTCCAATCTATCAACGGCGTTTTTTTCTGTCTGTTACATATTGTATCCGGCTTTTTCCGGCGGATGCTTTTTCTATCTCCACGAAAACTGTTTTCTCGCTCCGCTGATCCTGTGGTTTCTGTATTTCTCCGAGAAAAACCAAACACTCCGCGCCGTTGTTTTTGCCCTGCTGATCATGCTGGTTAAAGAAGACGCCGCGGTATATACCGCGGTCATAGCGCTGTATTTTCTATTTGCCGGCAAAAACCGCACGCGCAATTTGCTTCTGCTCTGCTTTTCCGTGCTGTATTTTATCGTAGTTACGCATTTGATGTCTGTCTACGGGAACGGCATTATGTCCGGAAGATATGACAATTATATTTACGACGGCGGAGGACTGTTCACGGTCATCAAATCCGTGCTCATCAATCCGATTTATACAATTTCGCAAATATTTCAGCAGGACAAACTGATTTTTATGCTGCAAATGCTTGTTCCGCTCGCATTTCTGCCGCTGATGTCAAAATCACCCGCGAAGCTGATCTTGCTGATTCCGTTTGTACTAATCAATCTGATGACAAACTACCAATACCAGTATAATATCGGTTACCAATACATATTTGGCAGCGGTGCGATCCTGATGTATCTTGCAGCGTCAAATTTCGCCGAACTCGGCCAAAGCCGAAAAAAGATCCTTATATGCGCCGTGCTCAGTTCCGCGATTCTCTTTTCCGGCGGATATCTCGGCAAGGTGAGCTATATTCAAAGTTATCAAAACAATACGGAACAGCGTGAAACCATTCGTCAGGCATTGTCACTGGTGCCAAACGAAGCGAGCGTGGCCGCCTCTACTTTTCTTTTACCAAATCTGTCGCAGCGAAAAGAAATTTACGAGCTTGAAACCACAAAGCAACAAGCCGAATATTATGTACTG
This sequence comes from uncultured Eubacteriales bacterium, assembly GCA_900546635.1. Taxonomy (GTDB): domain Bacteria; phylum Bacillota; class Clostridia; order Oscillospirales; family CAG-272; genus UMGS902. The sequence continues at coordinate 6,843 of URDS01000034.1, read as the reverse complement.
GATTTGCGATACGCAACCGACGAACACGCGGCGGACGATTATTTAAACGAAAAATACATCACAATATTTTACGAGGAAAACATCGTCGGCGTATTCAAACGGTGCGCATCCTAAAATTGATCGGTCTTTCAAGAACATGCCCCCGGCAAATATTCAATGATGAGGATTGAAAATATGTAAACGAAAGTATAAACAGTGATAAGGAAGTATCAGAAAACTTATCACTAACGCTGACAGACAGGTTGTAGAAAGAAACAGGAAGTAAATCACTTTTTCAGAAGTGGCATACTTCCTGTTTTTCTTTTCTGCCTGTTACGCAGTAGAACCCCCGTTTTTGAGGGAAAAGGTATAAATCCCTTACCCTTGATGTTTTCGTGTCTGTAAGCCGCCTAAATCAAGGCTTTTTTGCCCTCTACTGCGTAACATTACTATGGCAATTCATGTAGCTGCTTACAAGAAACAAAATCTATGTGTGCTTTCAACATCTAATTACCAACATTGGATTTTCCAACGTTGGATAAACCTATATTGGAAAAACCTACGTTGGAAAATCCAATGCAATTAAATAAAGATATATAAACTAAAGATTAAAGAATTACGGATTAAATCAATTATCCATTCCATTCCTTTCCGTTCGCTTAATTCGTTCCTCTGCCTATAAGTTGTCGGAACGGAAGCGAAAGGAAACGGAAACACAGAAATCATTCTCCATTCAAAATCCCATAATATATCAAGGGCGTAAGCGGTTTATCTGCTTGCGCTCTCTTGATTACCCGACAGCAAAGACGGGAAAAGCAATCAAGGACGGGCAACGCCCGCAAAGTTTATCCTTGACTGCTTTTCTTGGATTTGCTATTTCCTATCGGTCAATACGGAATTTTAGGACAGCTTCTATCAGTTTTGAAGTGAGCCTCTCCTGTGTTTCATCATTTATGCGTCCCTGATAATAGGACATATACTTGATGTAACCTTTGTAATGCTGAATAACAAGGTTCATGGCTTCTGTTTCTCCGTTGACTGCTCTTTCAATTATCTCAACGGGCAACAATGGATATTTCCTATTCTGCATGGCGTGATACCTCCATTTCTTTTCGTAGCTGCTTTAATGCGGTAAGTCTCTGATAATTTGCGGTGCTTCTGCAACAACCGTATAACTTCCCGATTGAAGTATCATTGTAGCCGCAATAGAAGTACAAAATAATGATTTCCCGCCGCTTGTCGGACAGCTTCAAAAGTGCCTTTGCTAACTGCTCATTTGCAACAATTACCGTATACTCACGGACAGTAAAGACGGTCGGACAATCGTTGACAACAAAATATTCGTCCGTAGTGCTTGGCTCAAGCTGAAATTCTTGGAAATAGTCAAAAGAAGTTTCATGCTTCTGTTTTCTCTGCATATCACGATAAGCTGCGATTGCTTCGTTGCGTATTACTATTTTGCAAAAGGCGTTAAAGCAAAACATGATATGTTCCCGCTGTGCGTCTGTGTATTTCATTTTCATTCACCCCCTTTCTTCCCAGTAGGGGGCTATTACGCAAAATATCCGCATAGCAAAACGCTACACGGATATTTAGGCAATACGAATTATAAAAGCATACAGAATGATTTGACAGTTCATACTCATAGGTAGACTTACCCGGTGGCGGAGCTATGCTTTTTTTAATTGATGAAGCTCATGGGTATTATGGAATACCAAAGTAGACACGGCGGCAACCTCCTAAAATGCCGCCGTGTCAGTTCACGGTGTTTGGGTCGTCGTAGGTTTGGGATAGACGAAAAGAAACGGCGGCTCTGAAAAATCAAAGCCGCCGCGATTGAATAGGCGCGTGAAAATATGTCTGCTGCACGACGGCTTTTTTTCTTTTGCCGTCGTCCGGCAGATTAAATTTAATGAAATTGATGGAATGTAAAATAACTCATTTTGTAAAAGTCAAACATATTGCCAGTACGCCAAACCCAACAATTAGTATCAACCATAAGGCAGATACAACCGTGGATATGATGTTTAATACATTTCGGTTTTCCTTTTTCTTTACGCAGATAACAGACAAAATAAATCCTGTCAAAGCACAAATAATATTTGCAACTGCTATTACGGTCTGTACTCCACCAGTCAGAGAGATTTCAAATATAGGCAATATATAAGAAATCGCCGGGAAAAAGCTTAACAACAGAGCAACAATACTTAATTTTTGAGATATTTCTTTTTCCAATAGATCACCTCATTTCTTTCATACCAAACCGTTTTGAAGCCAATAAAAGGGCAAGGACAAAAATCAATATGGCACACGGCACAAAGGGGAAAATCTGAAACGCAGTATTCGTTCCCTCGGCTGTAAATTCATGCAGAGAGCATGACACCAGATAACCGCTATAACAATATGGGTACAGAAACCATACTGGTGTTGCCCCAGCCAGTAAGCCGGGAATTACAAGTAAAAGATTTAGTCCTACTGAAATCAGCGGTTTTTCAAACAAAACAGTAAGCAGCCACATAACCGCAACGCAAGGAAGCATGGTCAAAAACAATCCGAAGCACCATTTTAGCAGATACAAAACAGGTATTGTTTCTGTTATCCCGGACGTAGCCGTTGCAATCCACCCCGCAACAATAAAAACTACAAAGAACACTACCATTTCCATAAAAAGAAAGAATACCAATACACAAAATTTTGCAATCGACAACGTATGCTTATTGACTGGTAATGCGAGCATTTTCATAATGCCGTTATTCTGCGTTTCTCTGCCTGCAATCATCACACATACCACAATCATGCTGAACGGAAGTAAATAATAGGCATACAGCAAAGCACTCTGAATGAACATAGCAGGCCAGGCGTTCGTATATTCCGGTGTAAAATACATACTCAAATTTGCGACACCTGAACCTACAACCAATAATGGAGCGATGAAAATTAACGGAACAATCTTAGAACGCTTAACTTTCATAAACTCAATTTTTAACAGTTCCCATAAACTCATTGATTTCCCCCCTATTCATAACGAAGATTTTTTGCTGTCCATAGTCCGGCAAAAAGAAAAATAATTGTTTCAATCAAAGCTATCATAATAACCGTTACGTTTGGCTGTGCGCTCATTGATACAGCCGGTTTTAACATTACAACAAACGGGTCAATTAGGAAAAAAGTTGCTTTCGATGTTCCCAAAGCCATTCCACTTAGAAATCCGGCGACTCCAACACCAAGAGAAATCCACATATTCTCAAAACGAGAAGAAATAAAAAGCATAGCAGATAAAACGGGCATTGATGTAATAAAGGAATATCCGGCAAACCGCATTAAAGTATCGCTTTCAAATGTTCCCCTCGGTAAATAGGTAATTCCTATTTTTGTAAGAGCTAAGTTTTGAACGCATACCGCAATAAAAAGTAAAAGTGTCAGAATGACAAATTTACACAAATACATAGACGAAACATTGATAGGCAGCATATACATTTTCTTTACTGCGCTTCCCTTAAATTCCATGTTGTAAATCATACAAGCTGCAACTATGATTCCAAACATATTCAAAATCATAATCATGCCGTATAGCTGTGTAAGAAGTATGTCCATAGGAGCTAAGGGCAAGTTCAGCAGCGTGTCCTTTCTTACAATGAAATTAACAAAAGCGTATGCTGCGCCTAAAATACCTACTGCAAGCATTAAAGGAAAAATCCCTGTGCGCTTTTCTTTCCGAAGTTCGATTGCAAATGTCCTCATAGCTTTGCCCTCTGTTTTCTGCTTGCGTTGTCCTTTTCAACCATAGAAAGAAACATATCTTCCAAATTATCAGCAGCAAATCCGGATTCTAAAGCGTTTTGACGCAATTCGTCTAAACTGCCCTCAAACAGTAAGCGACCGTGGTTAAGTATTCCAACATCATCTGCAATCAGTTCAATTTCAGAAAGCATATGAGAGGAAATTAAAACGGTACAATCGTAAATATCCGGCAGAGATTTAATCAAATTACGGATTTCATGTATACCGGACGGGTCAAGTCCGTTCGTGGGTTCGTCTAAAATAAGAATTGGCGGTCTACCTAATAATGCTCCGGCAAGTCCTAATCGCTGTTTCATTCCCAAAGAATATTTTTTAGCAAGGCGATTACCAAACTCTGAAAGTCCCACAAGTTCCAAGGCTTCATCAACGGCGCTTTGAGGAAGTTCTAAAATGCGACGAATAACATCAAGATTTTCCCTGCCGGTTAAGTTGGCATAAAAGGAAGGTGCTTCAATAAATGAACCAACTTCTTTTAGTATAGAAATACGGTCATTGGGGAATGTTTTTCCGTCAATAGAAAAGCTTCCTGCTGTCGGTGCTGTCAAACCCAATAACATTTTCATGGTAGTAGATTTCCCTGCTCCATTTGGACCGAGAAACCCATAAATACTGCCTTTGCGAATGTGAAGTGAAATATCATTGACAGCAGTAAAATGTTTGTATTTTTTTGTCAACTGTTTTGTTGTAATCATATATTCCATAACAACATCTCCTTTCGTTGGGTCTATGATACAACCCCAACCTTGCAGCAACATTCTCTCTACCTTACATTTACCTTACTTTTTTACTCTGATACACGAAAAAGTCATAGATGTATGCTACAATATTTAATGGAAAGGTGGATAAACACATGAGTAATGAATATCTAAAAAACAAAATCATCATGCTTGTCGATGATGAACAGGAAATATTAGATATGGTCATATCAATTTTGGAAGATGACGGATTCCATAATATCTATACGGCAAAGAGTGTCGAGCAGGCAATTTTACTTGCTGAAAAATGCCGCCCTGAGTTAGCAATCCTTGATGTCATGCTTCCCGACGGAAGCGGATTTGATTTAATGAAAAAGTTAAAACAAAATAGTGATTATCCTATTTTATTTCTTACTGCCCGTGGGGAAGATGATGATAAATTCAAAGGCTTTGGTTTAGGTGCAGACGATTATATGGTAAAGCCTTTTTTGCCGAAAGAATTGCTATTCCGTGTCATGGCAATTTTGCGAAGAAGTTATAAGGGGGAAAATCCTCTTGTACAATTACGAGATAGTCAGATTGATTTTGCTCGTGCCGAGGTAATAAAGAACAATGAACATATCCCTTTAACTGCAAAGGAACATGATTTGTTGTCTGCTTTATATCGTAATGCAGGACGGATTGTAACAATCGACGCTTTATGTGAAGCAGCATGGGGAGATAATCCCTTTGGCTATGAAAATTCCTTAATGGCGCATATTCGCCGTATCAGAGAAAAGATAGAATTAAATCCCTCTTGCCCTGCTTCATTGGTAACAGTGAAAGGATTGGGATACAAGCTAATGATAGGGGGAAAATAACATGAAAAGCGTTCCAAAACTGATACGGCGATTTGTAGGTATTCTGCTGCTAAGTTCTGTTCTTTTACTTGTTATCAATTTTGTGATTTACACAATAATGATAGTAAAGCAATCTCCCAATGCAGATAATTCTCCTTATAACATTGCATTGGAAACAGGTAAGGCGTTGCAGGCAACAGAGAATGGTTATACGCTTCCAGAGGAAATGTCCAAAAAATTGCAGAAAAATGATATTTGGGCAGTTTTAATTGATGATGATACATTGCAAGTTGTATGGCATACTTCAAATGTTCCAAACAGCGTTCCAACTTCCTATACATTGTCCGACATAAGCAATCTTACAATAGGGTATATTGACGGTTATCCTACCTATACAGGAGAAAATGAAAACGGTCTTGTGGTTCTCGGTTTTCCTCAAAACAGCTTTTGGAAACATACACGCCCAAGCTGGAATTATAACTTAATTGCTAATACGCCGCAGATTATTTTAATTACATTGCTTGTGAACGTCACACTTATTATTGCAATCTACATGATAGTGAACATAAAACTTTTGAAATCGGTTAAGCCAATAACAAAAGGAATACAGGATTTGTCTGCAGGAAAGCCTGTCCATATCTCTGAACAGGGCGTACTCTGTGAAATATCCGCAAATATTAACCTCACTTCTGATATTTTGCAAGAGCAAAAAGAACAATTAAGAAAAAAAGAAACCGCAAGGGCGAATTGGATTGCGGGCGTTTCACATGATATTAGAACACCTTTATCAATGGTAATGGGATATGCCGGACAATTAGAAAATGCAAAGGGACTTACAGAAGCAGAGCGAAAAAATGCGTCTATAATAGTCAAACAAAGTGAAAGAATGAAAAATCTGATTAACGACCTCAATCTTGCTTCCAAACTTGAATATAATATGCAGCCGCTTATGATAAAACGGCAAAATGCTGTTGCGATTGTTCGCCAAGTGGTTGTTGATTTTATCAATATGGATATAGATGACAGGTTTTCATTTGAGTGGGAAACAGACAGTAATTTACCTGTCTGCAACATTAACGCAGATAAAGACCTATTAAAACGCGCGATAACAAATCTGATTCAGAACAGCATAAATCATAATGAAAATGGCTGTACGATTTATGTATCGGTTGATGAAGATGATAGTGATTGCACAATCTGTATTGAAGATAACGGTATAGGTGCTTCTGATGAACAGATAGAAAAGCTCAATGACGCACCACATTATATGGTATGCGATAGCAACACCCTTGAACAGCGACATGGTTTAGGGCTGCTGATTGTAAAACAGATTATAGATAGTCATAATGGAAAAGTTTTTATAGACCATAGCGAATATGGCGGGTTTAAGGTGGTACTAACAATACCAAAATAAAATGTACTTCAGAAAAGCAGGATTTTTTCCTGCTTTTTTGCTGTTTTCTTTGGCATTTTGCAACTTTGTCCGTAGTAGTAAGTGAAACGGAAAATAAGAGGGTTTGGGAAACTTC
>URDS01000033.1 GCA_900546635.1 uncultured Eubacteriales bacterium | reverse complement strand
TACAAGGCGGACATGCGCCGCCTTGTAAACACCTTGCGGGCGCGCGAGTGCCGCCAACGGCGGCGCGACGGCGTGAATACGCCCCCCCGAAAGGGGGGCTCCCTTTGTGGCACAAGGACTCCCCCAGGCTGACGCCTGGTACCCTCTCATGCCTATACACGCCCTATCGTCGGAAAACCTTGGTTTTTCGATGGTCAGAAAGCAGCCATCTTCGATTTACATCGAGAGATGGCTGTTCTTAGAGTTATTTATTTGCTGTCGCCATGGTCTGATCGAAGTCAAACCGCAGACGATTTTTCCTTTATGATTTGTTCATTGCCGCTATTCTACGTCCTGAAGAGCGTCGTAACCCTCTTCGCCGGTACGAACCTTGACAACATTTTCCACATCGTAAACGAAGATTTTACCGTCGCCGATATGCCCGGTATAAAGCACTTTTTTCGCCGTTTCAATCACGCTTCTGACCGGCACCTTGCTGACGACAATGTCCACCTGAATTTTGGGAAGCAGGGTGGCTTCGATTTCGACGCCGCGATAGAATTCAGGCTTGCCTTTTTGCTGTCCGCATCCGAGAACATGGGATACGGTCATGCCGGTGATTCCAAGCCCGGTCAACGCTTGTTTTAAAGCCTCAAAGCGGTTTTCTTTGCAGATGATTTCAATTTTAGTAAACTTAGGCATGCCGTCGTCAAATGTCGGCACCTTTTTGACCGGAACAGCTTCAGCTACGGGGATCTCTCCGCTGACCGCAACTGCCGTTTCATAGCCATAGTCAAGGCTTTCAACGGCGGGAACAAAATCGGCGTATGCGCTCGGAAGTCCGTGCTCCGTGCTGTCAAGGCCCTTGATTTCTTCCTCTGCGGAAACACGAAGTCCCACGGTTTTCTTGATGACGAAGAATGAGGCGGTCATCAGAACGATAGTCCATGTCAGAACGGCGAGGATACCGATAATTTGAATACCGAGCAGCTTTGCGCTTCCGGTATAGAACAGGCCGCTTAGCCCGGCGGGAGCTTCGGGGTTTGCCAAAAGACCGACGGCGACAGTTCCCCAAACACCATTGGCAAGGTGAACGCCTACCGCGCCCACGGGATCGTCGATATGCAATTTCAAATCAAGAAATTCAACAACCACCACAACTAGTATGCCGGAAACGATACCGACAACGATCGAACCTATGGCGTCCAACGCGTCGCACCCGGCGGTGATTCCAACCAATCCAGCCAGCGAGGCATTCAGGCACATGGAAACATCGGGCTTGCCGTTTTTGATCCAAGTGAAGATCATCGTGGTACAGGTTGCGACAGCGGGCGCAATCGTGGTCGTAAGAAATATGGAAGCAAGTGAAGATCCATTCCAAGCCGCGGCTCCGTTAAATCCGTACCAGCCAAACCATAAGATAAAGCATCCGAGCGCGCCGAGCGTAATGGAATGTCCGGGAATGGCATTGACTTTTGTAATCTTGCCGGCTTTATCTTTCACATATTTGCCAAGACGGGGACCGACCATGATCGCGCCGATCAGGGCGGTGACACCGCCGACCGAATGGATGGCGGCGGAACCGGCAAAATCGTGGAATCCGAGCTTTGCAAGCCACCCCTGACTGTTCCAAATCCAACCCGCCTCGATTGGGTAGACAAAAAGCGAGATAACGCCTGAGTAAATGCAGTAGGAAATAAATTTTGTTCTTTCCGCCATTGATCCGGAAACAATGGTTGCGGCAGTGGCGCAGAACACAAGATTAAAGACGAAGCTTGAGGCGTTTCCTTGAATAAAGCCGCCGAAATCGGTAAAAATATTCAGATTCGGAATACCGATCAAACCGAACACATAATCCTCAGCCATCATCAGACTAAATCCGAGCAAAACGAACACAACCGTTCCGATGCAAAAGTCCATCAGATTTTTCATGATGATGTTGCCGGCATTCTTGGCTCTGGTAAAACCGGTCTCTACCATTGCGAAGCCTGCCTGCATGAAGAATACGAGGGCGGCTCCAATCAAAAACCAGACGCCGAACACCTCAGACGTTACCGTTTCTCCTATCAGTTTGGTGATTTCCTCTATTGCCATATCAATCATCCCCTAAAATATTTTTTAAATTTTAACTGAAATTTATCTGACGCCGAACAGCAGGTCGCCGTATGTAGGAAACGGCCAATACTTTTTGGCGGTTAAGGTTTCCGCCTCATCGCAGGCCACGCGCAGTTCGTTCATCTTTACAAGCAGAAGATCGCGGACAGCGGCGGACTTTGCAATTACAGCATCATGCTGTCCGACAGCGACGATCGCTTTTTCCAGTTCACCGGTCGCAATCGAAATGCGCTCGGTCAGAACGGACAGTTTTTTGATCAGCGCGCTTTCATACGCGCAGGATATTTCGTCCGATACGGATTTCTTTAGAGCGGCGGTTTGGGCGATTTCCTTTACATATGTCTCAACCGCAGGCGCAATTTCACATTCTGCCATTTTCACCATGGTGCTTGCCTCGATGACAACGGTTTTACAGTAATTTTCAAGTGTGATCTCACAGCGGGATTTCAGTTCCGCCTCGGAGAATATCTTGTGGAAGGTCAGCATATCCAGATTCTTTTTGTCCAGAAGGTGCGGGAGACAGTCGGCGGTCGTTCTGTAGTTCAGCAGCCCTCTCTTTTCGGTTGCTTCCGCGATCCAGGAACTGTCATAACCGTTGCCGTTGAAGATGATTTTCTTGTGATCCTTGATGGTCTTGCGAATCATCTCGTGCAAAGCGGTTTCAAAATTCTCCGCTTTTTCAAGCCGGTCGGCGTAGATTCTAAGCGATTCGGCGACTGCGGCGTTGAGCATGATGTTCGCACAGGCAATGCTGTTTGAGGAGCCGAGCATACGGAACTCAAATTTATTGCCGGTAAAAGCGAAGGGAGAGGTGCGGTTGCGGTCGGTGGTGTCTTTTGTAAAGGAGGGAAGCACGCTGACGCCCAGCTTCATAAGCTGTTTCCCTGCCGCGCTGTAGGGCGTGTCGGCTTCTATTGCTTCAAGAATCGCGTTCAGTTCGTCGCCGAGGAACATAGACACGACGGCGGGCGGCGCTTCATTTGCGCCCAGGCGGTGGTCGTTTCCGGCGGTTGCTACAGAGATACGAAGCAAGTCTTGATAATCATCCACCGCCTTGATGACGGCGCAGAGAAACAGGAGAAACTGCGCGTTTTCATACGGCGTCTTGCCGGGAGAAAGAAGATTGACGCCGGTGTCGGTGGTGATCGACCAGTTGTTGTGCTTGCCGCTGCCGTTCACACCGGCAAAGGGCTTTTCGTGAAGCAGACACACAAGACCGTGCCGGACCGCTACTTTCTGCATGATCTCCATCGTGAGCTGGTTGTGATCGGTTGCGATGTTTGTGGTGGAATAGATCGGCGCCAGTTCATGCTGGGCGGGCGCAACTTCATTGTGTTCGGTTTTGGCAAGGATGCCGAGCTTCCACAGTTCCTCGTTGAGATCCTCCATATATGCCGCCACCCGTGGTTTGATGGCGCCGAAATAGTGATCGTCCATCTCCTGGCCTTTCGGCGGCTTGGCGCCGAACAGCGTTCTGCCGGTGAAGACCAGATCCTGCCGCTTGTTGTACATCTCCCTGTCTATGAGAAAATACTCCTGCTCAGGGCCGACGGAAGTTTTGACGCATTTTACGGTATTGTCGCCGAACAGGCGGATAATGCGCATCGCCTGTTTATTGAGCGCCTCCATAGAACGAAGCAAAGGCGTTTTTTTGTCGAGCGCTTCGCCGCCGTAGGAACAAAATGCAGTCGGGATGCACAGCGTTTTTCCTTTAATAAACGCATACGAGGTGGGATCCCACGCGGTATAGCCTCTTGCTTCAAAAGTCGCTCTCAGTCCGCCGGAGGGAAATGACGACGCATCCGGCTCCCCCTTAATCAGTTCCTTGCCGGAAAACTCCATAATGACGCCGCCGTCCGGAGAGGGGGTAATAAAGCTGTCGTGCTTTTCCGCGGTAATGCCGGTGAGCGGCTGAAACCAGTGCGTATAGTGCGTCGCGCCGTTTTGAACCGCCCAGTCTTTCATGGCGCTTGCCACTTCATTGGCTACGCCGATGTCCAGGTCTTCTCCTTCATTGATCGTCTTTTTGAGGGAATTGTAGACCTTGGCGGGAAGGGTCGCTCTCATCACCCTGTCATCGAAAACCTTGCTCCCGAAAATTTCAGTTACCGTGCTCATTGCAGTTTCTCCTTTCAAATCTAAAGGCAAAGACACCTGTATCCGCACGGGACAGTTCAGACGTCTTTGCCTTTACCTTTCCATATTGAAAATTAAATGATGCGCTGTGCCGTCACAGCGCCGACGGCTGCGCAAAGCCGCCGCGCCGGAGACCGTTTTGCGATCTTGTCTGCATGCGGCATTGCTTTTTCTTGCAAAACAGCAAAGACGTCCTTAAGGGTGTAAACCGCTTAAAGACGCCTTTGCCTTTTTGCCTGTCGAATGCGTTATGAAATAAAAAATAGGACAACTTCGAGACTTCGATCTCAAAGACGCCCTTGCCTTTATGCTTCGCATTTTACACCATTCAAAATCGTTTGTCAACCCCTTTTTGCAATTTTTTTCAAAACATCCTGCATAAATTTCTGCTTTGCCATTGACAAAGCAGAAAAAATAATGTACAATGGCAGATGAAATGAGCAAAGGCGTTCATTTGGATACAGATCAGTAGTTCTGTGCCAAAATGAGCGCCTTTGCTCATTTGTTCTTTAAGCAAGAAAGGAAAGCATGCACTATGAATAGGATTGAAGGTCAGGTACGCATCCCCTCCGGCTGCGCCATTGCCGCCGTGATTTCCAAAGACAAAAACAGAATGACCGGAGAAAAAATCATTGAATCCATGAAACCGATGCACGACCGTTCCAACGGGCTCGGCGGCGGATTTGCCGCATACGGCATCTATCCGGAGTATAAAGACTTTTATGCGCTGCATATGTTTTTCAACAACAGAGAATCACGCAAGAACTGCGAAGTCTTTCTGAAAGAACGTTTTGAAATCGTAAAATCCGAGATTATTCCCACAAGGAAGATTCCGGCCATTACCGACGAGCCTATTATATGGAGATATTTTGTTGCGCCCTTTCATTCCATGCTGGCAAGCTTTCAACTCGATGAAAAGGAATTTGTCGCGCGGACCGTGATGAAGATCAATACGGAAATGCCCGGAGCATACGTCTTTTCCAGCGGAAAGAATATGGGAACCTTTAAGGCTGTCGGTTTCCCGGAGGATGTCGGCGTATTCTATAAATTGGAGGAATATGCGGGCTACGCATGGACCGCGCACGGCAGATACCCGACCAATACGCCCGGCTGGTGGGGCGGCGCGCATCCTTTTACGCTGCTTGACTATTCGATTGTACATAACGGCGAGATTTCCTCGTATGACGCCAACCGCCGTTTCATTGAAATGTTCGGTTATAAATGCACCCTGCAAACCGATACCGAGGTTATCACTTATATTATGGATTATCTGCTCCGCGTGCAAAAGCTTTCTTTAAATGAAGCGGCAAACGTTATCGCCGCACCGTTCTGGAGCACGATTTCGGCGGTAACGGATGAAGCGGAGCGGGAAAAACTGAAATATCTGCGCACCGTTTTTTCAAGCCTTTTGATTACCGGCCCCTTTTCGATTGTGTTCGGTTTTAGCGGCGGCCTGATGGCGCTCAACGACCGCTTGAAGCTTCGCTCGATGGTCGTGGGCGAAAAGGATGATAAGGTGTATATCGCAAGTGAAGAAGCGGCGATCCGGGTCATGGAACCGAATGCGGAAAAGATCTGGGCTCCGGCCGGCGGCGAAGCCGTGATTGTTAAGGTAAAGGACGGTGCGACGAATGAGCGTTGAATTTATTTATCCTGAATTTGAAGTCATCCGAAACGAGAGCAGATGCATTGCCTGCCGCGTGTGCGAGCGGCAATGCGCCAACGAGGTTCATTCCTATGATAAAGACCGCGGGGTTATGCTGGCGGATGAATCAAAATGTGTAAACTGCCAGCGCTGCGTGTCTCTGTGTCCGACGCGGGCATTAAAAATCGTAAAGAGCGATTGCAGGCTGCGCGAAAACGCCAACTGGCAGGATGAAACCGTCCGGGAGATATACAAACAGGCAAACAGCGGCGGCGTACTGCTTTCTTCGATGGGCAATCCCAAGCCGCTGCCGGTATATTGGGATAAAATTCTAATCAATGCCTCTCAGGTCACCAATCCGTCTATCGACCCGCTTCGGGAGCCGATGGAAACAAAGGTGTTTCTCGGAAAGAAACCCGGACGGATCGAAAAGGACAAAAACGGGCGGATTCTCTGCAAGCTGGAGCCGCAGCTTGAACTGTCTATGCCTGTGATGTTTTCGGCTATGAGCTACGGCTCGATCAGCTATAATGCGCACAAGTCGCTGGCGACCGCTGCAAGGGAACTCGGAATTTATTATAATACCGGAGAGGGCGGCTTGCATGAGGATTTTTACGTCTATGGTGAAAATACAATCGTTCAGGTAGCCTCCGGGCGTTTCGGCGTATATAAGGATTATTTAGAAGCCGGCGCCGCGGTCGAAATCAAAATGGGGCAGGGGGCGAAGCCGGGAATCGGCGGGCATCTGCCCGGCGCTAAGATCGTGGGCGACGTTTCGCGCACGCGCATGATTCCCGAAGGTTCGGACGCCATTTCACCGGCGCCTCATCACGATATTTATTCTATCGAGGATCTGCGGCAGTTGGTTTACTCCCTGAAAGAAGCGACTGAATATAAAAAGCCGGTTATTGTTAAGGTTGCGGCTGTCCACAATATCGCCGCCATCGCGAGCGGCATCGCCAGAAGCGGCGCGGATATTATCGCCATTGACGGCTGCAGAGGCGGCACGGGAGCCGCGCCGACCAGAATCCGGGATCATGTAGGCATTCCGATCGAGCTTGCGCTGGCGTCCGTGGATAAGCGTCTGCGCGACGAGGGGATACGAAACAATGTTTCGATCGTGGTCGGCGGCAGTATCCGAAGTTCCGCGGATGTCGTCAAGGCGATCGCCCTCGGTGCGGACGCCTGCTATATTGCCACGGCCGCCCTCCTTGCTCTCGGCTGCCATTTGTGCAGAACCTGTCAGACCGGAAAATGCAACTGGGGCATTGCAACGCAGCGTCCTGAGCTTGTCAAGCGCCTGAATCCCGAAATCGGAAGCGCGCGCCTTGTCAATCTGATGAACGCCTGGCGGCATGAAATCAAGGAACTTATGGGCGGTATGGGGATCAATTCGATCGAAGCTTTGCGCGGAAATCGTTTGATGCTCCGCGGGATCGGTCTTACCGAAAAAGAGCTTGAGATTCTCGGCATATCCCATGCCGGCGAATAGGAGGTGCGGACAATGAAGCGTGTGTACGTAAACGAAGCGTGGTGCCTCGGCTGTCACTTGTGCGAATACAACTGTGCTTTTGCCAACTCCGGGATTTCCGATATGGTCAAGGCGCTGAAAGGCAGGAAAATCGTTCCGAGGATCTCTGTGGACGGGGACGATACAATCCACTTTGCCGTGTCCTGCAGGCATTGCAGGGATCCGCTGTGCGTAAAAAGCTGTATTTCAGGCGCTTTGCATATGGACAACGGAAGAATCTGCGTGGATCGGAAAAAATGCGTGGGCTGTTTAAGCTGTATTATGGCGTGTCCTTACGGCGCGCTTTCCGTGTCCGAAAACGGTACGGTACAGAAATGCGAACTCTGTCTTGAAAACGCCTGCGGTGAACCGGCTTGCGTCAAAGGCTGTCCGAACAGAGCGATCGTATATGAGGAGAGATAAGCAGATGAAACAGTATGTAATTATCGGAAACGGTATTGCCGCCGCGGGATGCATCGAGGGCATTCGCAGCGTGGACAAAGACGGCAAAATCGTCGTCGTATCCAAAGAAAACCATCCGGTTTACTGCCGTCCGCTGATTTCCTATTATCTTGAGGGCAAAACCGATCTTGAAAGGATAGGCTACCGGCCGAAAGGTTTTTACGCGGAAAACGGATGCGAGGTTATCTACGGAGCAGCCGCCGTAAAAATTGATTATGCGAAAAAAACGGTTGTTTTATCCGATGAACGCGCCATACCGTTTTCCGCTTTGTGCGTTGCCGCCGGCGCCTCGCCTTTTGTCCCGCCGTTTGACGGACTGGATGCTGTAAAAAACCGGTTTTCCTTTATGACGCTGGATGATACGCTGGCGCTTGAAAAGGCGATCACGCCCGAATCAAGGGTGCTTATCATCGGCGCGGGGCTGATTGGCCTAAAATGCGCGGAGGGGCTGCGCGGCAGAGTAAAAAGCATTACGGTCTGCGATCTGGCGGACAGGGTTCTTTCCAGTATCCTCGATGACGATACGGCGCCTATTGTGCAGAAGCATCTTGAAAACAACGGAATTGAATTTATGATGTCGGACAGTGTTGCGCGGTTTGAATCCAATAAAGCCGTTATGAAAAGCGGTGAAACCGTCTGCTTTGATATTCTTGTAACTGCCGTCGGCGTCAGACCGAACACCGCGCTGGTATCCGAAATAGGCGGCAGAGTGGGACGCGGAATCGTTGTAGACGAAGCGATGCGGACAAATCTGCCCGATATCTATGCCGCCGGAGATTGTACCGAGGGGTATGATATTTCTTATGGAGATAAGCGTGTGCTGGCGCTGCTTCCCAATGCCTATATGCAGGGACACGCAGCGGGCGTCAATATGGCAGGAGGCGAGGCGGTCTTTGACAAAGCCATTCCCATGAATTCAATCGGCTTTTTCGGCCTGCATATTATGACCGCCGGCAGCTATACCGCTGAGAAAGACGGCGGAACCGTATATATGAAGAAGAATGAGGTTTCCTGCAAAAAGTTTTTTGTATGCAACAGATTGCTCAAAGGGTATATCCTCATTGACAAGGTAGAAAGAGGCGGCGTTTATACCGCGTTGATTCGGGAGCGGATACCGCTTGATACCGTAGATTTTGATTTGCTGAAAGAAAATGCAACTTTTATGGCATTTTCTGCGCAGGATCGTAGAAATAAATTCGGAGGTGTGGTATAATATTATGGTATTGGATGCAAAAAATCTTGACCATCAGGCCTTAAACCAAAAAATACGGCAATCCGATGAAGATGTCCGCATAACCGGGTGCTGCGGTCAGCGCTTTATTGCTGCCGGAATGAAGAACAAGCAGATTACGATCGACGGTATTCCCGGCAACGCTTTGGGCGCGTATCTTGACGGCGCCGCCATTGAGATCCATTCCAACGCGCAGGATGCGGTCGGAGATACGATGAACGACGGTAAAATCGTGATTCACGGCAATATAGGCGATGCGGCCGGCTACGCGATGCGCGGCGGCAAGATTTATATCAAAGGCGACGCCGGATACCGTGCCGGGATTCATATGAAGGAATATCGGGATAAGATTCCGGTTATGGTTATCGGAGGTTCTGCGGGAAGCTTCCTCGGTGAATATCAGGCCGGCGGAATTATCGTGGTTCTCGGACTGAACGGCAAAAAACGCAGGATCGTCGGCAACTTTCCCTGCACCGGAATGCACGGCGGCAGAATTTATCTCAGAGACAGCGCCGAGGGGATCGTTTTCCCTAAAAATGTTTGCGTTCGCACGGCAGTTCGCGCCGATATGGAAAGCATACAAGGCGAAATTGCCGAATTTTGCAAGGTGTTTGGCTATGATGCTGATTCGATCTTAAATGCTCGGTTTTCTGTCATTACACCCGATAGTAAAAACCCGTACAAACAAATGTATGTGGCAAATTAAAGGAAAGGGGCATGCTTATGAAGTATTCAAAAGAAGAGGTCATGCAGTATGTTGCCGAGGATGATGTGAAATTTATCCGGCTGGCTTTCTGTGATGTTTTCGGCAAGCAAAAAAATATTTCCATTATGCCGGCGGAACTGAGCCGCGCTTTTGAATATGGGATTGCTTTTGATGCGTCTTCCGTCGAAGGCTTTGGGGATGAAACACATTCGGATCTCTTTTTAAAACCGAATAGCGAAACCCTGATGGGGCTGCCATGGCGTCCCGAACACGGAAAGGTTGTTCGCATGTTCAGCGATGTTACCTATTCTTCCGGTCGGTTTTATGAATGTGATACCCGCTATTTGCTCAAAAAGGCAATAAAGGACGCAGCGGATGCCGGCGTTTCGTTTTTCTTCGGCGCCGAACAGGAATTTTACCTGTTCAACCTGGATCAAAGCGGAAAACCCACGAAAGAGCCTTATGACGACGCCGGATATATGGATATTGCGCCGGAGGATAAGGGCGAAAATATTCGCCGTGAAATCTGCCTGACGCTTGAGCAAATGGGGATCCGTCCGGAAAGTTCTCATCATGAAAGCGGTCCCGGGCAAAATGAAATCGATTTTCGATATTCCGATCCGCTTACCGCGGCGGATAATGTTATGACCTTTCAAACCGTTGTCAAAACCGTAGCCCATCGAAACGGACTTTACGCCGATTTTTCGCCCAAACCGTTGGAAAATCTTCCCGGAAACGGCTTCCATATCAATCTGTCTGTAAAAACTGCCGACGGAACAGACAATTTGCCCTATGTAATTGCAGGGATTCTGGATAAGGCGGCGGAAATGACCGCTTTTCTCAATCCGACAGAAGCGTCTTATCGGCGATTCGGTCACAGCCGAGCCCCTCGATTTATATCATGGTCGAGCGAAAACAGAAGTCAGCTTGTCCGTATTCCCGCTGCTCATGGCGAATACCGCAGAGCCGAACTGCGCTCGCCGGATCCGACAGCAAATCCGTATCTTGCTTTCGCATTGATTCTGTATGCCGGACTTTACGGCATACAAAATCGGCTTGATCTGCCAAGGGCGGTTGATTCCAATCTTTTCAAAGCCAATGCCGATATACTTGAAAAACTGCAAAAGCTGCCGGATTCTTTGGAGGAGGCTTGCTTGCTGGCAAAACAAAGCGCTTTTATTCAAACGCACGTCCCGGCGGCTGTTTTGAATATTTACTGCAATAAGTAATCGTTGCCAATCATACGGAGGGAGGCGCAACAATGAGTTTGAAAGAGCGTGTTTACAGCGTTCTTATCGTGTCCGCATCGGACGGCCTTAAAGCTGCGGCAAGCGAAATGCTCCCCCTTTCACAGTATCAGCCCGTATGTGCGGCAGCCAGCGTCAGTGAAGCAAAACGATATATTGCCGCCAGGGAATTTGATTTTGTCCTGATTAACGCCCCGCTGCCCGATGCATCCGGCGCTCGTTTTGCAATCGACTGTTGCCGCTTGCAAACTACGGTGGTCCTTATCCTCTGCCGATCCGATATTTATGCTGAGGTATATGATAAGGTCGCCGAGCACGGTGTATTTACGCTTTCCAAGCCGACGAACAAATCTGCAATGCTTCAGGCGTTGAATTGGATGGTCAGCGCAAGAGAACGACTGCGGAAAATAGAACAGAAAACATCTTCTATTGAGGAACGCATGGAGGAGATTCGCATTGTCAACCGTGCTAAATGCCTGCTGATCAGCGAGTTGAAAATGACCGAATCCGAGGCGCACCGCTACATAGAAAAGAACGCTATGGATAACTGCATTCCCAAAAAAAAGGCAGCGGAAAATATTATCAAAATTTATTCCTAAGCAAGGTGACTTGTATGTTTCATCCTGAAAAAATAAAAAATGAATGCGTTGAATGGATTCGCGATTTTTTTGAAAAAAACGGTAAGGGCTGCAATGCGGTCGTCGGGATATCGGGCGGCAAAGACAGTTCGGTAACAGCGGCGCTCTGTGTTGAAGCGCTCGGTAAAGAACGCGTTATCGGTGTTTTGATGCCCTGCGGAGAGCAGCATGACATAGATTGCGCCGAGCAGCTGGTCGAACATCTCGGAATCCATCGTTATGTTGTCAACATAAAAGCGGCAGTAGACGGTTTGATGAGCGCCATGCCTTGCGGAATGGCGATTTCGGCGCAGACAAAAATAAATCTTCCCGCACGGATTCGTATGGCAGCGCTGTATGCCGTCAGTCAATCCAACAACGGCCGCGTGGCAAACACCTGTAATCTCTCGGAGGATTGGGTAGGTTATGCTACAAGGTATGGCGACGGAGCCGGTGATTTCAGCCCGCTCGCTCAGCTTACCGTGGCCGAGGTCAAGGCGATTGGAAGCATATTGGGGTTGCCGCAGAATCTGATTGAAAAGACGCCTATAGACGGGCTTAGCGGTAAAAGCGATGAAGAGAATTTAGGATTTACCTATGCCGTCTTGGATCAATATATCCGAACCGGCATATGCGAAGATCAGACAACAAAAGAAAAAATTGACAGAATGCATGTCGCCAATCGCTTCAAATTAGAGCCGATTCCGTGTTTTAAACCGGAATGGTAAATATTCTTATATGCGCGTTGTTTTCCAAATCGAGATTGTGACAAAAGGAGCTGCCAAGGGACACTTCACATAAGGAAGTGTCCCTTACGGCATTTATAAGTATTTGTAAAGACGGTTGGATATGATGAATTTGTAGGAAAACTAAATATATCGGAGGAAAACTACAATGAAATCATTGTTTGAACAATTCGGTGGTACATACCAAAATGAAAATGATTATTTAATCCCAAATCTTACACTTCCTAAGAGCAAAGAAAATGATATTGGTGTTTATGGTAAACTACATTTGCATTTCTTACAAGAACATCGTAGGTTGATTTATATCAATTTACTTACAAGCGGAACGCTTAATGAATATCTGTCAGAGATTGACAAACAAGCCTGCGAAAGATTTTCTCAGATTGTGGAACAGATGAGACAAGCACAAGTAATGACTGAACAGTTAAAAGAAGATAATTCTATTGAGTGGGTAAAAAGAATGAATTGTATTCGTCAGCAGGCAGATGAAACTGTTTTGAGAGAATTGATTTATACTTAAAATATATGGCGGCATCAGTGTAAAACTGATGCCGTCTTTAATGTAGTTTGTGTTAAAAGCCTTGCCTTTTGTAGGCTGGCTATTGATTTTTTAATAATAAGATGCTATGATATAAACAACATTGTTTATTTTGTTGTTGATAACAAGGAGGCTTTAAAATGGCAACCGCAAATGATTTGTTAGCGCAAGCTATAGAAGAGACAAAATGTTTACATCTTAATGAGATTTTTCTTGTTAGAGATTTATTTAAGGGCTATGAGTGGAATCGTATATCCCGAGGTGACAGATTATTATTGGGAACTTTATTTTTAAACTATGTCCATACAACCGGAACTCATTTAGAAGCAATCGAAAAAACTTCCTCAGGACAGCAGAGGTATAAAGTTAATATGATTTGAAAACTATGTACAGCCAAAGTAATAATCAATTAAGAGAGGATTTGCTATTATGAAAGCGGAATTATATAAAAGACTATTTCGAGCTGTTTTTAGTGAAGATATACCTTCATTAAAGAAAATAGCTATTACAATTATTCAAGAGGAACGCAAACTTGGTCATAACCGTCTTGCAGATTCATTAGAAAAGATTTCAATTACAGAAAAGCCAAAGTATACATTTTTTGAGAACAAAAAAAGTGAAAGTGGTCTATCTTCTTTACCGAAAAGTAAGCGTACAAATTCACAATTGGTATCTTACATTTCAAGAGAGCAATTGAAACATCATATGATTCTACCAAACGAAGTTGAAGAACGTTTACTTTCAATTGAACAGGAATATGCAGCTCGAGAAAGGTTAAAAAAGTTTAATCTTGTGCCAAAAAGAAAAATACTTCTCTATGGTCCTCCAGGATGTGGAAAAACTTTAAGTGCCGAACGAATTGCATGGAATCTCGGATTACCTTTATTAAAGGTTCGTTTCGATTCATTACTTTCTTCTTACTTTGGTGAATCAGCATCAAATCTTAGAATGGTATTTGATTATTGCAAAAACGAGCCTGTTGTTTTGCTTCTTGACGAATGTGATTTTATTGCTAAATCTCGCGTTACAACACAAGACGTTGGCGAGGTTCCTCGCATTGTTAATATGTTACTCACTTTGCTAGATGAATACGATGCTCCAGGCTTGGTTTTGGCTACCACAAATTTGAAAGTGTCGCTTGATGAAGCTCTTTTTCGAAGATTTGACGATGTAATTGAAATGCCGATGCCTGGGGAATTGGAACGCAAACGTTTGTTGGAAATGACATTATCCGCAATACCAGTTTCTCCAGATGTCGATATAAATCAAATATCAAATCAACTGGATGGATACTCTGCCGCTAATGTTGTCTTAATTGCTCAACGGGCTGCAAAAATTGGTGTTCTAGCAGGTTGTAAAAAAGTATGTAATGAACATTTTTCTAGAGCATTGGAAGAAAGTTCTAAATTTTAATCTTTAGGGAGGTATGACAATGGCAGAAAATCATGGATTTACGCATTTACCTCTTCCACTATTATTTCAAGGAAAACCGAAATTGCGTGGTGGCGGTGCAACATCTTTTCAAACAAAGCAAAATACAGCTAATCGAATTACGCATGGCGGTTATGTGAAACGTCGTTCTGCTGAATTGTCTCGTTTTTGGAAAGAACGTCGTGTAGAACGGTCAGAAAATATCCTGCCTGAAATAGAAACAGGTATTCCCATACTTTTGGAAATAGATCCATCTGCAGATATTGATTTTTTGCGTGGATTAGGATTTGAAATTGTATGTGAAATTGAGGAAGGATTTATTATAGTTGCTACAGAAGATGTTGAACTTTCTGTTTTAAATGAAAAAGCAGATGCTTTTATTGCAAATGTAACCTCTAGATGCAATTCTCCCGCAAAAGTCTATGCTCTCTGTGAAGATGGTGATAGGCTTAAGCGAGTTTTGTCACAAGAACTCTATGCAAAATGGGAAACCATATTACCAGATACAATATATATAATTGATATTGGTGTAAGTTGTTGCGGAAATATCGAGTTACCCCAAAGACCTAAGCGAAAAGATGATGAATCTGATGAACACTATTCTATTCGTGAGCAACGGTGGATAGAAAAATTTAATGATGCTTATATGGCTTGGGATGAAATTAAGATTAAGCGAGAAGAAACAATAGAAAATTTTGTTGCTGATTATAATGGTGAAATTATGCAACTCTCTGATGGTATATCCGAAATGGCTGATTTGCCTGATAGTTTCTCGGCAAGATTAAAAATATCTGGCAAATGTTTATTTGACTTGGTATTGAATTTTGCATATATATTTGAAGTATCTGAGGCAGAAACAATAACTATGGGAAATGCCGTCGAAAATAACGATAGTCTTTCTGAAAATGTACAAATCGAAGCTCCTGTTCATTCTGCTCCTATTGTATGTGTAATGGACAGCGGAATTCAAGAGAACCATAAGTATTTAGAACCAGCAATTGTTAGTGATGAATCTATAAGTTTACTTTCCGATAATTCGAGCATAAGTGATGAAGTTGCTGGCGGCGGACACGGAACACGAGTTACTGGTGCAATTTTGTATCCAAAGACGATTCCTTCAGATGGAATTTATCAACTTCCTTGCTGGATTCGTAACATGCGAATTCTAGATAACAACAATTGCCTGCCAGAAAATCTGTATCCGCCGACTACAATCGCTATAGCAGTGCAAAGATATAATGTTGAGAATCCAAATCCAACTAAAGTATTTAATCATTCTATTGGTAGTCGCAAATCTTGTGAAATGAAACACATGACAGCATGGGCGGCTGAAATTGATAGTCAATCTTATAATAATGACATTCTATTCATACAGGCATCTGGGAATATTTCTGTAGATGTAATTTCAGCTTATTGGCAGGCAGGATATCCATATCCAGAATATCTTGACAAAGAGTTATGCAGAATATCAAATCCAGCACAAAGTCTACAAGCAATTACTGTCGGATCTGTGTCAGAAATCGAATTAGAGACTGACGACTTTATTGCATTGGGAAAGCAAATGGAGGTTTCTTCATTCTCACGTACAGGACCAGGTATTTGGGATGTTTTAAAGCCAGAAGTTGTTGAATATGGAGGAACGCACATATATAATAAGGGAAGTATTCCACCTCAATTAACAACACCTCCTGAAGTATGTCCAGAACTTATTCGTAAGTCTCCTGAAGGTCCTGCTTTCGCAAGAGATGATGTAGGTACATCTTTTTCAGCACCAAAAGTTACATATATTGCATCACAGATTGAAAAGGTTTTGCCAGAATCCCCTGCGTTACTATACAGAGCGTTAATAGCGCAATCTGCTCATTGGCCTAAGAATATCAATGAAGTTAGTAAGGATAAGTGTATTTCGACGTTGCGTTATATAGGATATGGTGTTCCAGATGTTGAACGTGCTACTCACAATGACGAATATCGAATAACATTGGTAACGCCATCACTCATGGAACTTGGAGATGATGAAGCTCATATTTTTCAAGTTCCTATTCCAGAAGAACTATCTAATGTGGGTGAAGATTATGATATTCTGGTTGAAATTACTCTGTCTTATGCAGCGAATCCACGTCGAACTCGACGTTATGTAAAAGGCTATTTGTCAACATGGCTAGACTGGTGTTGCAGTAGAATTGGAGAAAAGGCAGAGACATTTGCTCGTCGCATCTTTGAAACGGGGTCTGTCATAGATGATGATGGCGATTTCAACTGGGTACTCGGAGAAGCAACTAATCGAGGTGCGGCAGAGGGATTTTCACGAAAAAATAGCACTCTTCAAAAAGATTGGTGTATAATTAAATCCAATCAATTGAGCGATGCTTTTTGCATTGCGGTTCGCGGTCATAAAGGTTGGGGAGGTCTATTTAAAGCAAAGTATTCTTTAGCCGTTAGTTTTGAAGCTATCAATCAGGATATACCCGTTTATGAACCAATACGGACTGAAATTGAAGGGGTTATTGAAAATAGCGAAATTGAAGTCGAAATGACTGAACGTAATAAGTAATATCTTTAGATAGAGATTACGTCTTACCAAGCACTGAATTTGGTTATCCAAATTCGCTTGTTAGGTGCAAAAGCCCCTAATACCCCCATAGGTTTTTTGAAACGCTCACAGAATAGATGAAACAGGTGCAGAGTATCACGGAACAGCTAAAGTCAGAAAACGCATTAGAATGGGTTGGAAGAATGAATAACATTCGGGTGTGTGCTATGGAGATTGCGAGTACGGAAATCATTTACGCATAAGGCAAGGCGGCAGGGAGAAATCTCTGCCGTTTTCTTTTTCGATGAGTAATAGTTTACATTTTGTCAGTTGCTATTATTCGTTTGAACGAGTATAATATATCTGTGAAATACAGGAGGTCTGTTATGTTTGAATATATGACGGTACAGGAAGCCGCAATTAAATGGAATATATCAGAACGACGAGTTCAGATACTCTGTTCTGAAAATCGCATAGAGGAGGTTGTGCATTTAAGCAGAGTATGGCTCATTCCAAAAGATGCAGAGAAGCCCTTCGATAAGCGATATAAAAAGCATAAATAATAAAAACAATAAGAGCGTTAGGCTTGCTACCCCAAAATGTTAGTGGCAAAACAAATAATTTTTTAAATAGCTATTGACTATCCCCTTGGGGATTAGCTTATTATAAAGACGGAGGTGATAAGAATGCTTATCAACGAAGTATGTAAAAAATGTCAGCTTACTAAAAAAGCAATAGAATATTACGAAGAACAGAAATTGCTTTCCCCGAATATTCTTGAAAATGGATACAGGGATTTTTCAGAGGAGGATGCTGTAACTCTTTCAAGAATTTCTGTTTTACGCCGTTTAGGATTATCTGTTGCAGATATTCGCTCGGCACTTGCCGATTCTTCTTTTTCCGCTTTGCGTAACATATCAAATAAACAAATTTTAGAACTTGAAAATATGCAAGCAAAATCTAATCTCACTCTACAATTAGCCAACGGAGAAAAATGGGAGACTATTCGTTTACAATTAGACCAACTCGAAAAGAAACAATCTATTTTGAGTCGGTTACTGGAAAAATTCCCAGGATATTATGGGCGATATGCTGCATTTCATTTTGCAGCATTTCTCAATGAACCAATCCGAACGCCTGAACAACAAGAAGCATTTGATACCATCATATTGTTTTTGGACCAAATTGAAATTTCCATTCAGACGGAAATGAAAAGCTATTTGGAAGAAATAGAACTAACAACAAACACTAATATGATAAATACTATAAATAAAAATCTCGCCTTGGCTGTTGAGCATCCAGAACAATATTTATCTGAAAACAAAGAAATTCTGGAACGGTATATGGCGTTTACGGAAACAGACGAATATAAATCATCTCCTGCTTTCCGCTTAAAGAATCTTTTGCAAAATCTGAATCAGCAAAACGGCTATAATGAAGTCTTTATTCCTGCAATGTGCAAACTTAGTCAATCATATCATAGCTATTATGAAAAATTACAGAAAGCAAATGAAGTATTTCAAAAACACATTGGCACAAAGTTGGTTGAAAAAGAGGATTTATGAAACAATCAAAATGGATACTTTGTCCTGTTTGTTGCAATAAAACAAGGTTGCAGATACGGGAAGATACAGAGCTAAAGAATTTCCCGCTCTACTGCCCGAAGTGTAAGCAAGAAAGTTTAATTAACGCAAAAGATTTACATATAACAGTCATCAAAGAGCCAGACGCACAGACGCAGAGCCGATGAACTTGTGAGCAATCACGGTTTGTCGGCTCTTTTCTTTTTCAGCTTGAACACAAGCCCACCATATAAAAAAACGGTACTTTTGGGTGGCTGTTTCTTCACGCCCGATAGACAGTTATCCCTCCAGACCCGTTTTGAGTTTGGAGGGATTTCTTATGTATTGGTCAAGTACCACCGCAACGCTGCTTATCAGAAGCGTCGGATATATGCCTGTGTAATTTTTCGTTTCTCGGACGGTAAAGCGTCAAAAAAATCTCAACAAATTCAAGGGGTATTTTCGCCTATCAATGTGAACTGACAGTTCTGGTTTGTAGTGGTATAATCTCTTATGCACTCGTTGCTCGGTTAAGTGTGCCGAATTGCGGGTGCATTTTTGTTTGCCGTTATTTCTGTCGTTGCCGTTCTCCGCCTCTAAATCTGAATTTCAAAAATTCAGATTGGAGGAAAACAAGAAATGGCATATAACCATGGCAAAGAAGAACAAAAATAGCGGTTGTGGAAAGAAGCCGAAGAACGAATTATGCGGCAGTCTGGCGTTGATGAAGAAACTATCGAAGAAATCCGCACCTATGACAGAGCCGAGTTTAATTCAGCCAGACGATTTTATCAGAAATTGCAGGAGGTCGGTACATATCTTGATGAAGTTGCGGAAAGTGAACGGCAGGCAGAAATAAATACGGTTGAGGACTTGCTGAATGAGATTGACAATGTGGACTTGTTTCAAATTCTTCAATCAGCGGACAGGCGTACTCTGCAAATCGTTCTGCTCAAAATGCAGGGATATAAAACAGATGAGATTGCCGACATTGTTCATCTGTCTGCAAAGTCAATTTACAGACGAATGGACACGCTCCGAAAAAAATTAAAACAATTTTATCCTTAAAGTCCAAAATCACGCTTTTCCACGGGCTATTGGGTGAGAGGTCAAAATCCTCTCGCCCATTTTAACAAGAAGAAAGATTAAAGAAGAATTGGAGGAATACAACAATGCTTGACTATATTGACGATAAAACCAAAGAAGAATTTACCGAAGATGCAGATGTACGGGAAGTCATAGATGATATTTACAATATGCTTGCCGTTTGGACAAAAAAGAAACGCATTGCTTTCTTTGAAAGCATTACAAAGCCTAAAGAATTGGATTTTGTAAAGGAAATTGACGGTATTTACTATGTTGTTTGTTCTCATTTTGATAACGAAAAAAGCGAGGATATGGTAGAAAAGGTGCGCCGAATAGTGCTAAAAGACGAACAGCAGTAAGATTATCACTTTAAAGCGTTGAAGTTAGACGGCGAATATGATATACTATGACCACTACAATTCATATCATATCCGACTGTCAGAAAGGAGTTAATTTTGAACAGACAGTCAAATAAAATAACTGCTCTTTATTGCAGACTATCGAGAGATGACGAACTGCAAGGAGAGAGCAACAGTATTACCAATCAAAAATCAATCGTAGAGAAATACGCAAAAGAAAACGGATTTAAGAATACCAAGTTCTTCGTAGACGATGGATATTCAGGAGTTAGTTTTACAAGACCTGCTTTTATGGAATTGATGGAACTTGCCGAAGCAGGAAAGGTTGAAACCATCATCGTCAAAGACCATTCAAGGCTCGGGCGAAACCGTCTTGTTGTCGGTCAGCTTTTGGAAGAAGATTTTGTGCGTTTAGGCGTTCGGTATATCGCCATTATGGATAATATCGACACCAAAGACGGACTCAGCGATTTTCTTCCTGTGCAGGACTGGTTTAATGAAATGCACGCCAAAAATACCTCGAAAAAGGTAAGGGCTGTATTTCAAAACAAAGGTATGTCAGGCAGACCGCTGACAACAGTTATTCCATACGGTTACAAGAAAAACGAAACCAATCCCGATGAATGGCTTGTTGACGAGGAAGCCGCCGAGGTTGTGCGAAAAATATTCAGCTTATGTGTTGCAGGATACGGTCCGACGCAGATAGCCAATCAGCTTTTTTCGGGAGGTATTCCTACACCAACAGAATATTGGCAATCAAAAGGCAGAAAGGCATCGGCTTTGCCTGCTGTTCCGCATAAGTGGGCAGCAAGGACGGTTGCGGATATTCTTGAAAGGCAAGAATATATCGGAGATACGGTAAATTTTCGTTCAACTACACGCTCATTCAAGGATAAAACCAAAATCGAGCGTCCAAGGGAAGAATGGAAAGTCTTTGAGAATACGCACGAAGCCATTGTTGACAGAGAAACTTGGGAACTCGTGCAAACGCTTCGGGCAAACAAACGCAGACCAAACCGCACAGGCGAGGTCAGTATGTTTTCGGGATTGCTTTACTGCGGAGATTGCGGTGAAAAGCTGTATTACAGCGTAACGAACAACTACAAAAAGGAACAGGCATATTTCTTTTGCTCCAACTACCGCAAGAATACGGCAAATTGTACTGCACATTATATTCGAGAAAAGGTGGTCTATGCCTTAGTGCTTGAAAGTTTGCGGCGTGTTCTGTTCTATGTGCAGGCGTTTGAGAAGCAGTTTGTGCAGGAACAGCTTGAGAAATCAAGCGAGGAACAGAAAAAAGAGCTTGCAAAGAAACGCCGAGAGCTTGCGAAATCCGAAAAGCGTATTGCAGAATTAGATGTATTATTTCAGCGGATTTATGAGGATAATGTATCGGGCAAACTGACCGACGAGCGTTTTGCCATAATGTCGGCAAATTATGAAGCAGAGCAGAAATCGCTCAAGGAAGCGGTTGCTATGTTGCGTAATGAAATTGAAGCGCAGGACGATAAGACCGCTAATGTGCTTGCGTTTGCAGAAAAGGTTAAGCGATACACGGAAATTAAGGAACTGACTCCTGCCGTAGTCAATGAGTTTATCGACTACATTATGGTTTCAAAGAAACAGGTAATAGACGGTAAAACCGCATATCCGATTGATATTTACTACAACGGTGTGGGCATCATCACAGCCCCATCTGCTGAAGAATATGAAGATATGTTCCAAGAACGCTTAAAACAGAAGCATTCAAAGAAACAAAAAACGGCATAGCTACGAATGACTATACCGTAATTTGTCAGAGCCGCCCTCGTCCCCTTACTTCTTTATGTGAAGGGGACGAAGAGAGCAGTTCTTTTTCGCATAACAAGACAGCGCCCCCGATTATCATATTGATAATCGGGGGCGCTGTTTCTTTCCATACGAAATATGGACTGTTGCTTTTTAATCCAATTTCCAGTCGATCGGTTCATCCAGAAGCGCATTGGCTTTTGAAAAATGCCGGCAACCGAAAAAGCCGTTGGAAGCGGAAAGCGGACTCGGATGCGCCGCGGTCAGAATATGGTGTTTGGGATTGGTAATCAGCGTGCTTTTGTTTTTGGCAAATCGTCCCCAAAGCAGGAAAACGATCGGCGTATCCCGCTGGTTCAAAAGCTCAATGATGCGGTCGGTAAATTGTTCCCAGCCGATTCCTCGATGGCTGGCCGCCATTCCGCCTCGAACGGTTAAAACGCTGTTGAGCAGCAGTACGCCATTTTTCGCCCATGGGGTCAAATCACCGCTTTGCGGCATAGGATACCCTAAGTCGGCGCTGTACTCTTTGAAAATGTTGATGAGCGAAGGCGGCGGGGGCGTACCTTGACGCACGGAAAAAGAAAGGCCGTGCGCTTGTCCCGGTCCGTGATACGGATCCTGCCCTAATATAACGGCCTTGACCGCATTGTAATCGGTAATTTTCAGGGCGTTGAAAATGTCGTACATATCCGGATATACGGGATAATTCGGATTGTGATACTCGTTTTTCAGAAACGCACGAATCCGCAGATAGTATTCTTTTGAGAACTCGTCTGCAAGAAGCGTATCCCAGCTATTGCCCAAAGAAACCATGTCAGCACCTCCGATAGTCGAACTTTAAGGGACTTGCCCCTGCCGGTGAATTTGAAATTTTGCCGTTTGTCGTCTGAAAAAGGATTGCAAGTGGATTTTGTTTAATCTTGCAGATTCTTTGCAGAATATCGCTGCTTGAATATATATAATATAGCATAGAATTGCCGGTTTTTCAAGGAAATTTTATGGTTGTGTCTTTTCTTCCCTTTTCTGTTTAAAGATTGCGATTTTGTTCCGATATGATTTTAGAGAAAAAACCGAATCAAAAAACGTGTGCCGCACGGCACACGTTTCTGACCGTCGAAAAACCTTAGTTTTTCGACGATGGGGCGCGTATAGGCGTGAGG
>URDS01000032.1 GCA_900546635.1 uncultured Eubacteriales bacterium | reverse complement strand
TTTACAAGGCGGACATGCGCCGCCTTGTAAACACCTTACAGGCGTGCGAGTGCCGCCATTGGCGGCGCGACGGCGTGAGCGAACGCGCCTCATCGTCGGAAAACCTTGGTTTTTCGACGGAAAAAGGCGGACATGCGCCGCCTTGTAAACACCTTACAGGCGTGCGAGTGCCGCCATTGGCGGCGCGACGGCGTGAGCGAACGCGCCTCATCGTCGGAAAACCTTGGTTTTTCGACGGAAAAAGGCGGACATGCGCCGCCTTGTAAACACCTTGCGGGCGTGCAAGTGCCGCCATTGGCGGCGCGACGGCGCGAGCGGACACGCCCTATCGTCGAAAAACCTTGGTTTTTCGACGGTCTGAGGAGACGGAAAAATCCATTGTCCCTTTTAGATGCAAATACATACGCATACACGCCTAAAGGAAAACAAAAATACACGCCTTGCAGTCGGAACGTCTTGACTTTTCGGTGTCTTCGAGCATACACACAAGCGTCTCTCTTGGTTATCGGACTCTGTATAAAAAAAGCAACACTACCGTGTTGCTTTTTTTGATAAACTTTACTCTGCTGCAGGCTCCGCGGCAGGCGCAGTCGTCTCGGCGGTTGCCGTTTCGACAGCGGATGTATCATCCTTCTTCGCCGCAGGCTTCTTTTCGGAAGCTTTCTTCGCAGTTGCTTTCTTTGCGGGTTTCTCCGGCTCCGAAGCAGCCGCTGCTGGAATCAGGCGAATGATCGCCATCTCGGCAGCATCGCCTCTGCGGGGGCCAATCTTGAAAATCTGCGTATATCCGCCGTTACGGTCGGCATATTCCGGTGCAATCGTATCAAACAGTTTTTTAACAACGCTCTCCTTGGTGATAAACGCAAGCGCCTGACGGCGGGATGCGAGCGTGTTTTTCTTTCCGAGCGTAATCATCTTTTCGGCAAGCGGTCTGACCTCTTTTGCTCTGGTCAGCGTCGTCTCGACCGAACCGTTTTCAAGCAGATATGTTACCATCCCTCTGAGCATAGCTTTTCTATGATCAGTCGGTCTGCCAAGTTTTCTAGTTCCGGGCATTGTAAAATTCCCTCCTTATCGTATTTGTGCGCAGGATGCGCCTTTGTTTACTCTTCCTCGCTCTTGAGTTCGAGGCCGAGTACCTGAAGCTTATGAATGACTTCCTCAAGCGATTTCTTTCCGAGATTTTTCACCTTGATCATTTCACTCTCAGTCCGGTTGGTCAGATCCTCAACCGTATTGATTCCGGCGCGCTTCAGGCAATTAAAGCTGCGCACGGACAAGTCAAGATCTTCAATGGTCATCTCAAGGACTCTGTCTCTCTTGGTCTCTTCGCGCTCGACCATGATCTCCGCTTTTCTAGCCTCGTCTGACATATCGACAAACAAGTTGAGATGCTCGTTGAGTATCTTGGCGCCCAGAGAAACCGCTTCTTTCGCAGAAATCGTTCCGTTCGTCTTTACATTGAGCGTCAATTTATCATAATCGGTGATATTGCCGACGCGCGTATACTCCACATTATACTGCACTTTGTATACGGGCGTAAATATGGAATCGGTAAAAATCAAACCGATCGGCGCGCTGGTTTGTGACGAAGCGTTATAAATCTGCTTGTTTTTCTCCTGTGAAACATAGCCTCTGCCGTGATCAAAGGTCAGTTCCATATAGAAACGTGCATTTTCCACCACGGTTGCAATATGATGATCCGGATTCAAAATCTCAATATCCGCATCCGAAGCGATATCTCCGGCCGTAACCTCGCACGCACCGGTTACATCAATAACAACCGTCTTGGGCGCAGCACTGTAGAGTTTCGCAACAATGCCTTTCACGTTGAGAACAATCTCAGTCACGTCTTCTTTGACGCCCTGCACAGTTGAAATCTCATGAAGCACGCCGTCAATTTTTATGCTGCATACCGCAACTCCGGGGAGCGAATTGAGAAGCACCCTGCGCAGCGAATTTCCGAGCGTTGTGCCGTAACCCCGCTCAAGGGGTTCCACAACAAACGTACCCTCGCTGCCGTCTTCGCTGATATCAACAAGATTTATATTGGGCTTTTCTATTTCAATCATTTCGTACCCTCCTTGAAATCAAATCATGCAATCTGTCATTTCGTTGTCCCGCTGGGGATAAGATTTTGCATTTTGCCGCGCAAATGCCCGGAGCCGCGCTCCGAAACACCGTATGCGGGCAGGAGGCGGTATTACTTGGAATAGAACTCAACGATCAGCTGTTCATTGATATCGAAGTCGATATCCTCTCTTGCAGGAAGCGCCACAACTTTCGTCGTACCGTTTTCCGCATTCACATCCAGCCACTTCGGCGTGTGCTTTCCGGCGCCCTCTTCGAGAAGAGCCTTGATCTTTGCGCTGTCGGTGCTGTTCTCACTGATGGTGATTACATCGCCGGCCTTAACACGGATAGAGGGAATATTCGCCTTTTTGCCGTTGATTCTGAAATGGTTGTGCAGTACAAGCTGTCTTGCTTCCGCGCGGCTGCTTGCCATACCCATTCTGTAAACAACATTGTCCAGACGAGTTTCCAAAAGAATAAGCAGGTTTTCACCCGTCATGCCTTCTTTGGCGTCCGCAATCTCAAAATAATTTTTAAACTGCTTCTCCAAAAGGCCGTAATATCTTCTGGCCTTCTGCTTTTCACGCAGATGCATACCATACTCGCCGATTTTCTTGCGTGCGTCGCCATGCTGTCCCGGAACTTTGTTTCTGCGATCAATCGCACATTTGCCGGAAGTGCAGCGCTCGCCTTTGAGGTAAAGCTTTACACCCTCTCTGCGGCACAGTTTGCAAACAGGACCTGTATATCTTGCCATTTTGTTGTACCTCCTTTAAAATTACACGCGTCTGCGCTTAGGCGGACGGCAGCCGTTGTGCGGGATCGGCGTAACATCTTTGATCATCGTGATGTCGAGACCGACTGTCTGAAGCGCACGGATCGCCGATTCACGTCCCGAACCGGGGCCCTTAACATACACTTCTACGGTTTTCATACCGTGATCCACTGCAATTTTTCCGGCCTGCTCCGCTGCGGTCTGAGCGGCAAAAGGAGTTGACTTTCTGGACCCCTTAAAGCCCAGTTCTCCGGCGGAGGCCCAAGACACTGCGTTCCCCTCAGTATCGGTAATCGTAATGATGGTGTTGTTAAAGGTCGACTGAATATGTGCGGCGCCTTTTTCAACATTTTTACGCTCGCGGCGCTTTTTGATAACCTTTTTTACTGCCTTAGCCATCTTTATGTTGTCACTCCTTTACTTCTTCTTATTGGCGATGGTCTTTGCGGGACCTTTGCGCGTTCTGGCGTTCGTCTTGGTGCGCTGGCCTCTTACAGGCAAGCCCTTTCTGTGACGAATGCCCCGGTAGCAGTTGATTTCTACCATGTTTTTGATGTTGAGCGCAACGTTGCGGCGAAGATCGCCCTCAACGGTGTAATGCGCCTCAATCTCATCGCGGAGTTTTGCTACATCCGCTTCACTGAGGTCTTTTGCGCGGGTGTCGGGATTGATACCGGTTTTTGCCAGGATATCCTGCGCGCTTTTCTGACCGATGCCGTAGATGTATGTCAGCGCGATCTCCACACGCTTTTGATTTGGAATATCAACACCAGCTATACGAGCCATTTGTGTAATCCACCCTTTCTTTGGTTTCTGTCATAAACAGTTCTCTGGTATAATGGGATTTGCTCAGCCCTGCTTTTGTTTATGCTTGGGATTTTCGCAAATAACCATTACTTTACCTTTTCTCCTGACGATCTTGCATTTCTCGCAGATCTTCTTGACGGAAGGCTTAACTTTCATTGTTTATCTTCCTTTCATAATGGTTTGGTTATTTCATGCGCCAGGTGATACGTCCCTTGGTCAGGTCGTATACGGATACCTCGATGGTCACCCTGTCACCGGGCAATATTCTGATATAATTCATCCGGAGTTTTCCTGAGATATGTGCGTTGACGATATGTCCGTTCGGAAGCTTTACCTTGAAATTGGCATTCGGAAGCGCTTCCACAACGACCCCCTCAAACTCCATAACATCATCTTTCGGCAGAATAATCCCTCCTGTTCACCGCAAATTCATACTCTGATATGCGTTTATACAGTCCGTTGTTACTGAGCGGAATCGCAAGCGGTTCCACATCTGTAAAGGACAAATGCTTCAGCCGTTTTTTCTTCGGCTTTTCGATACGCCTGAGTCTGCCGTCGGCAATCAACACGAAATCCTCGTCCAGCACGCCGACCACGCAGAACAGCCTTTTTTTATCCCTGCCGCACTTGGAATATGCGAGCAGTCCTATACAATTGTCCTTCATTTTACATCTGTAAGCAGCACCGGACCGTCGTCCAGAATAGCGACTGTATGCTCATAGTGCGCCGACAGCTTGCCGTCCGCCGTTTTTACCGTCCAGCCGTCTGCCAGTTCGCGCACATCACATACGCCCTCATTGACCATCGGCTCAATCGCAATCACCATACCGGCGTAAAGCCGCGCACCCCTGCCGGGTGTACCGAAATTCGGCACCTCCGGCGCTTCATGCAGTTCGTGTCCTACGCCGTGACCGACATATCTGCGGACGACGCTGTACCCGTTTTCACGCGCACAGGCATCGACAGCCGCACCGATGTCACCAATCCTGTATCCGACCAGCGTCTGCGAAAGCCCGCGATAGAAGCTTTCTTTCGTCGCTTCAATCAGCCGCCGCGCGTTTTCGCTTACGCTGCCGACGGGGAAAGTGCGGGCACTGTCCCCGTGAAATCCGCCGATAAACGCCCCAACATCAATTTTAACAATGTCCCCTTCCTCCAAAACACGCTTTTTGGAGGGGATTCCGTGGATCACTTCATCATTGATGCTGATACAGGCGCTCCCGGGAAATCCGGAATAGCCGAGGAAAGAGGGGGACGCACCGCACTTCACAATATAATCGTGAATCACACGATCCAACTCCCAGGTCGAGACGCCGGGACGCACATGCTCCTGTGCAACCAGCAGCGCCTCGCCGGTAATTCTGCCCGCGCGCTTCATCTGTTCGATCTGCGCAGCATTCTTGAGTTGAATCATGGTCACACCCCGATGGCTTTCAGCGTCAGTGCCGTCGTATCCTCCAGGCGCTCCTGCCCCTCAACCGTTTTCAAAATTCCTTTGCGCTGATAATAGGCTTCAAGCGGTTCCGTCTCGGTGTGATAAACCGTAAGGCGTTTGCGAACGACCTCCGGGCAATCATCTTTACGAACAGACAGCTTTTCACCGCAGTGCCCGCAGGCCTCTCCCTTTTCAGAGGGATTAAAACGAACATGATAGGTTGCGCCGCAGGCAGGGCATACGCGCCGTCCGCTCATGCGCTCCACAATCACATCATCGGCCACATTGATATTGAGCACCAAATCAATTTCAATGCCCATTTTATCAAGCGCCTCAGCCTGCGCAATCGTTCTCGGAAAACCGTCCAGGATAAAGCCTTTTTGACAATCCGGTTCCGCCAGACGCTCACGGATAATGCCGATCACAATATCATCCGGAACCAGTTTGCCCGCCTCGGTGTACGCCTTAGCGGCCAATCCCATCTCCGTGCCCTCGCTCAAAGCTTTGCGAATGATCGCACCGGTCGAAATCGTAGGGATTCCGAGTCTGTCCGACACAATCTCTGCCTGCGTACCTTTTCCCGCGCCGGGCGCGCCTAAAAATATGATTTTCATGCTTATACCTCTGCTAACTTTGCCGAAATCATTCAAGGAATCCCTTGTAATGCCGCATCGTCATCTGCGCCTCGATCTCTCTTGAAGTTTCCATTGCAACGCCGACCACAATCAGAAGCGAAGATCCGCCGAATGCAATACCGGCAAACGTCTCGCTGGAAATCACATTCAGAATCATCGGAAAGATTGCGATCACGCCAAGGAAAATGGCGCCGATAAGCGTAATTTTAGACAAAATCTTGGAAATATAATCAGATGTGGGCTTGCCGGGGCGAATACCCGGAATAAAGCCGCCGTTTTTCTTGAGATTATTGGCTACCTCAACCGGATTGAACGAAATTGCAATATAAAAATACGCAAAAGCGATAATCAAAATGAAGTAAATGATGATATAAACCGGTGAAGTGGTGTCAAAAATATTTTTAACACCGTTATAGAAGCTCTTGCCGAAGCCCGCCGTAGTCGGTTCCTTGATAAACATCAAAATGGTCGCGGGAAGCGAACAGATTGAGCTTGCAAAGATGATCGGCATTACGCCCGTCATATTCAGCTTAATCGGAAGCACCGAGCTTTGACCGCCATACATCTTTCTGCCGACCACACGTTTTGCATACTGCACGGGAATTTTGCGCTCGCTCTCCGTGAGGAAAACGACAACGCCGACCAGCGCAACCGTAAACGCGATAACGGCAAGAAGAAAAAGCACGCCCCAAAGAATCCCGATACCGCCGGCTTTCATCCAGCCATAAGCCGTGGTCCACATGGAACCGATCATGGAAGGCAGACGAGAAATGATGTTGGCAAAGAGGATGATGGAAATACCGTTTCCGATGCCGCTCTCATTGATCTTTTCCGCCAGCCACATAACAAGCGCCGCGCCCGCGCAATAGCAGGCGATGATGACCAACGCGCTGAACCAGCCGGTATTGGTCAGGATGCCGTAGTTTTTCATCAGCATATAATATCCGAAGCTGGTGATAAGCGCAAGGGCAACCGTCACATAACGCGTAATGACATTGAGCTTTTTCTTGCCCTCCTCGCCCTCTTTGGAGAGTCTCTCCAGTGCGGGAACGGCAATGGTCAGAAGCTGAATCACAATGGACGAGGTAATATAAGGTGACACGCCAAGCGCAAAGAGCGTCGCTTGAGCGAACGCGGATCCCGACAGGATATTGAAGTAATCGAAAATCGTACCCGCGTTTGCCTGGATTGTATAGGCCATGATGTTGGAATCAACATACGGCACCGGAATCGCAACGCCTATGCGGTAGAGCAGAATAATAAACAACGTGAACAGAAGCTTATTTCTCAGCTCTGGGATCTTGAATGCGTTCTTAAATGTCTGAAACATTTATACCACCTCGATCTTTCCACCTGCTGCTTCTATCTTTTCTTTGGCACTCGCCGAAAAGACTGCTGCTTTCACAGTGATTTTTTTGGCAAGTTCTCCTTTGCCCAATACTTTGAGCGCCTCTTTCGGCTGGCTTACAACGCCCGCCTCTACAAGTGCTGCAAGGTCAACCGTATCGCCGTCCTGGTAACGGTTCAGCGCCTCCACGTTTACAACAGAGTACTCTTTCGCGAATCTATTGTAAAAGCCTCTCTTCGGAAGCTTTCTGTACAGCGGAAGCTGACCGCCCTCAAAACCGGGACGCACGCCGCCGCCCGAACGGGCATTCTGGCCTTTGTGGCCTTTGCCGGCGGTTTTGCCGTTTCCGGAACCGGGTCCTCTGCCCTTGCGCCATGCGGGCGTCGTTGAGCCGGGAGCCGGTGAAAGTTCATGAAGCTTCATGAATGTTCCTCCTTTGTTGGATTTAACGTCTCATTTTCGTTTTATATTTCTATAAAACTTAAACAGTCTCAATCTTAACAAGGTGGGAGATTACCTTTACCTTGCCGTCAAGAACCGCATTGTTGTCGTGAACAATGCTGTCTCCGATCTTATTGAGTCCGAGCGATTTCGCAGTCGCTTTCTGGTTCGGCTTCGCGCCGATCAGGCTTTTTGCCAGTACAACTCTAACCTTTTCCATAGCTGCGCCTCCTTATGCCCTGACGTCGTCAACGCTCTTATCGCGGATCGCAGCAACCTGCTCAGCCGTTCTGAGTGCTTTCAGACCCTCGAAAGTCGCTTTGACGACATTGGTGGGATTGTTGGAGCGGAGGCACTTCGCACGAATGTTCTTGATGCCTGCAAGCTCAAGTACGATACGTACGGCGCCGCCCGCGATGATACCGGTACCGGGCGCGGCGGGCTTGAGCAGAACTCTGCCGGCGCCGAACTCGCCGATGATCTCATGCGGGATCGTCGAACCCTTGCGGGATACGGTAATCATATTCTTTTTGGCGTCCTCGATTCCTTTGCGGATCGCGTCCGGAACCTCCGCCGCCTTTCCAAGGCCATAGCCGACCTTGCCGTTTTTGTCACCCACGACCATGATCGCGGTAAAACGAGCGATACGACCGCCTTTTACGGTTTTGGAAACACGGTTGAGTGCTACCAGGCTTTCGCTGTATTCCGAATCCCTGGAAGACTCGTTTCTGTTATAAGCCATGTTTTTTCTCCTTTAGATTTTGTATGAAATCGAATTTCAAACAGCGTATAAACCGGACTCAGAACTTCAGTCCGCCCTCGCGGGCACCCGAAGCCAGTTCCGATACGCGTCCGTGATAAAGGTAGCCACCGCGGTCAAACACGACTGCGGAAATGCCCTTTGCGATCGCGCGCTCCGCGATCATTTTGCCAACTTCTTTTGCCGACTCCTTGTTTCCGCCGTGTCCCTTGAAATCTTTTTCAAGGCTGGAAGCGGATACGAGGGTCACGCCCTTGTCATCATCGATAATTTGTGCGGAAATATTCGCATTGGAACGATAAACGCAAAGACGGGGCGTCTCAGCCGTTCCGGAAATTTTCGCACGAACTCTCTTATGTCTCTTGAGACGCTGCGCGTTTTTATCCTGCTTGGAAACCATCTGTGTCCACTCCTTTCATTATTTACCGGTTTTTCCGGCTTTACGGCGAATCCTCTCGTCGGAATACTTGATTCCCTTGCCGAGATACGGCTCAGGCGGTCTCTTTTCGCGGATCTGCGCCGCGATCTGACCGACTGCCTGCTTGTCAATGCCGCTGACAATAATCGTGTTGGCATCCGGCACGTCAAATGTAATGCCGTCGGTCTCCTCAAAATAAACGGGATGCGAGTAGCCGAGGCTGAGCGTCATTTTCTTGCCGGCCTTTTCTACTTTATAACCAACGCCGTTAATCTCAAGCTTCTTGGAAAAACCGCTTGTTACGCCGGTCACCATGTTTTGAATGACCGCACGGGTCAAACCGTGCAATGCTCTGATCTCTTTGTCATCGGAAGCACGGGTTACCAAAACCTCGCCGCCCTCCTGCTTGATCTCCAGGCAGGGTGAAAACGACTGCTTCAGCGTTCCCTTGGGTCCCTTGACTTCCACTGCGTTGCCCTCGCCTATCGTAACCGTAACGCCGGCGGGAACAGGAATGGGCATTCTACCAATTCTTGACATAATCTGTTACCCTCCTTACATTACCATACAAAGGCAAGCACTTCACCGCCGACATTCTCTTTGCGAGCCTGCTTGTCGGTCATGATGCCCTTGGATGTAGAAACGATCGCGATGCCGAGGCCGTTCATAACCTTGGGCATGTCGTCACAGTTCGAATAAACGCGGAGGCCGGGCTTGGAAACGCGGCGCAGGCCGTGAATAACTTTCTGCTTGCCGACATACTTCAGCGAAACACGGATCATCCCCTGTTTGCCGTCCTCGACAATCTGATACCCTTTGATGTAGCCCTCGCTCTGAAGAATGTCAGCGATCGCTCTCTTCATATTGGACGCAGGAATGTCCACCGTTTCATGCTTTGCGTTGTTCGCGTTGCGGATACGGGTGAGCATATCTGCGATTACGTCTGAAATCTGCATTTTGATTTCCTCCTTATGCAAGTTATCAATGCTTGCTGCCGGGGCGATGCCCGGCGGCGAATCGGTGGTTAAAGCATTTGCTTTCCTTCCGATAAGATGGGAGTTTTGCCGGTCTTACCAGCTTGCTTTCTTCACACCCGGAATCTGTCCCTTATAGGCCAGTTCGCGGAAACAGATACGGCAGATGCCGTACTTGCGGAGATAAGCATGGGGACGGCCGCAGATCTTGCATCTGTTATATTCTCTGGTGGAAAACTTCTGCGCTTTCTGCTGCTTTAAAATCATAGATTTCTTTGCCATCTGATTTCCCCTCCTTATTTCGCAAACGGAGCGCCCATCAGTGAGAGCAACTCTCTTGCTTCTTCGTCGGTATTCGCGGTCGTGACAAACACAATATCCATGCCGCGGATCTTATCGACCTTGTCGTACTCGATTTCAGGGAAAATCAGCTGCTCCTTGAGACCGAGCGCATAGTTGCCTCTGCCGTCGAACGCGTTGGGATTGATGCCCTTAAAGTCGCGAACGCGGGGAAGCGCCAGATTGAAGAGCTTATCCATAAACTCATACATATTCTCGCCGCGGAGCGTAACCTTTACGCCGATCTTCACGCCCTCGCGGAGCTTGAAGTTTGCAACCGACTTCTTTGCATAGGTCGGAACCGCTTTCTGACCGGTAATCATCGTGATTTCCTCGATTACGCTGTCGATCACCTTGGCATTTTCCTTGGCGTCTCCCGCACCGACGTTGACCACGATCTTATCCAGTTTCGGAATCTGCATGGGGCTCTTGTAAGAGAACTTTTTCATCAGTGCCGGCGCGACGTCATTTTTGTACATTTCTGCATATCTGGACATAGTTCACCGCACCTCCTTAAAGTTCGGCGCCGCACTTGACGCATACACGGACTTTTTTGCCGTCTATGGTCTTGTGAGCCGCTCTTGTCGCTTTGTCGCACTTTGCGCAGTAAAGCTGAACTTTATCCGCGTAAATTGCGCCCTCGACCTTCATAATACCGCCCGCTTCGCCCTGCTTACGGGGTTTTGCGTGCTTGGTGACGATGTTGACGCCGTCAACGATCACCTTTCTCTCCTTGGGAGAGACTGTGAGGACTTTACCCTTCTTGCCTTTATCGTCGCCGGAAATAACAATAACGGTATCGTCTTTCTTTACATGAAGCTTTTCTGCCATTTTCGTTACCTCCTCCGATTAAAGCACTTCAGGAGCAAGAGACAGGATTTTCAGGAAATCCTTGTCGCGGAGCTCTCTGGCCACGGGCCCGAAAATACGGGTTCCTCTTGGCGTATTGTCATCTTTGATTATCACCGCTGCGTTTTCGTCGAATTTGATGTAAGAGCCGTCCGCACGGCGGAGCCCCTTAACGCTTCTGACGACGACCGCCTTGACCACGTCGCCCTTTTTGACAACGCCGCCCGGAGCCGCTTTTTTCACGGTGCAAACCACGATATCACCGATGTTCGCATATCTGCGGCCGGTTCCGCCCAGAACGCGAATACACATCAGTTCCTTGGCGCCGGTGTTATCGGCAACCTTCATATATGTTTGCTGCTGAATCACTTAGCGTATCCTCCTTTTTTCAGCAAGTGCTTTGACCTGCCTACTGTTTTGGGCTTTTATTTAGCCTTTTCAATTATGGACACGAGTCTCCACCGCTTGGTTGCGGAAAGAGGTCTTGTCTCCATTACAGACACCTTGTCGCCGATGCCGCACTCGTTCTTCTCGTCATGCACATGAATCTTTGTGGTGTGCTTGATGATTTTGCCGTATTTGGGATGCTTGACATTGTCTTCAATCGCAACGACAATCGTCTTGTCCATCTTGTCACTGACAACTCGACCGACTCTTGTTTTTCTAAGATTTCTTTCCATCTTCATTCACCCCTTATGCGTTCTTCTCTTGAAGAACGGTCATTACACGCGCAATATCCTTCTTCACATCCGAAATTCTGTGCGGATTCTCAAGCTGATTGATCGCGTGCTGGAAACGGAGATTAAAAAGCTCGCTTTTCAGTTCTTTAAGCTTTGCCTGGAGCTGGTCGGCAGTCATGTCTCTGAGTTCCGTAACTTTCATGGCTTATACCTCCCCACCCTCTGTTGTTTCCTTCTTTACAAACTTGCACTTGATCGGCAGCTTATGGCCGGCAAGACGCATAGCTTCTCTCGCGATCTCCTCGCTCACGCCGTCCATCTCGAACAGCACACGTCCCGGCTTGACAACGGATACCCAGTACTCAGGGGAACCTTTACCGGAACCCATGCGGGTTTCAGCCGGTTTCTCGGTGATCGGCTTGTCAGGGAAAATCTTAATCCAAACCTGACCGCCGCGGCGGATATAACGCGTCATTGCGATACGGGCCGCTTCAATCTGATTGCTGGTAATCCATGCGGGCTCCAGGGCAACAAGGCCGTACGTACCATTGGAAATGGTGTTGCCGCGCATAGCCTTACCGGTCAGTCTGCCGCGGTGTACGCGACGGTACTTGACTCTCTTTGGCATCAACATTATCGGTTGCCCCCTTCCGCTTTATTGTTTCTTCTGCCGCCCTCGCGATTGTCGCGGCGGCGGGGTCTGCGATCCTCTCTCGCGGACTGCGACTGACGGTTCACTTCGGAGAGCACCTCACCTCTGTAAATCCACACCTTAATGCCGATTTTACCGTACGTGGTGTTGGCTTCCCAAAAACCGTAATCAATATCTGCACGGAGCGTCTGAAGCGGGATCGTTCCCTCGTGATAGTGCTCCACGCGCGCGATTTCCGCACCGCCGAGACGGCCGCTGCAGCAAACTTTGATTCCCTTTGCGCCGAGTCTCATGGTTCTGCCGATCGCCTGCTTCATGGCGCGGCGGAAAGACGTTCTTTTCTCAAGCTGCGCCGCAATGCTCTCCGCAACCAGCTGCGCGTCGAGATCGGGATTCTTAACCTCCACGACGTTTACGACGACCTGCGCTGCGGGGATCTCAAGTACGCCCGCGATGTCCATCTTCAGCTTTTCGATTTCCGCGCCGCCGCGGCCGATTACGATACCCGGCTTCGCGCAGTGCACAAATACTTTCACGCGGTTCGCGTCGCGCTCAATCTCGATCTTCGGAACGCCCGCGCCCTGCAGCTTCTTCTTCAGAAACGTTCTGAGCTTATAATCCGAAACAAGCGTGTCTCCGAAAGTTTCATCTTTCGCAAACCATCTTGAGTCCCAATTCTTAATAACACCCACACGGAGTCCGTGCGGATTAACTTTCTGACCCATCTGCTGTTTTACCTCCTTTTACTCAAACTCTTTCCTTAACGGTTATGGTCACATGGCTCGTTCTCTTCAGAATTCGATATGCTCTGCCCTGCGCTCTCGGCATGATTCTCTTCAGAGTCGGACCGGGGCATACGAAGCATTCGGATACATACAGCTTAGATGCGTCCATGTTGAAATTGTTCTCTGCATTTGCGACTGCACTTCTCAAAAGTTTGCTCAGATATTCAGACGCGCTTTTCGGCGTATTCTTCAGGATAGCCATTGCCTGCGCCGCGTCCTTGCCTCTGATCAGATCAAGTACGATCTTGACCTTTCTTGGAGAAATTCTCGCATATTTCAGATGCGCTTTTGCTTCCATTTAAGGCTTTGCCTCCCTTCGCTTTCATGCGATTTCAGTAAATTTGATTATTTGCCGTTATTCGAGGTCTTGGACCCGGCGTGACCCTTAAAGGTTCTCGTCGGCGCAAACTCGCCAAGCTTACGGCCGACCATATCCTCAGTGATGTAAACCGGAATATGTTTTCTGCCGTCATGGACAGCGATGGTATGACCGACGAATTCCGGGAAAATCGTAGACGCGCGCGACCAGGTTTTGAGAACTTTCTTTTCGCCCTTTTCATTCATTGCAACGACGCGGTTGAACAGTTTCTCTTCGACATAAGGCGCTTTTTTCAGGCTTCTGCTCATTTACTGTGCCTCCCTTTCTTCTTTACTCGGCATTACTTGCTGCCTCTGCGCTTGACGATGAACTTATTCGTTCTCGCCTTCTTGTTTCTGGTCTTATAACCCAGAGCAGGTTTGCCCCAAGGTGTTACAGGACCGGGACGGCCGATCGGCGCGCGTCCCTCACCACCACCATGCGGGTGGTCGCAGGGGTTCATGACCGAACCGCGAACCGTCGGGCGAATGCCCATGTGACGCGTTTTGCCGGCCTTACCGATCTTAACCGTGTCGTGCTCGATGTTGCCGACCTGTCCTATTGTGGCCTTGCAGTCCAGACGAATATAGCGGACTTCGCCGGAGGGCAGTCTGACCTGCGCCATGCCGTCCTCTTTCGCCATCAACTGTGCGGCGCAGCCCGCGCTGCGGACAAGTTGACCGCCCTTGCCGGGATACAGTTCAATGTTGTAGATGAACGTACCGACGGGAATGTTGGCAATCGGAAGCGTGTTGCCGGGCTTAATATCCGCATCCGGCGCGGAATAAACCGTATCGCCGTCTGTGAGCCCTACCGGAGCGATGATGTAGCTCTTCGTTCCGTTTTCATATTGCAGAAGCGCGATATAAGCGCTGCGGTTCGGGTCATACTCAATGCCGATGACCTTCGCCGCGCCCTCAGCGGTGCGCTTAAAGTCAACAATTCTGTATTTCTGCTTGTTTCCGCCGCCCTTATGGCGCACGGTGATTCTGCCGTAGCTGTTGCGTCCGGCATTCTTTTTCTTGATTACGATCAGGCT
Organism: uncultured Eubacteriales bacterium; assembly: GCA_900546635.1. Lineage (GTDB taxonomy): Bacteria > Bacillota > Clostridia > Oscillospirales > CAG-272 > UMGS902. The sequence continues at coordinate 9,541 of URDS01000032.1, read as the reverse complement.
TTTTTCAGGCGTGAATTTGGTCAGTTCCTCGAAAGAAGCAACCGTCATGCCTCTGCGGCCGTTCGTAGTCGGCTTATATTTAATAGTAGGCATTCTTTTTTATCCTCCTATTCTCAGTTCATGCTGTCAAAGAACGCAATGGTCTTCGACGTGGGCTTCAGAGCGACAATCGCCTTTTTCCACTCGCCTCTGTAGCCGGCGTGAACGCCGAGTCTCTTGGGCTTCTTCTTCATGCTGATGGTATTGACGCTTGCAACCTCAACGCCGAACATCTCCTCAACCGCCGCAGCGATTTCCGGCTTTGTGGCATCGGGCGCCACTTTGAACACATAGCGCTTATCCGCAAGCATATCCATACTTTTTTCCGTGATGATCGGTTTAATGATAATGTCCTGTGAAAGTTTCATTATGCATATACCTCCTCAATCTTCTTAACGGCATCCGCTGCCACAACAAGCGTATCGCAGCCGAGAATGTCATAGACATTGATGGAGTTATAGACCGTCGTGTTCACGCCCTCGATGTTGTCGCAGCTCTTCACGACAACCTTGTCCGCCTCCGGCAGAACAATCAGCGTCTTTTTCGCGGCGCCTATCGCCTGCAGCATGCCGGTCATTATCTTTGTCTTGTACTCCGGTGCGGAAATGTTGTCCACAACGATCAAATTGCCCTGCGCGACCTTATCGGAGAGCGCGCCGAACAGCGCCAGTCTGCGAACTTTCTTATTGACAGAAACGCGATAGCAGCGCGGCTTCGGTCCGAGCGCGATACCGCCGTGTGTCCACTGCGGCGCGCGGGTCGAACCCTGACGTGCGCGGCCGGTTCCTTTCTGTTTCCAGGGCTTTCTGCCGCCGCCGCTGACCTCCGTACGGGTAAGCGTGGACTGCGTGCCCTGTCTCTGATTTGCAAGGTAAGCTTTTACAGCGGTGTGGAGGACCGCGCCGTTTACTTCAGCGCCAAACACTTTATCGCTAAGCGTGAGCTCGCCCACTTCCTTACCTGCCATATCAACTACTTTTACATTTGGCATTGTGTATTCCTCCTTCCGTTATGCTTTGACCGAATCGCGAATAAACACAATGCCGCCCTTTGCGCCCGGAACAGCGCCCTTGACCGCGATAATGTTCTTTTCCGCGTCTATCTTTACGACGGCAAGGTTCAGCACCGTAACCGTCTCATTGCCGTATTGTCCGGCCATTTTCTTATTTTTGAAAACACGCGACGGCGTAGAGTTTGCGCCCATAGAACCGACCTGACGATGAATAGGTCCCGTGCCGTGCGTCATACGGAGAATGTGATGTCCCCATCTCTTGACCGCGCCCGTATATCCGCGTCCTTTTGTTATACCGGTAATGTCGACCTTGTCGCCTGCGGCGAAGGTATCGGCTGATACAACATCTCCGACGTTCATTTCGGCCGCGCCCTCAAGTCTGAACTCTTTGAGGTGCTTTTTCACAGCAATCCCGGCCTTTTTGAAATGGCCGATCTCCGCTTTCGTCATGTGCTTTTCTTTCACATCGCCGAATGCGAGTTGCACCGCGCTGTAGCCGTCCGTCTCCACGGTTTTCTTCTGCGCGACAGCGCAGGGGCCGGCCTCAATCACGGTTACGGGCACTACACTTCCGTCTTCGAGGAAGATCTGCGTCATGCCCAGTTTTTTTCCGATGATACCTTTTTTCATGGTTTCCTCCTTAAAGGTTATTGGTTGACGGGTTTGTATTTCGGTTTCCCGACCCAGTCAACTTGACCGATGAGGGTCTTTGCGTCAGATGATCTCGATCTCGACGCCCGCGGGAAGTTCGGTAGAAGCAATCGCTTCGATAACCGCCTTCGAGGGCTTCATGATGTCAATCAGTCTCTTGTGCGTGCGCGTTTCAAACTGCTCGCGGCTGTCCTTGTACTTGTGTACCGCGCGAAGAATCGTGATGATCTCTTTCTCCGTCGGCAGCGGTACCGGACCCGAAACGGTCGCGCCGCTTCTCTTTGCCACTTCCACAATCTTCTCGGCCGCCGTGTCGATCAGCGTGTGGTCATAGCTTTTCAGTCTGATTCTGATTTTTTCATTGACTGCCATGGTCTTGCCTCCTTACTTTTTTCAGTAACTGGGGCGATTCGCCTTAACACTGTGCCGTGCGTTTCAAACGCTTCCCTTACGAAGCCGGCACTTATCCCGATGCAGACGGCGCTGCAGAGGACAAATCCCGGTCAGAAAACGAGTTGCACCGCACGGTGCAAAGCATAAATTCTGCTGTCGCCCGGTTCATTGTCGGACATACTCCACGAAAATTCCCCGCATTCACTGCGGCAACCTCTCGCTTCATCGCATATCAAGCTTTTTCATTATATCTTAAACGCCGCATGATTGCAAGGTTTTTTTTCAAAAACCGTCTTTTGGAGGTAAAAAAAATAGGAGAATTTTCCGCTCATTTTTTGTGCATTTTTTACAATTCACAAAAAATTACTTCTGAAATTGTTTGGAAAATTTTGTTCTGCCTCTACTATTTCTTCCCTGAATGTGGTAAAATATACATAATTATTTCAAACGAGGAAATTATCATGAACAAACAAGCGCTTGCGACCATGCGGATCCTCTATATATCCGCCATTGTCTTCTCCGTACTTTTCACACTGCTTCGCTGCTATATGGTATTGACCGGTTATGACGCTTCATCCGGCTTTTATACTTCCGCCCCTTTGCATCATCTGCTCCGATACGGGCTATTTCTTTTTGCCGCGCTCGTCTTTATCGCAAGTCATATATATATAAAGGAAGAAAACGATTTGTCACCGCTGCCTCAGAACCGCTTTTCGCGTATCGGTTCCTGTATACTCGGTGCGGCGCTGTGCGGTTTTGCCTTATATACACTGGCAAAAGCGCTTCTCTTTCATTCCGCTTATGCCGCGGATCTCATCGCCTGCCCGTTTGCGCTTTTGGCGGCGTTTTATCAATGGACAAACTTCCGCGGCAAACATAAGACAGGCGATTTTCGCGGACTGCTCACGCTCTGCGGCGCGCTGGTCTGCCTTTCTGTCGTATTCGGTCTGTACTTCAATCCGCATCTGTCCTATATCAACCACACGGTTGTGCTTGCGTTCGCGGCATTTGTTTTTCTCATGCTGACTGCAGCGGCAGAAGCCAATTTTGAAATCGGACGCAGCGCATATCGCCGCTTTTTTTCCTATGCGCCGATTTCGATCGTGTTCACGCTTACGCTGGCCGTTCCGGATTTTGTCTACCGATTTGTACGCGGCAATCTGCTGCTTTCGGACATCTTTTATGACATTCTGCTTTTGGCTTTCGGCCTGTATTATTTCGCAAAACTAACCGCCGTTCTGACAGCGCGCGGCAAAAAAACGGAGGATTGACGTGGAAAAACTGCTCGTCATCGACGGGAACAGCATCATCAACCGCGCCTTTTACGGCGTGCGCCCGCTGACAACCAAGGACGGCATGCACACCAATGCGATTTACGGCATGATTAACATCATAGAAAAGCACCTCCGGACACTGAATCCGGAATATGCCGCCGCCGCCTTTGATCTGCATGCGCCCACGTTTCGCCACAAGCTGTATTCCGAATATAAAGCGGGGCGCCGGCAGACCCCCGAAGAATTGCTCGAACAGTTCGCCCCCGCCAAAGCGGTTTTGCGCGCACTGGGACTGACCATCCTTGAAAAAGAGGGGTATGAGGCAGATGATTTTCTCGGCACCTTTGCGAAAGAAGCAAAGCAAAACGGAAAAGAAGCCTATATCCTGACCGGTGACCGGGACGCGCTACAGTTGATTGATGAAAACATCACGGTTCTGCTTGCCGCAAACAGCGAAACCATCTATTTCGATATGGCGGAATTCACGCATAGATACGGCGTGACCCCCGGCCAGTTCGTAGATGTGAAAGCGCTGATGGGCGACAAATCAGACAACATTCCGGGCGTATCCGGCATCGGAGAAAAAGGCGCGCTGAAACTCATCGGCGAGTTCGGAACGCTGGAGCAACTGTATGCAAGCCTTGATGAAACAGACAAAATCAGCGAAAAACAGAAAGAAAAGCTTCGCGCAGACAAAGAACGCGCTTTTCTGTCGCAAACGCTGGCGCGCATCGACACGCATGTACCGGCCGAGATCGGACTACAGGATCTCCGGCGCGCGGACATCGACCGCGAGGCGCTCGGTGCCCTGTTTACAAAGCTCGAATTCAGCGCGCTGATTAAGCGATTCGATTTATCCGAGGAGGCAGATAATCAAACCGGCGCTCCTTCTGAAACCTTAGAGGAAACAACGCCCGAAACGCTTTGTGAAACGCTTGACGGCAAGCCGTTTGCCTTTGCGCCTTACAATGAGGAACTCTCCTTTTCAGACGGCGACAAACTGTTTACCTGTAAATGCGACTATGAAAAACTGCGCCCTCTGCTTACCTCCGACAATCTGATCTGCTACGATTTAAAAGCGCTCTGCCACAAGCTGCACGAATTTGGTTTTCTTCCGAGCGAGCATGCTTTCGACGTCATGCTGGGCGCCTATGTGCTGGATCCGGGCGAGGGTTCTTTCTCGCTTGAACGCCTTGCCGCCGCGTATACCGGCGAAATCTATTCGTCCGAGCGTCCCGCCGCCGGACTTATCTTCCGAATGCACACCGCAATTTCGGAAAAGCTTCGCAAGGATTCGGCGCTTGAAAAGCTGTTTTATGACCTTGAAACGCCGCTCTGCCGCGTACTCTATGAAATGGAACGAGACGGCTTCAAGCTCGACTGCGCGGGCCTTGAAGAATACGGATTGCATCTTCGCAGTCTGCAAAAGCAGTTTGAGGAGCGCGTGTATACCTTTGCCGGATGCGAGTTCAACATCAACTCTCCGAAACAACTCGGTGAAGTGCTCTTTGACCGTCTGGGACTGCCCTGCTTTAAAAAGAATAAAACCGGCTATTCCACAAATGCCGAGGTGCTCGACCGGCTGCGCCCTTATCATCCGATCATAGACGAAGTTCTGGAATTTCGCAAGGTGGCCAAGCTGAACAGCACTTATGTAGACGGCCTTTTGAAAGTTGCGGGAGACGACTGCCGCGTACACACGCTGTTTAAACAGACCGGCACCGCAACCGGCCGCCTCTCCTCTGCCGAACCGAATCTTCAAAACATTCCGATCCGCACCGACATGGGACACGAACTCCGCCGCTACTTTGTGCCGGGCGATACCGATCACGTACTGATCGACGCGGACTATTCTCAGATCGAACTCCGCCTGCTTGCACACGTGGCAAATGATGAAACCATGATCCGGGCGTTTCTCACCGGCGAGGACATTCACACCTCGACCGCCGCCGCCGTATTCGGTATACCAGCCTCCGAGGTGACCGCAGAGCTTCGCAAACGCGCCAAAGCCGTCAACTTCGGCATTGTGTACGGGATCGGCGACTACAGTCTGTCCTTGGATCTCGGCATCACGAAAAAGCAAGCCGGCGAATATATCCAAAGCTATTTGGAGCGTTTTTCGGCCGTAGACCGCTATCTGAAAAACACGGTGAAAGACGCCTATGAAAACGGCTATGTCACCACGATTTTCGGACGCCGCCGCTATATTCCGGAACTCAAAGCGCAAAACAAAATGACCCGCAGCTTCGGCGAGCGGGTCGCTATGAACAGTCCGATCCAGGGAAGCGCGGCCGACATCATCAAAATTGCCATGATCCATACGCAGCGCGCGCTCCGAACAGCAAATCTGGATGCGCGGATCATTTTACAGGTTCATGACGAACTTGTCCTTGAATCCGCACGCACATGCGCCGACGAAGCCGCCGCTATTTTGCGGCGGGAAATGGAAAACGCCGCTTCCCTGTCCGTGCCTTTGTCGGTCGAACTCACCGTCGGAGACACCTGGTTTGAAAACAAATAAGGCCCCATTTGACTTTATATTTCCAGTCAAAGCCTATGGATATTTGATGAATACTTCATATAATAATCCAAGTGGTAACCAAAGAACGCAAATAAACAAAAGTCTCAGAGGGCAACCAATTTCTGAGACTTTTGTTATGCATTGTCTTTCTCATCATAAAATGATACACTATATATGGATTTGTAAGTATAGTCTGATGGAGGAAATCAGATATGACAATAGACCAAAAGATGATTGATGCAGTTAAATATCTCATAGAAGCAGATGGGGTTGGGCATATTACCACAACAGCAGAATTACTTGCTTTGCTCCAAGAAAAATATCAAATAACGCATGGGAGCATTATACCATCAGATTATTGTTATAACCGAGTGAACGATGGAATCACGCTCTCCAAACCTACGCTGTTTGAATATTTGACCCGTGGGCAATATCGTTGTCTCGGTAAAAACTACCCGTACGATGGTGACATTTATCATAAAGAGCAAGTAGTTGGCAAATGCAAAAACGGCGTTCGCGAGATATATGGCATTGTTGATGCGCAAGAATCTAAATGCACTACGAAAGCTCAAAAGAGCAGAAACCCCTCTACTCGCCTTAGGTTTGAAGTTTTGGTTCGCGATAAGTTCACCTGCTGTTTCTGTGGTGCATCTCCAACAAAAGATCCGTCAGTGACATTACATATAGATCATATTGTTCCATGGTCAAAGGGTGGAAAAACTTCACTTGATAATTTACAAACTCTATGCTCCAAATGCAATCTGGGGAAAAGTGATTTGGTAATTGATTTTCCAACCGAATAATGAAAGGCTCAACTATTTCGGAAGAACCTTTTTATGTCCCTTAATGGATGAATATACACCCCAAAATCCGCCGATGCTCCGGGAACGCAAAAGGAAATTGAGAGACAAATAATTGCCATTCGGAAAGGTCGCAAATTTTAGAAATTTTACAGATGTATCATTCATTTGCACCCAAAGCTTGCTGTTTTTAAACTGCAAGCTCAGTCTGTCAAAAAAGTGAAAATCGCAAATCAAATAAGTTTACAAGGCGGACCTGTGCCGCCTTGTAAACACCTTACAGGCGCGCGAGTGCCGCCATCGGCGGCGCGACGGCGCGAATACGCCCTTCGGAAAGGGGTTCTCCTTGTGGCGTCAGGACTCCTCCCGGCTTGCGCCGGGCCCCTCCTCACGCCTATACGCGCCCCATCGTCGAAAAACTAAGGTTTTTCGACGGTCAGAGCTTGCCGTTTAAAACGGCAAGCTTTTTTCTTTATTGATACTGCAAAAGCAAACGCATATTTTTCAATATGCGACGATCTCCCGTGTATACGGATACATTTATTCCGGCAGTTCCATCGCCAGCGCATGGTTGCTGTAACGATCGTCCTCCGTTACTTCGCGAATGACGCGGACAAACGACGGGGGCGCGACCGGCGTGTTCTCATCCGGAATCTCCACCTCTAAAAAAGCGCGATCCGACCAAAACGGAAATACGTCAATCTCCCACACAAATCCGTTTTCACGCACACACCAGCGTTTTTTTTCAATCGTTCGGCATTTTGGGTCCGCGCGTAAAAGCAACCGCTCGTATTCCGCCCGGCTTACCTCATCCTCATGCTCAATACGCTTGAGCGAAGAAAGCCGAATCTTCGTGTTGTGCGTATAGACCGTGTTCCCGTTTCGCGTGCGCGCACGGACACGTTCGCTTGTTCCGTCCTCCCCCAAAAGATACGTCTGCGAAATCACCGAACAATTTCCATCGGAAAGGCGGTCAAGCAAATCCGTATCCGGATATTCAATCAGAAATTTCCGTTCGATTTCGAGCGGCGCACTCTTCGGCATCCAAATCAGCCTCCTCATAATAGCGTTTCATCCGTTTGAGCAGCATTTTCGCATCGGCATTGCCCATCGACTCGGCGCGCTCCACATAGGTGATCGCGCGCTCAATGTTTGCTTCGGTTCCGCTGCCGTTGAACGTGCAGATGCCCAGATTGAGAAATGCATAGGAATTGCCGGCTTCCGCCGCCCGCGTATACCAGTAAAACGTCTTTTCAGGATCGGCGGCAATTCCGCGCCCGCCGCGATATACCGAAGCCAGCGCCAGCATCGCATCCGTATTTCCGGCCTCCGCCGCCCGCGTAAAGCAGTCAAGCGCCGCATGGTAATCCAGCGGTACCCCCTCTCCGTTCATGCGGCAAACGCCAAGCTCATACAGCGCTCTGGACTCGCCCTGCTCTGCCGCGCGGGTAAGCCAGCTTACCGCTTCCGCATAATCCGGCAATCCGAAACTGCCGTGCAGATAATGCATCGCCACGATATATTGTGCCTCCGCATTGCCGGCTTCTGCTTTGTGAAGTTCCTCTGCAAACGCCTCTAAAAGCGCCGCGTCCGGCTTTTTATCCGGCATGTTTCCGGCCACATAATCGCGGTAACACGTCTTTGACATCCGCACACCGCTCTCCGCAAGATGCGCATAATCATTTATGCGGCCTAAAAATTCAAGAATCAGGCGCTTTGCGTCCCGATCCTGCTCTGCAAGCAGCAGTGCGGTCAGCATTTGCGTATCGCGCGCGCTGTCACCGCAAAGTTTTTCCAACAATTCCGTGCTTGTCATAATCGCTCCTTAAAAAACAACTTTTCAATTCCCTCCGCCACACCCTCCGCATCGCTTTCTGTGCGAAAGGTCGCAAAAGCGTCCAGCAAGTGATCGGCTGATTGCATAATCACGCTCGTTCCGGCATATTGCAGCATCTCTATATCGTTGACGCTGTCTCCAAACGCAACGATCCGCTCCCGCGGAACCGAAAACTTTTTTGCCAGCAATTCCATTCCAAACGCCTTTGTATATCCGGCCAGAATCCCCTCGCTGCATACGTCCTTGTGTTCAAAATTGATAATGCGCAGCGCCGGAAAAAGCGCCGCCTCATCCAGTGTGAGCGGCCGCGAAAACGTGACTTTGGTAAGGCGCATCTTATCCGGATCCGCCATATATTCGTCAAGCCGGTCGGTGATATCCAGCGTAATATCCGCCGTCTTGTAAAACGCACCGCCGCAGACAGAATATACCGCTCGCTCTCCCTCAAGCACACCGCGCACACCGTTTTCCATGCAAAATCTGCAAACAGCGCGCACCGTCTCGACATCGAGCCGCTTGGCATGCAAAATTTCACCGTGATATTCCACATATGTCGAACCGCACACAAAGCCGTCAAAAGTTATCGAATCGGTAAGCACCGGACCAATCAAAGCCCTGCTTCGTCCGGAATTAATAAAAACGCGGTGTCCCGCGCGGCGCAGCCGGTTTACCTGCTCGGCCGTGCGCGGCGAGACATAACGATTAAAAAATAAAAGCGTTCCGTCCGCATCGAAAAATACAAGACAATTTTCCACTTGAAAACTCCCCTCTGTATCCGCATCCGTCGCTTGACACTTTATTGTACCACAGGTAAACGCGCATTGCAACAAAAAAGGCGCAAAGCGCCCGGAAAGCCATTCGCAAAACGGAAAGCGCATACCGAAAGCGGCATATGCGATGCCCTGCACCACATAAAAGAGCAAGGCGTATCCGCCTTGCTCAGTCTGTCAAAAAAGTGGAAATCGCAAATCAAATACGTTTACAAGGCGGACATGTGCCGCCTTGTAAACACCT
>URDS01000031.1 GCA_900546635.1 uncultured Eubacteriales bacterium | reverse complement strand
CGGCGCGAGCGAACGCGCCCCATCGTCGAAAAACCTTCGTTTTTCGACGGTCAAAGCAGACTGTTCGATTTTACGAACAGTCTGCTTTTTCACTTATTTACAGCTTCATTGCCTCATTGGCTTCACGAATCGCAGTGTTCAGCGCTTCCAGAGAAAGACGATCCGTACCGGAACGTACAAACATACGTAAAACTTTTGGAATCCTGCTGCGAAGTTCGGGGTTTGCAACGTTGAATCCGTGCTCATCTATAGCGGCCACGACCGGCTGTGGCGCAATTTTACGGACAAGCGTTTCCGCGACATCACGCGGAATGCGCGTATCCAAAAGCAAATCCTCAAACGTCGTATTGGGTGAGATAACGGGTTTGGTTTCATCATTGTCAATGCTGACCGTAACCTTCAGCGGCAAATTACGGCTGCTGCCGCCCGCATACAGCGTATAGGGACCGCTTACCTTTCGGAAATCTTTGATTTTTTCGTCATAAACCGAGAAGATCCGGTCATTCAGCGAAAATTCAACCGTTTTTTCCTCGCCGACATCCAGTTCTATCTTTTGGAAGCCGCAAAGCCAGCGCAAAGGGCGCCCCGGCAAAAATGAACTGTTGCTGATGAAGGTATCCGCGACCGGATGCGGATTCGCACCGCAATACAGCTGCACAACTTCTTTTCCGGCCATGCGTCCGATGTTTTTCAGCGTTACAAGCACGCGCTCTCCGTCAACCCGGATTGACGTATACGCAAAGCTTGTATAGGAAAGTCCATGGCCGAACGGAAACAATACTTCCATTTTCTTTTTGTCGTAATAGCGGTAGCCGACATAAATATCTTCTCCATAGAAGCATTCGTCTCCGCAGCCCGGGAAAAACAAATAAGACGGATTGTCTTCCAGGCGTTTCGGATGAGTTTCGGCAAGCTTGCCGGACGGATTTACTTTTCCGAATGCGATTTTCGCAATCGCGCTTCCGAGCGCCTGACCGCCAAGATAGGCATGGAGCACGGCGGGTACACGATCAATCCACGGCAGTTCAGCCGGACTGCCGCCGAGCAGCACAACAACGGTTTGAGCGCAAACCGCCGAAACGGCTTCGATCAACCGATTGTGCGCCTCAGGCATTCGCATATGGCGGCGATCACGCCCCTCGGTTTCATAACTGTCCGGCAGTCCCGCAAAAATCAGCGCCCGCTTACACTTTTTTGCCAGTTTCACGGCCTCCGCAATCAGCGCGTCATTGGTTTCATGATGTTCGTCATACCCCGCAGCAAATTCGATAACCGCGCCGTTTTCCGCCGCAACAAACGTCGAAATATCATCCAGCCGAGTCGTTGTAACATGACTCGAACCGCCCCCTTGAAAGCGCGGCGTTTTGGCAAATCCGCCTATCACCGCCAAAGGCGCGCCCGCCTCAAGCGGCAGGACAGCATTTTCATTCTTCAGCAAAACAATACACTCTTCCAGCGCCTTTGCCGCCGCCATATGATGTGCGTCCTTGTCAAACGTTCCGGGTTCGGGTGCGGGCAGATATTCAAAGATGACTTTGAGAACACGGGCGACCGATTCGTTTATTTCGCTTTCGGTCAGTTTCCCGCTGCGATATGCTTCGAGAAGCTGCTTTTCACGTTCGCCGTTTGGCGGCATTTCGATATCCGATCCCGCCGTATACGCGCTCAAACGGTCGCTGATTGCCCCCCAGTCGCTCATGACACAGCCGTCAAAATTCCACTTGCCGCGAAGTAAATCGGTAATCAGCGTTCTGTCCTCGCCGACGTGGTGTCCGTTTATACGATTATAGGAATGCATAATGGTGCTGACATCAGCTTCTTTTACCGCCGTTTCAAAAGCAGGTAAATAAACTTCGTGAAGCGCGCGTTCGGAAACATTTGCGCTGCTTGAAAATCGCCTTGTTTCCTGATTGTTTACACAAAAATGTTTTGCACACGCGGCAACGCCGCGGCTCTGTACGCCGCGGATAAAAGCGGCTGCCATTTGTCCGGTTAAATATGGATCTTCGCTGTAATATTCAAAATTTCGTCCGCAAAGCGGCGAGCGTTTGATATTCATACCGGGACCGAGCAGAACAGACACCTGCTCCGCACGGCATTCTTCGGCGATGAGTTCACCTACCGTTTGCGTAAGTTCCGTATTCCACGAATTGGCCATAGTCGATGCGCTTGGAAACCCGGTTGCGGGTACCGTATAATATACACCGTCATCGCCGACCGCCCGCTTGCGCAGCCCATGCGGTCCGTCGCACATCATAATGCGCGGAATACCGAGCCGTTCGAGAAAAGGCGCATGCCAGGTATCACTGCCGGAAGCAAAGGAAATCTTTTCTTCCACCGTCATGTTTTCGAGTAAAGACCGGATTTTTTCCGTGAGCGCAGGATTGTTTTTCATAAAATGTCCCTTTCTTATATTATCGGTTTGCCGCATTTGCATAGCAGCACCGTTTCAGCAGAATTTGTATATCCGGAATACCGATTTTTCCGTCCTCGTCAAAATCGGCAATAAAAATATTGGCAGGTTGCCTATCATTCAGATACGCGTACATACAGATCATGATGTCCAAAACGGTCGTTTTTCCGCTTGCGTCTACATCGCCGCGCGGCGCTTCGGTATAAAGTTGTATAAGCCGCGGCCCGTCGGCTGCAACGATATAACCGTTTGCCCCGAACTTCAGTCCAATGCGCCCCGCAAGCGCTTCGTTTTTATTTACAACATCGCACGATGTCACCATATAAGCCTTGGTATTTTCATTTGCGGCAATTATACTTTGCGCGCTATCCAGCGTATAGCACCTTTGAAGTGTGTACTTTTGAGCAGGAAGAGACGTATATGCCCGACCGACAATACCGCCGGCCTGTAAATTATCCTTAGCCGAAACACTGCCTCCGTTATAACAATCGGATAAATTGCCGCCCTCGAGAAGACCGATTATACCGCCGCTCTCATATCCGGTGCCTGCTTCCACAATGCCGTAATTCGCGCAGTATTCAATCAGCGGTTGGACTGTAGAAGCTGTCGATGTGCAAACACCGACTATGCCGCCTGCACATCCCGCACTCGCTGTGACGCTCCCGTAATTTGCGCAGGTTGCTATGTTGTTTCCGCCGCCGGCTGCCGTCTGCGTCATAAACCCGGCAATACCGCCGACCGCAGCGCCGCTGCCGCTTATACTGCCGAAATTTTCGCAGGCATAAACAAGACTGACACCCGCTCCGGCATTGTTCATACACCCCACAACGCCGCCGACAACCGAAAGATTTTCCCCGGTTTCGGATGTCACAGAACCGTAATTTTTCGAATATTTTATCACGCTTCCGTCCTTTGCAGCGCCGGAATAAAGATAGGCACAGACGCCGCCGACGCCCTTCGCGGGAGACGCCGCGTTTACATAGGAAACCGTACAGTGGTTTTTACAGTCGCTCACCATACTTCGGGGATCCGCCGTGCCGACAATGCCGCCGACTACACCGTTTGGAGTTGTTGAATTTACACTGCCGAAAACGGTTAAATCGCGAATCACAGCGCCTTTTATTTTACCGAAAAGGCCGAAATCTTTTTCGGTCGAAGTGCTGAGCGAAATGCCCTTGATGCTGTGCCCCATGCCGTCAAAGATTCCCGTAAAATTGATCGCGTTGGTACCGATAGACCCCTGTGTAAGCGTTCCGCTGTAGGCAGACAGATCAATATCCGCCGTGAGAAAATACTTTCCATTCCATTTCGCGGTATTATTCATGAGTTCAAGCAAGTCCTCTGCACCCGAAATCGCCGTATAGGTTTCCTCAATCGGCCGCAGCAAAAAATAATCATAGTTGCCGGGAGACTTTTCCGCGTTTGTGCGAATCTTCAGTTCAACTTCGCCGGCCGGTAAAATTACTCTTCCGATTTCACGCTCTGCAAAGGTCATCCATCCGCCGGTAGGAATCGCGGTATACGTCACTTGCTGTTCTATGCCGTTTACAAAGACGGTTACCGCATCATAAGCGGGCGTTGCGTTGTTGGCCGTTTCAACGCTTAAAATATAACGCCCCGCTTTTTCAACATTCAATTTATACGCAACATACGGAACATACTTATCGGTTCCCCGCGCATAGGAAAGAGCGGTACGTGTGCCGCTTTTTTCCAGGCGCGCATAACTGTGTTTGAGAAAGAAATCCTCCGCTTCAATTTTGCTTTTACCGGTTGCGCTGATTTTGGTAACGACGGGAGCGGCGAGATTTTGTCCGTCTGGGAGCTTTAAAAGCAGTTTCATCACATATGTCGCGTTTTCAATCAATAAAGAACGGCTGACTTTCCCGTTTTTTACGGCGGCGGCAAGCCCTGTCGTGCTGATGTTGTCTTCCTTGCTTGAATTTTTGATATTGTTGCCCGCAAGAATTTCCAAAACCAAATTGGAATTGTTTGTCCAGTCGGTTGCAATTACGCCGTCAAACCCGAATTCCCCGCGCAAAATGCCGCGAAGCAATTCGGTATTTTGCGAGGTCTCCGTTCCGTTTAAAAGATTGTAGGAGGTCATAATAGAACTGACGCCGGAATCTACGGCCATTTCAAACGGTACAAGATAAATTTCACGCAGCGCGCGCTCGGACATACGGGTATCGCCGGTATTTCGCGCGGTTTCGCGCTCGTTGCCGACAAAGTGTTTGATGGTTGTCGTAACCCCCTCGGCTTCAACGGCGCGAACCATTTCCGAACCGATCACGCCCGAAAGATACGGATCCTCTGAATAATATTCAAAGTTTCTTCCGCACAGCGGGAAACGGTGAATGTTGACACCGGGCGCAAGCCATGCGTCAACACCGCTGATTCTTGCTTCTTTTCCGATCATCGTGCCGAGCGGAGCAATTAGTTCCGTATTCCAGGTACAAGCCAAAGCGGTACCGCCGGGGATACCGGTTCCTTTTGTACTGATGCGCAGTCCGGCAGGACCGTCCGCTGTGTCGGCGACGGGAATTTGGTATTTTTCGGCTGTATCGGGCGAAGTCCCCCAAGCGCCTGTGCCTGCCGAAACGCCGAGCGCGCGTGTCTGGACGGCAAATTCGATCAACTCCGCGTCGCTCATCTGACTGAGAAACTCTGAGAGTGTTGCTTTGCCCTCGCAAACATCCGAAACGGTAATCGGAATAAGCGGATAGGTTCGTTCTGCATTTTCCGTTTTATGTGCGAGCATAGCCGTACGGTCCTCTTGAACATTGCCCACCTTTTCCGTGCCGTCAAAAGTCATACGGTCAAACACAGTCATCGGCTCGCAAAGCATGGAACACTGTTTGGTCACCCGAAGCGATTTTTCGGTATGTACGCCGACTGGCATCACGTTTTTGACCGAGTTTCCGGCATATACATGGTAATCGCCCGCCTCCATCACATATGCAGATTTATGTCCTGTTGCGCCGAGGTCGTCATAGGAAGCCATATCATCAATCCGAAAAGAAAGCGTTACGGTTTGACTTTCGCCGCTTTTCAGGAGCTTTGTTTTGCCGAATGCGCAGAGTTCTTTTGACGGTTTTGAAAGCAATGCGCCGCCGACACCCTTTTGGGGCGCGCCAAAATAAAGCTGTACAACCTCTTTCCCGGGAACAGTTCCGGTATTGGTTACCAAAACGCTGACCGTAATTTCGCCGTCCGACTCCGAATACGTATAATCGCGCATTTCAAAGGTCGTATAAGACAAGCCGTAACCGAACGGATAATCGACTTCTACGCCGAACGTTTCAAAATACCGGTAACCGACAAAAATATCTTCATAATACGTATCATATTTTGATTCGTAAAAACCGCGATAGCTTGGATAGTCGGTCAGTACCCTAGCGTATGTATCCACCGTTTTCCCGGACGGATTGATGTCGCCGATCAGCGTTTCACACAGCACATTCACGCCGCGGATCCCCATATACGGCGCGGTGATTACCGCATCGGCATAAATCCCGTCAACTCGGCCAAGCGCAAAGCCGCAGTTGATCATCGCGCCGCTGTTGAGAACGACGATCACCGGTTTGCCCGCAAAAGCAGTGCAGACCTTGCGCAATTGGGCTTGCTCGGCAGCCGTCAGACCAAATTCGGTCATGGAAAGGTCTTTGCCCTCCGCGGACGTACGGTTTACAATATAAATTGCTTTATTTGCATAAGCAGCGGCCGCGGCGTATTGTTCATCGGTCGGATAATATGTAAAATCCGTCTCGCTTTTCGCCGCTTTTGCCGCATTTTTATATGCATCGGAAAGCGCGGTATATACGCCGCCGAGCTTGCCCTTGGTTACATAAGAGGCTAAAACATCGCATGGATTTTTCGGCGTTTCGGTCAGTGTAAAATAACCGCTGCCGCGCCCCATCAGAAAAAAACCGCCTGTTTTGCCGTCGGTAAAAACCTGTCCCTCGCCGAACAGTGCAATTTTATCACTCGAAGTCAGCGGCAGCGCCGCATGATCGTTTTTCAGCAGCACCATTGTCTCTTTGGCGGCAGCATAGGAAACATCCGCACTGTTTGAAAGCGTATATGCGCCGCAGGGCATAATCAGCGTCCCCGCAAGGAACGCGCAAAGCAGAAAAAGAGGAACCAACCGATAAGCTTTCATCGTCAAACCTCCAATAGCTTTATTTTTAATAAAATAAAGAATTTTCTATTTAAATTATAGCAATTTTATGCTATAATTCAAGCAATATAAGCGCAAATTATAGACATTTTCTGCAATGGAGGCTCCTATGAACATTCAGTACGAAACAAAATGGACCCATATTCATTTTTGGAAACGAACACGCATCACGTTTCCCCATCATCTGCACGATTACCTTGAAGTCATTTATTTTACCGGCGGCACATGCCGATGTATCGTGGATTTTGTTGAATACGAACTGCATGAAAACGATGTGCTTCTCATTTTTCCCAATCGTGTTCACGCATTTGAAGCGCTGACCGAACAGGTCGGCAATTACGCGATGCTTTTTCCGCGCAATCTTACCGCGTTTGAAGAGATATTCAGTCAGAAGAAACCGCTGTGCCCTGTTCTGCGGAATATCGGTACGCCGCAGTTGAACCATTTATTTGAACAGGGATGGAAAACGGCAAGGCACACGGACGATCCATATAAAAACGGGATTACCGCGGGGTACATTGCGGTTATTATGGGCACACTTTTGCGCCTTTGCGAATTGACAGACGCCGACAGCACAGAGGATACGCTGGAACGCAGGCTGATAGAATTCTGTTCGGCGCATTTTTGTGAAAATTTATCGCTGGAGTCGGTCGCTGCGGAACTCGGCTGTTCAACCTCTCATATATCGCATTTGTTCTCCGAAAAGCTCATGATTCGTTATCCGTCGTTTATGAATACGCTGCGTGTAAACGAAGCGGCCAAACGTCTGCGCCGCGGCGGTACGGTAACCGAAATTTCGTATGATTGCGGCTTTGGCAGCGTGCGCAATTTCAACCGTGTATTTAAGGAAATGAAAGGCATGACGCCGAGCGAATACAGCAAACGAAAAATATAAACGCCCCTTCGCCCGGTCTCTGTGAAATAAAGGTTGAAATGCAGAGGTAAAAGTGCTATACTACAAAATATCGAATAAAACAATTCTGCAAAGGAAAATATGACGATGGTTAAAATTGATATTGTTTCCGGCTTTTTGGGCGCGGGAAAAACGACGCTCATCAAAAAACTGCTGACCGAAGCGTTTTCGGGTGAAAAGGTCGTGTTGATCGAAAACGAATTCGGTGAAATCGGTATTGACGGCGGATTTTTGAAAGAGGCCGGCGTAGAGATCACAGAGATGAATTCCGGCTGTATTTGCTGCAGTCTGGTCGGAGATTTCGGAAAAGCGCTTTCGGAGGTACTCTCGCGTTTTTCTCCTGACCGCATTTTGATTGAGCCGTCCGGCGTCGGAAAACTCAGCGATATTATAAAAGCCGTTGAAAATCTTGACAATCCGAATATTTTTTTAAACAGTTATTCGGCCGTAGTCGATGCGAAAAAATGCCGGCTGTATATGAAAAACTTCGGCGAGTTTTTCTGCAATCAAATCGAGCACGCAAAAGCGATTATCTTAAGCCGTACAGATGCCCTGCCGGAAAGCAAGCTTGATGAAACCATAGAACTGATCCGCAAAATAAACGCCGATGCCGAGGTGATTGCCACGCCGTGGACACAGCTTACCGGCGCACAGATTCTAAATGCGATGGAACAGCGCGCATCTATGGAAAAGACGCTTGCCGAAGAAGTTTCACATCATTGCCGTGAAGAGTCTCCCACACAGCATGAACACGATGCGTCCTGTACGTGTCCCGCCTGCTCGCACGGAGCGCATGAACACGAGCATGAACATGAAAAGCACTGCGATTGTCATGATGAGCATGGTCACGAGCACGGACATGAGCATCATCATCATGACCATCATGCAGACGAGGTCTTTACATCCGTCGGCTTTGAAACGGTGCGCACTTATACAGAAGAAGAAATCCGGACGATTCTCGGCAAGCTTGAAAATCCTGCCCTTGGAACCATTCTTCGCGCGAAAGGGATCGTCAGCGCCGAAAACCGGTGGATCTATTTTGACTTTGTTCCCGGTGAGGCGGACATTCGTTTCGGCGCCGCGGAAACAATCGGAAAAGTATGCGTAATCGGTTCAAAAATTCAAAAAGAAGCTTTGCAGCATCTTTTCGGAGTATAAAATGGAAGTACAGGTTTATTTATTTACCGGTTTTCTGGATTCCGGCAAGACCACATTTATTCGCGACACGCTGACGGACAAGCGTTTCAATGACAAAGAACCGACGCTCCTTATTTTGTGTGAAGACGGAGAAGAAGAATACGATCCGAATGCGCCGTACATGAAAAATGTAACGGTGCAGGCGCTGGACAACCCGGATGAGATCAACGAAGAAAATCTTACCCGCATGGCGCTGAAAGCGCATGCCGAAAAAGTCATTGTCGAGTACAACGGCATGTGGATGCTGAACGACTTTTATCAGCGCATGCCGGAAAATTGGGCGGTCTATCAGGAACTGATGTTCGCAGACGCGTCAAGCTTTGCAGCCTACAACGCCAACATGCGCAATCTGATTTATGATAAACTGAGCAGCTGCGAAATCGTCATCTTCAACCGCTGCACAGAACAAACGGATAAGGAAGCGCTGCACAAAATCGTCCGCGGCGTCAGCCGTCAAACCGAAATTGCTTATGAATACACGGACGGTCATGCCGAGTATGACGATATAGAGGATCCGCTTCCCTTCGACCTGAATGCCGACGTTGTCCGGATTTCGGATCGGGACTATGCGCTTTGGTATCGTGACACAACCGAGGACATGCAAAAATATGACGGTCTTACCGTATCCTTCAAAGCGCTTGTTGCAATCGGAAAAGATTTTTCCGACGATACGTTTGTCGGCGGACGGCGGCTGATGACCTGCTGTGCCGACGACACGGTTTATGCGGGATTTGTCTGCAAATGCAAAGATCGCGCCGGACTGAAAAACGGCGACTGGGCTGCGCTGACCGGAAAAATTGAAATCCGCTTTAATCAGTTGTACGGTCGAAAAGGCCCTGTGATTACCATACAGAAAGCCGAAATTACGGAACCGCCCGAGGAACCGGTCGCAACATTCTACTAATCAAAACGATTTCAGAGAGAACACTGCCGCAGAGCGCAAACGGCGGTGCTCTTTTTTGTATGCTGAAGTAAATAAAAAATTCAGGAAAGTGTTGACAAGGTTTTCTTTTTATGCTACTATATGAATGATCTTTAAGGCGATACGAGATATCGGCAAGATTCTATATTCGGTTGCGTTCCGCACCGCTTTTTGTCTTGCCGAAATGGGCAAGATTTTTTTCTGCAAAGGAGAAGCGGCTATGAAACATATCATCCAAAACGCAAACGTATTCAAAGACGGGAAAATCAGCAAACAGGATTTTGTATTTTTCTCCGAAGATTTTTCCCTATTCGGCATCCCTGTTTCCGAGTTCAATTTTGAAAAATATGTTTTCTTCCCCGGTTTTGTCGATGCACATGTGCATTTGAGAGAGCCGGGATTCTTTTATAAAGAAACCATTGCAACCGGCACCGCCGCAGCCGCCCGCATGGGGTATACGGACGTTTTCTCCATGCCGAATCTGAGTCCTGTTCCCGACTGTGTCGGAAATCTAAAAGTGGAGCTTGACTTGATCGAAAAAAATGCAAAGATCCGTGTACACCCTTATGGTTCTATCACCAAGGGTGAAGAAGGCGCGGTGCTTGCCGACCTTTCCGGGCTTAGTGAATATGTGGCGGGCTTCTCCGATGACGGCAAAGGCGTGCAAAACGAAGAACTGATGCGCAGCGCCATGCACAAGGCCAAGGCGCACGGAAAGCCGATTGTCGCGCACTGCGAGGATACCTCCTTGCTTTTCGGCGGATATATCCACGACGGCGAATATGCAAAACTTCACGGTCATCGCGGAATCAGCAGCGAAAGCGAATGGAAACCGATTGAGCGGGATCTGCGCCTCGCCAAAGAAACCGGATGCAAATATCATGTCTGCCACATTTCTACAAAAGAAAGCGTCGCCCTGATTCGCAGAGCAAAGGCGGAGGGCGTAGACGTCACCTGTGAAACCGCGCCGCACTATCTCTTGCTCTGCGACATGGATTTAAAGGATGACGGCAGATATAAAATGAATCCGCCGCTCCGTTCAGAGGAGGATCGAAGCGCGCTGCTCGAAGGACTCCGTGATGGAACCATAGATATGATCGCCACCGACCATGCGCCGCATACGGCCGACGAAAAAGCCGGCGGACTTGCGCATAGTCTGATGGGCGTTGTCGGACTGGAGACGGCTTTCCCGATTCTCTACACGAAACTGGTCAAAACCGGACTTCTTTCGCTGCATCGGCTTGTGGAGTTGATGCACGACGCCCCGGCCAAGCGCTTCGGCATTCGGTCTGACATGCAGGAAAATTTCTGTGTGTATGACTTGGAAAGCGAATATATCCTCCACACGGACAGTTTTCTCTCAAAAGGCAAAAGCACGCCGTTTGCCGAAGAAAAAGTATTCGGCAACTGCATTTTAACTGTCTGCGGCGGAAAAGTTGTATGGAGCAAATAAATCATGAAACAATCCGTTTTTTCTATTGAAAGCAACACGCCGGTTGCCGATCGGGTCTACCGCATGACGCTGTGCGGCGATACCTCGGCCATAACGGCGCCCGGACAATTTGTAAATATTCGTCTGGAGGGAAAATTTCTCCGCCGACCGATTTCCGTCTGCGATCGAAACGGAGATTGTCTGACACTTTACTATAAGGTCGTCGGAACCGGCACGGAGCAAATGGGAAAAATGCAGCGCGGCGATACGCTGGATCTTCTGACCGGCCTCGGAAACGGATATACGCTCGACCTTTCCGGAAATACGCCGCTTTTGATCGGCGGAGGCGTCGGCGTACCGCCGCTGTACCTTCTCTGCCGGAAACTGCTGGAGCAAAACAAGCGTCCCTCTGTTATTCTCGGTTTTAACCGCCGCTCCGAAGTTTTTCTGGAACAGGAATTTCTAAAATTAGGCGTTCCGGTTTCGGTAACGACGGTTGACGGAAGTTACGGCGTGCGCGGATTTGTAACCGATGCGCTGCCCGCCGATTATTCTTATTTCTATACCTGCGGTCCGGAACCGATGCTGAAGGCTGTATGCAGCGCTATGCGCACTTCCGGTCAGATCAGTTTTGAAGAACGTATGGGATGCGGCTTCGGCGCGTGCATGGGATGCAGTTGCGAAACCAAATACGGTAACAAACGCATATGCCGGGATGGTCCGGTACTTGTAAAGGAGGAGATTATATGGTAGACACACGAGTCACACTGTGCGGCATCACGCTGGACAATCCGATTATTCCGGCCAGCGGTACATTCGGCTACGGAAGTGAATTTGCAGAACTCTATGATATAAACTGCCTCGGAACATTTTCTTTCAAAGGGACAACGGAAAAGCCCCGTTTCGGCAATCCCACTCCGAGAATTGCGGAGTGTGCATCCGGCATGCTGAATGCCGTCGGATTGCAGAATCCGGGCGTGGAAGCCGTAAAAGAAAAGGAATTGCCGCGCCTGAAAACGTATTTTCAAAAGCCGGTTATGGCCAATGTCAGTGGATTTTCGATTGATGAATATAAAAATGTTTGCGCTGCGCTCGACGATGAAGCGCAAATCGGATGGTTTGAAGTCAATATTTCCTGTCCGAATGTGCATGGCGGCGGCATGAGCTTCGGCACCACGCCAAAGTCCGCGGCCGCAGTTACCGCCGCCGTGCGAAATGTGACAAAAAAGCCGATTTTAATCAAGCTTTCTCCCAATGTTTCCGATATTACGGAAATCGCCAAAGCCTGCGAGGATGCAGGCGCCGATGGGATCAGTATGATTAATACCCTGCTCGGCATGCGTATCAATCTCCATACAAAAAAGCCCCTGCTTGCAAATAAAACCGGCGGATTTTCCGGACCGGCAATTTTGCCGGTCGCGCTGCGCATGGTCTATCAGGTATATGAGGCGGTCAAAATACCGATTGTCGGCATGGGCGGTATTGCTTCGGCCGAGGATGTTCTCGAAATGATGATGGCGGGGGCCGCCGCCGTAGAAATCGGCGCGGCAAATCTTATCAATCCCTATATTTGCAGGGATATTGTAAACACGCTGCCCGACGTTATGGAAAAATACAAAATAAAAAGTTTAGCTGAAATTATAGGAGGCGCACACGAATGGGGAAAGATGTAATTGTTGCCTGCGATTTTCCAAGTCGCAATGCAACACTCGATTTTTTGGATCTTTTCAAGAAACAAAAGCCGTTTGTAAAAATCGGCATGGAGCTTTTTTACGCAGAGGGGCCCGGCATTGTAAAAGAAATCAAAGCCCGCGGACACCGTATATTTTTAGATTTAAAGCTGCATGACATTCCGAACACGGTAAAAAGCGCGATGGCGGTGCTCTCTTCCCTAGATGTAGATATGTGCAACCTGCATGCGGGTGGTACAATACCGATGATGGAAGCTGCGATCGAAGGGCTCACACGTCCGGACGGTACACGTCCGCTTCTGATTGCCGTAACACAGTTGACTTCTACCAGTGAGGAAAGAATGCACAGCGATCTATTAATCTCAAAATCTATGCCGGAGACCGTTATGCATTACGCCAAATGCGCGCAAACCGCCGGCCTTGACGGCGTCGTCTGTTCCCCGCTGGAAGCAGAAACCGTTCACGCCGCCTGCGGCAGCACGTTTTTAACGGTCACCCCCGGTGTGCGCTTTGCAAATGAAAGCCTCAGCGATCAGGTGCGTGTTACCACCCCCGAAAAAGCCAAAGAACTCGGTTCCGATTATATCGTAGTCGGAAGGCCGATCACAAAAGCAAGCGATCCGGTCGCCGCCTACACGCGCTGCATAAAAGAATTTATCGGTTAAGGAGTAAAAAATGAACCTCAGTGAACAGATTGCAAAAGATTTATTAAAAATCAAAGCCGTATTTTTCAGCCCGGATAAGCCGTTTACCTGGGCCAGCGGAATCAAAAGTCCCGTTTATTGCGACAACCGCCTCACGTTGACCGCGCCGGAAGTGCGCACCGATGTTGAAAACGGGCTGGCTGCATTGATTCAGACCTATTATCCGGATGTCGAGATTCTGATGGGTACATCGACCGCCGGTATTGCGCATGCGGCAATCACGGCACATATTATGAATCTGCCGATGGGATATGTTCGCTCCGGCGCAAAAGATCACGGCAGACAAAACCGGATCGAGGGCAAGCTTGAAAGCGGACAAAAGGTCGTCGTGGTTGAAGATTTGATTTCAACCGGCGGCAGCGTAATCGAAGTGGTAGAAGCGCTCCGCGAAGCGGGCGCCGAGGTTCTCGGTATTGTAAGCATTTTCACATACGGCATGAAAAAGGGACTGGAGCGTCTGGCAAAAGCCAATGTCACCAATCACAGCCTTACAGAATTGGACGTGATCGCGGAGGTTGCAGCAAAAACCGGATATATTCAGCCTGAAGACGTTCAAAGGTTAATTGCGTTCCGCAACAATCCTTCGGATGAAAGCTGGATCGGGTGAAGCATATGCAGGGACTAAACAATATTCTGGAGCTTTCGATTGCCGAAATCGACGCGCTCATTCAAACCGCAAATGATATAATTGCGCATCCGAAAGCATATGCGGACAAATGCCGCGGAAAAAAGCTGGCCACGCTGTTCTTTGAACCCTCCACCCGCACGCGTCTCAGTTTTGAAGCCGCTATGTATGAACTGGGCGGTAACGTAATCGGATTTTCCGAAGCGCAGAGTTCTTCTTCCGCAAAAGGCGAAAGCGTAGCGGATACGGCCAAAACGATCTCCTGTTACGCCGATATTATCGCCATGCGTCATCCGAAAGAGGGCGCGCCGCTTGTAGCCGCGCAGGCTGCTTCGATTCCGGTTATCAATGCCGGAGACGGCGGACATAATCACCCCACGCAGACATTAACCGATCTTTTGACCATTCGCCGTGAAAAAGGCAGATTTGACAATCTGACCATCGGACTGTGCGGCGACTTGAAATTTGGGCGCACCGTACATTCCCTGATCGCAGCAATGTCCCGGTACGACCATGTTAAATTTGTTCTGATCTCGCCTGAAGAATTAAAATTGCCAAGCTATGTCAAAAAAGACATTTTGAAAAAAAAGAATATAGAATATGTGCAGACAACTGATCTTGAAAGCGCCATGCCGGAACTTGATATTCTGTATATGACGCGCGTACAGAGAGAGCGATTTTTTAACGAAGAGGATTATCTTCGCCTGAAAGACAGTTACATTTTGACACCTGAAAAACTGCAAAATGCAAAGCCGGATCTCTGCATCATGCATCCCCTGCCTCGTGTCAATGAAATCGCCGTCGCCGTAGATTCCGATCCGAGAGCCTGCTATTTTAAGCAGGTGCTGTACGGAAAATTTATCCGTATGGCCTTGATTCTTAAGCTGTTGGAGGTGGAAATATGAATATTGACTCAATCAGCAACGGCATCGTCATTGATCACATTACCGCCGGAAAAGGCATGGAACTCTATCGCCTGCTGGAATTGGATAAACTGGATTGCTCGGTCGCCATCATTAAAAATGTAAAAAGCCGAAAAATGGGCAAAAAAGATATTATCAAAATTGATGCGGTTATTGACGTAAATATTGATATTATCGGCTATGTTGACCCCAATGTAACCGTAGATGTCATCCGAGACGGAATTTTGACCGAAAAGAAAAAAATCGATCTTCCGGAGCATCTGTCCAATGTACTGTTCTGCAAGAATCCCCGATGCATCACATCGGTCGAGCAGGAGCTTGTACACATTTTTAGACTTACCGATAAAGAAAATCGAATTTATCGGTGCATCTACTGTGAAACAAAAGCAAATTAAATCCTAACCACCCGTCTATGCTCAAGGGCTGTAAGCCCAGTTACTTAATTTTACCGCTGATACAGAACAAGGTCAAAGCACGGTTCACTTGAACCTCGCTTTGACCTTATTTTTGTCTCTATGTTGGCGCTATAATGTTTTTGTATAAAAAAACAAATCCGAACCAACTTCGATTTGCAAAATCGTTCGGATTTGTTACATTTGGTGACCCGTGGGAGAATCGAACTCCCGTTTTCGCCGTGAGAGGGCGATGTCTTAGCCGCTTGACCAACGGGCCGAACTGACAACGATCAAATTATAGCATAACGGCGCACAAATTGCAATACTTTTTTTAAATTTTACAAAATTTTCTGCTTATTGCATTTTATCTCCCCGCTTTACGTGAAAGTCTATCTCAAAACACCCTCGTTTGCTGCATTCGCGATTCAGCTTTACAGAGCCTGCCGCCGATATGGCGGCAGGCTCTGTAAAAAATCTCATTCATCTTGATTTGCGCTTTCATATTGTCCCAGCATACGCACCAAAACATCCACGGCCTCTTCATTTTTTCGCAGTCGATACGATAAATATGTTTTTGCCGACGTAATAAAGCGCAGTTTATTGTTCCATTCATACGCCACAACACTCCAACGCGCCACATCGAATCGGTCGGCAAACAAACTGATTTCACCGTTTTGCACCCGAACCATTGTAAGACCCGCGCGCTGCGCCATATGCCGCGCCAAAGAAATCTGCATCAAATTGTGTACCGGTCTGCCAAATTCGCCATACCGATCAAACAGTTCGTCGGCGACATCATCGAGATCGGCCGCGGTCTCAATCAGCGCAATTTTTTTATACATTTCCATACGTCCGGCCGAAGCGTAAATATACGATTCCGGGATATACGCATCCAGCGGAATATCCATCTTGCACTCCTTCACCTCAACCGGAGTCTCGCCTTTTTCCTCGAGAACCGCTTCATTCAGCAGTTTGATATACATATCGTAGCCAACCGCATCCAAATGGCCATGCTGTTCAGCGCCGAGCATGTTGCCCGCGCCGCGGATTTCCAAATCCCGAAGCGCAATACGGAAACCGCCGCCGAATTCCGCATATTCCCGAATGGCGGCCAATCGTTTTGCCGCAATTTCAGAGATGGCCTTGCCCTGCCGGTACGTGAAATAGGCATACGCGCGCCGTCCCGAACGCCCTACTCGTCCGCGAAGCTGATGCAATTGCGACAGCCCCATGCGATCCGCGTCTTCGATAATCAAAGTGTTGGCATTTGGTACATCCACGCCCGTTTCAATAATCGTTGTACATACCAAAATGTCAATTTTTCCGTCAATCAGCGCCTGCCAGATTTCTTCGATCTCCTCACGTTCCATTTGACCGTGCGCAACCGCCACACTGGCGCTTGGAAATTCTCGGGCAATTTTCGCGGCAAGCTGGTCAATAGATTCCACACGATTGTATAGATAAAACACCTGGCCGCCGCGCGCAAGCTCATGCCGAATCGCTTCACCGATGATAATCGGATCGTATTCCAATACATAGGTCTGAACCGGCAAACGATCCTCTGGCGGCTCGTCCAGTACGGACATGTCCCGTATTCCGCCCATCGCCATATTCAGCGTTCGCGGGATCGGCGTCGCGGAAAGCGAAAGCACATCGATATTTTTTGCCATTTGCTTGAGCTTTTCTTTCTGCGCCACACCGAAACGCTGTTCTTCATCGACAATCAGCATACCCAAATTTCGGAACTGCACATCCGATGAAATTAAACGGTGTGTACCGATAATCAGATCAATCTCACCGCGTTTCAAAGCGCGAAGTATTTCCCCCTGCTGCCGTGCCGTGCGGAAACGCGAAACCATCTCCACAGTTACCGGAAAATTTCGCATCCGCGACACTGCGGTTTGAAAATGCTGCAAGGCCAGAATCGTTGTCGGAACCAAAATCGCGACCTGTTTCCCCGCTTCAATGGCTTTGAATGCGGCGCGCAGCGCGACCTCCGTCTTTCCGAATCCGACATCCCCGCATAGCAGACGATCCATAGGAACGGGACGCTGCATATCCCGCTTGATTTCCTCAATTGCGGTTAATTGGCTCTGCGTTTCCTCATATTCAAATGCCGACTCAAAATCTCTTTGCATCTGATCGTCCTCAGGGAATGCAAAGCCGCTTTTTCGCATTCTCTCCGCATATAAAGCGATCAACGTTTTCGCCATATCCCGTACAGCGCTTTTGGCTCTTGTTTTGGCTTTCTGCCAATCGGTTCCGCCCATTTTTGACAGTTTCAATAAGCCGTCATCCGAATGCGCGCCGATATACCGCGACACCATATCCAAATTGTCCACCGGCAAAAACAGCTTATCCGCCCCGGCGTACTGAATGTTGATATAATCACGCGAAACGCCGGCCACCGTAAGATTTTGAATGCCGAGATATTTTCCGATGCCGTAATTCGCATGCACGACATAATCGCCGATTTCCAGGTCCGCATAGGACAAAATCTTTTGCCCGGCGGGAACTTTCGGCGTTTTCTTTTTCCGGCGCGGCGAAAATTTTGCGCTGTCCGTTCCGAAAAGCGTCAACGCCGCAAGTTTCGGAACAAACAGTTCATAACCGCTCTCCAGCGGTTCCCTGCACAAATATACCACGCCCGAAGCAAGGTCCGAAACCGACGCATCCTCTCCGAGAGAAACCGTTCTGAAGCCGTCGCTGCTCAGCGATTCCATCATACTTTTGACCTCGGCGTCATTCTCACAGGAAAGTAAAATGCGATATTTATTTTTCACATAGCTTTCAAGATCGTCTTTGAGCAAAGCGTAATTTTTAAAATAAGAGGCCAATTGCCGACAACGGTATGTAAACATGCCGCTGATCCGGACGCCGCCGAGACCGACCGCAAGGGTATTGAGATGAACAGGAAGATTTTTCACGGCAAAACTGTCCAAACGTGTTCCCGGTGCGGAAAACTCAACCGTTCCCCCCGAAATCACCCCATGCTCCAAAAGTCCGGTGATAAGTTCACCCTCCAGCCGGCCAAGCGCCTCAGTCTGTTCGCGCAGCGCGTTTGTTCCGCAAAAAAGCACCGCCGTTTTCTGTGAAAAATAATCCAGCAGACACTCTTTTTGCGGATAAATCAGCGAAATATATTTATCGGCGAAATGCAGCGGTTGTCCGCCGTCGATCGCCGCGATCTCCTGCAAAAGTTCTTTACGGCCGTCCTCCGACGAACACTTTTTTAAACAAGCTTCAACTTTTTTCCGGATGACTTCCCGCTGCTTTTGCCCGTACAGCACTTCATGTACCGGCAATATCCAGACCGATTCGCAATTTTCCGCGCCGCGCTGCGTCAGCGGATCAAATACACAAATCCGGTCGATTTCATCCCCGAAAAACTCGATACGATACGGCAAACGGTTCTCCGCCTCCTGCGGCGGAAATACGTCTAAAATACCGCCCCGCACAGAAAACTGTCCCGGATAATCTACGCTGTCCACCCTCGCGTAGCCCATTTCGAGCAGCAGAGACGCAATATCCTGTAAATCCGCAATATCCCCCACACGATAGCAAAAGCGATACGCATCCAAAACCGCACGCGGCATGGTATAGCCAAGCGCAGCCGCCGGCGTTGTAACCACGACAGAAAATTGCTCCGCAAGTATTTTAGACAGGACGAAAAGCCTCTCATGCTCATTCTCATGGGAGGCTGTAATATTATAGAGATTCCACTCGCGCCGAACAAAACGGTATGCGTCGATCCCCTGCGCGCACAGGTACTCGGTAAGCTGAATCACCGATTTATCATCCGGCATTAAGACCAAGATCCCGCATCCGAATGTATCGGTAAAGTCTTGCGCGAACGCCGCGGTAAATGCATTTTCCACCACAGGAGGCATTCCGCTTATCGCCAAAGGCAGCGGCTTTTGACGCATTTGTTGCCGCACGCATTCCAGAATCTGCTCATATTCCCGATCCAGTCGGACAGACTTTGAAAAAACGCCCATATAACGCCCCCGTTACTTATTGTATAAACTCATGGCTTTGTCTATATCTCCGCCAACGATTCGCATAACACAATCATACACGTTTTCAAATGTCGAAAACAAAACCTTTCTGTCCGCCTCCGAAAACGTGCCGAGAACAAATTCCGCAAGGTCATAATTTGGAGAAGGCTTTTTACCTACACCTATTTTTATGCGCGGACAGGCATCGGAATTCATCTGATAAATAATATTCTTCATGCCGTTGTGCCCGCCGTCGCTCCCGCTGCGCCGAATGCGAAGTGTTCCTACGTCAAAATTGACATCATCAAAAATAACAAGAATATTCTCCGGCGGAATCTTATAAAAATCCGCTGCGGCTCGCACCGCTTCTCCCGACAAATTCATAAAGGTCTGCGGTTTCAGAAAAAGTACACGCCGACCGTTCAGCGCCGCTTCGGCGCAAAGTGATTTAAATTTTAATTTATGCAGACGGATACCCAATTTCTGCGCAATAAAATCAAGCGCTAAAAATCCGGTATTGTGCCGTGTAAACGTATATTTATCTCCGGGATTTCCAAGCCCCGCCACAATATAGGAAATCGTATTCGGCTCCGTCTGATTTTGATTTTCACTTTCGATCTGCTTAAACAAATCAAATATACTGCTCATTGCAATCACCTAAAATCCCGATTCAATTTCTACAAACTCATATTTTTTTATTATACCTTAAATTCACTGCAAATGCAAGATTTATTCAAAAATACAACTTAACGTGTAATTTTTTACTGAAATTTTATACCTTTTTATCCCAATTTTTTTAAAAAAGTGTGGATATTTTTGGGGGGATATGGTATACTATTGGTTGCGGTTTGTGCCTTTTTATCTACATAAGAGAAAAAAGACGCTCCAAACTGCTTTACAATATGTCCCAAATAGAAATATTAATATCATAAAATGTTGGAGGTCTAAACAGTATGAGCAAAAAGTACGTCTATCTCTTCTCGGAAGGAAACGCAAAGATGCGCGAGCTTCTCGGCGGAAAAGGTGCAAACCTGGCAGAAATGACCGGTCTCGGTCTTCCTGTGCCGCAGGGATTCACCATTTCTACCGAAGCCTGCACACAGTATTATGAGGACGGGCAGAAAATCAACGATGATATTCAGGCGCAAATTATGGAATACATCGAAAAAATGGAAGAAGTCACCGGCAAAAAATTCGGTGATCTCGAAAATCCGCTTCTTGTATCCGTTCGTTCCGGCGCGCGCGCTTCCATGCCCGGTATGATGGACACCATTCTCAATCTCGGTTTAAACGAACAGGTTGTTGACGTTATGGCAAAAAAGTCCGGCAATCCGAGATGGGCCTGGGACTGCTACAGAAGATTTATCCAAATGTATTCCGACGTTGTTATGGAGGTCGGTAAAAAATACTTTGAAGAATTAATCGACGCGATGAAAGCCGAAAAAGGCGTTACGCAGGACGTTGATCTCACCGCCGACGATCTTGCGAAGCTTGCTTCTCAGTTCAAAGATGAATACAAATCGAAAATCGGCGTAGATTTCCCCACTGATCCCAAAGAACAGCTTATGGGCGCCATCAAAGCCGTATTCCGTTCCTGGGACAACCCGCGCGCGAACATTTATCGCCGCGACAATGACATTCCCTATTCCTGGGGTACCGCTGTCAACGTTCAGATGATGGCATTCGGTAACATGGGCGAAACTTCCGGCACCGGTGTTGCGTTTACCCGCGACCCCGCTACTGGAGAAAAGAAACTGATGGGCGAATTTCTGATGAATGCGCAGGGCGAGGACGTCGTTGCGGGCGTACGCACGCCGATGCCGATCTCGAAGCTGGAAGAAGTTATGCCTGAGGTCTACAACCAGTTTGTTGAAATTTGCCATAAACTCGAAAATCACTACAGAGACATGCAGGATATGGAGTTCACCATTGAAGACAAAAAACTCTATATGCTCCAGACCCGTAACGGCAAGAGAACCGCTAAAGCCGCGCTTAAGATCGCCTGCGACCTGGTTGATGAGGGCATGATCTCCGAGCAGGAAGCGGTATTAATGATCGACCCGCGTAATCTTGATACCCTGCTCCATCCGCAGTTTGACGCAAAGGCGCTGAAAGCCGCTGCACCGGTCGGGAAAGCGCTTGCCGCATCGCCCGGAGCCGCTTGCGGAAAAATTGTCTTTACGGCTGAAGATGCGAAGGAATGGAAAAACCGCGGTGAAAAAGTGGTTCTTGTTCGTTTGGAAACCTCGCCGGAAGATATTGAGGGCATGAAAGCCGCTCAGGGCATTCTGACCGTACGCGGCGGTATGACATCGCATGCAGCGGTCGTTGCACGTGGTATGGGTACCTGCTGCGTATCCGGCTGTTCGGCCATCGCTATGGATGAGGCCAATAAGCGCTTCACCCTTTCGGGCAAAACGTACCATGAGGGCGATTTCATTTCGATCGACGGTTCTACCGGATGTATTTACGACGGTATTATTCCCACTGTGGATGCTTCGATCGTCGGAGAATTCAGCCGAATCATGGGATGGGCTGATAAATACAGACAACTGCAGGTCCGTACCAACGCGGACACGCCGCGCGACGCGAAAAAAGCTTTCGAACTCGGCGCCGAGGGCATCGGTCTTTGCCGTACAGAGCACATGTTCTTCAGCGATGATCGCATTGCGGCTATCCGTGAAATGATCTGCTCCGATACGGTCGAACAAAGAGAAGCTGCGCTTGAAAAGCTTCTGCCGATGCAGCAGGGTGACTTTGAGGAACTGTATGAGGCTATGCAGGGACGCCCGATCACCATCCGCTTCCTCGATCCCCCGCTTCATGAGTTTGTTCCCACCGAGGAAAAAGACATCGAACTGCTTGCCAAAACGCAGGGCAAAACGGTTGCCGAAATCAAAACGATTATTGCCGGTCTTCATGAGTTTAACCCCATGATGGGGCATCGCGGATGCCGTCTTGCGGTAACGTATCCGGAAATCGCGAAAATGCAGACCAGAGCGGTTATCCGTGCCGCACTGAATACCAAAAAGCGCCATCCCGACTGGGAAATCATTCCGGAAATCATGATTCCGCTGGTCGGCGAAATCAAAGAACTCAAATTTGTGAAGGATGTCGTTACCTCGGTTGCCGATGAAGAAATCAAGGCTGCGAACTCCGATATGCACTATAAAGTCGGTACCATGATTGAAATTCCGCGTGCCGCGCTTACCGCAGATGAAATCGCCAAAGAAGCGGAATTTTTCAGCTTCGGCACAAACGACCTCACGCAGATGACGTTCGGTTTCAGCCGCGATGACGCCGGCAAATTTCTGGACGCATACTACGACCGCAAAATTTACGAAAACGATCCGTTTGCAAAGCTCGACCAAACCGGTGTAGGCAAACTGGTCAAAATGGCATGTGAACTCGGCCGCGCAACGCGCCCGGACATCAAACTTGGTATCTGCGGAGAACACGGCGGGGATCCGTCTACTGTAGAATTCTGCCATAAGACCGGACTGACTTATGTTTCCTGTTCGCCGTTCCGTGTGCCGATTGCAAGACTTTCGGCAGCACAGGCAGCTATCAAGGAAATGAAATAATTCGATTATTCAAGTTCGACTGAATATGGAATTGTAATTCCAATATGTAAAAACCGCCTGTTGAAGACACTCGATAGGCGGTTTTTACTGCAATTGAAAAACTCCCCGCTTAAAATGTTGTAGGCCCCTGTTCAACAAACAGAGGCCTACTTTTTTACTTTATAGCGCAATCAATTCATGAAAGCTCATCCAAGGTGCCAAACCGAAATCCCATCTCTTTCCAATCATCTATAAGTTTCGACAAAATATCAGCGTTGGTTTTAGAGGTAGGATGCAGGAGAATGATTTCTCCGTTATGGGTACCGCTCTGAATTTTTTCAATCGCTTTTTCAGGCGCCATCTGACTGTTGTTATCCCAATCCGCATAGGCAAAGCTCCACAGAACCGTTTTATATCCCAGTTCTTCCAAAAGCTTCAGGTTGTCTTCATACAGAAAGCAGAATGCCTCATCTTTTGCCACTGCCTGGGAAGTACCGGTTCCTTTCGATACTGCAAAATCGGTATCATAACCTTCGGAACTGTTCAGGCGGTTGCATCCGAATCTCTCCCTGCATTTTGTAATCGCAGTTATAGAAAAATCCCCAGAAAGAAGCATCTGTATATCGGTACCCTGCATAACAAGCCCCTTTTGTAAAGAGATTTTTGCCTAAAAATACTCGTTTGTTGCCGCCAAGCACCCGCAAGGATTCTTTCAGCCAATCCCCGTCAAATCCATCTCCCACGAAATACACCGCAGAAATCATATGACTGGCAAATGCCTCCCGGATGATGTTAGCGAAAAATTCATCTTTCACACTTGCATCCTGATGCACATATGCCGGAACATTCCACATTTTTTTCTCTGCGGTCACTATCTGAATCTTCGCGCCATGCCTCCGGTGCAGCAGATAAAAGGTAACGTGCTCTGATGAAAAGTCAAACAATGCCACATCATGCTGCCATAAAAGTGCTTCCTGATGATAGGTGTGTCCA